>NZ_JBEAAL010000018.1:0-162789 GCF_040066075.1 Neorhizobium phenanthreniclasticum
CGCTTCGCGCTTACATCACCGCGATAAATCCCAAAGGGATTTACGCTTGGCGCGGGGTGGAGCAGCCCGGTAGCTCGTCAGGCTCATAACCTGAAGGCCGCAGGTTCAAATCCTGCCCCCGCAACCACTGAAATTTGAATATTTGCCCATTCAAGTCGCTTCACAGAAAGCTCCTCCGCGTAAGCGTCGAGGAGCTTTTTTGTTTCTGCGCCGTATCAAGCTCGCTGGCGAGAAGCTTTTCCAGATAATCGTACCGCTTCAAGGCATCGGACTGCTTCTTCATGATCGTCGCGGCTTCCATGGCGGCAAGGGTCGAGGCGATCCGGCCGTGGACTTCTAAGGATGCGGGCTGGTAACCCGGGGTGTTGCCGATGACGACCTTCTGGACGAACTGGTGCACGATGTTGATGAAGGGCTGCTTCGTCTCTGTATCGGCGTGCTCGCGCATTTAATAGAAGGCGGAGTTGATGATCAGCTCGACGGCCTGCGGGCTCACTTCCGCCTTCAGCTTGCGGATTTCGGATTAACGGGACATCGATTCCGGTAAATCCCGGACAGTCGTTTCACTAAATCGCGGACAGTCTGGCGGGATCGACTTTCGTTCGCCTGGTTGATGTCATTGGTTATTGATTTCGGCGTTTTGCGCTTCGGTCAAGAGCGGTCTTGGTTTTTGCTTCCTCATGCTGTCTCCCTCGAGCGCAATTCGATGGGCGTTATGGACGATACGATCGAGGATGGCGTCAGCGATCGTTGGTTCGCCGATCATCTCGTGCCACTGCGCGACGGGAAGCTGGGCAGTGATCAGAGTGGATTTCCGGCGGTAGCGCTCTTCGAAGATTTCCAGGAGATCGAGCCGCTGCTGATCGCTGAGCGCGTGGGTTCCCCAGTCATCAAGGATGAGCAATTGAACACGCGCGAGCTTGTCGACCAATCGGGGAAACCGCCCGTCGAGGCGCGCCAGCGCCAAATCCTCGAAGAGACGGGGCATGCGGACATAGAGAACGGAATAATCGAGGCGGGCCGCCTGCCGTCCGATGGCGCAGGCGAGCCAGGTTTTGCCCGTTCCCGTTTGTCCGGTCAGGATCAAGTGCTCATGGGCTTTGAGCCATTCGCCTTGGGCAAGCGAGAGGAGCTGTCGGCGGTCGAGGCCGCGATGGGCGGCGAAGTCGATATTCTCGATGCAAGCGTCGGGGAAACGCAGTTTGGCGATTGCAAGCCGGTTGGTCAGGCGCTTGTCGCCGCGCACGGCCATCTCCCGATCGAGCATCAGGCCGAGCCATTCATCACGGTTGAGATCGATGCCCTCAGTTTGATTGGCAAGGTCGCGATATGCTGCCGCCATGCCGGATAGGCCGAGCGCATGCATCTGGTCGAGGGTTGGATGTGTGAGCATGTGAGTATCTTCCTTTCTTCACTGGTAATAGGAGCTGCCGCGGATGTTGCCATGCACCGGGGTGGGCTTGACCGGCTCAACACCAGGCGGGGTCTGATCGAGACCGGATTTGAGGATGGTGCTGACGGAGGAATAGCTGAGCGCATTGATCGTCAGTGCCCGATCGCACGCCGCTTCCAGACGCTCGGGGCCGTACCGGCGCGCAAGCGATAGAACGCCTTGAGCGGCGCGGTATCCTTGCTGAGGATGAGGTCTATCGCGCATCAGCCGCTCGATCAGGATTGCAGCGTTGCGGCCAATCTTTGCAGCTTGCTTGATGAGGCTCGCAGGTGTCGTGTTGGCATAATGCTGATGTGTCTTCGGCATGTGCTCGTTGACGGTGACATGACCGCCCCGCTGCGACGTCCGGCGGTGGCTGGCGACGCGTTGGTGATCATGGAAGATCTCGACGATCCGGCTTGTAAGCCGGACATTGACCTTGCGGCCGATCAGGCGGTGCGGCACGGAATAGAAGGCCTTGTCGACCTCGACATGGTAGTCGGGATGAACCTTTGCCGACTTCCATTCGGAGTATTCGAATGGCGTTGCCGGCAAGGGCGCAAGCGCGTCTTGCTCGATCTCCTCGAAGAGCTGCCGCCGGGATTTGCCAACCCGGCGCATCGGCCGGCTATTGAGATCGTCGAGAAGCTGGCTGATCCGCACGTTGAGATCGACAAGGCTGAAGAAACGGTCGTTTCTCAGCCGCGCCAGGATCCAGCGCTCGACGATGAGAACGCTGCCTTCGACCTTAGCCTTGTCCTTCGGCCGTTTCGGACGGGTCGGCAGGATCGTCGTGTCGTAATGCTCGGCGAATGCCGCAAAAGTGGCGTTGATGGTCGGCTCGAACCACAAGGGCTTGGCAACGCCGGCCTTGAGGTTGTCGCAGACGATGGCTTTCGTCACACCACCGAAGAAACCCAGCGCCCGCTGCTGACCCTCGATCCAGTCCGGCAACCGTTGAGTGAAGCTTGCATAGGCGAAGGTGTACAAGGAGGCTGGCAGAACCGCGACGAAGATCTGCGCCAGCCGGATTTCGCCCGTCACCGGATCGATCACCGGGACGGTTTGGCCGGCGTAGTCGGTCTGCATCGCCGCGCCGGCTGTGTGGCGATTGCGGAAGGTGGCGTTGGCGCGCTGTTCGAAAGCGGCGAACCGCTCGCAGAACCACGTGTATCCGTAACCGTTGGGGTGCCGTTCGCGATATTCCTGCCACAACAGCGTCAGTGTCACGCCCTTCCGCTTCAATTCACTGGCGATCTTGCCCCAGTCGGGTTCGTGCATGTCCTGGGGCGGACGGCCGCGACGATGGAACAGGCGGCGCTGCAGAATGCCATCATCGTCCAGCCCAGGCGGCAACGGCCAGCCTGTCAGCCCGGCCTCACGCGCCCGCAGCAGGTAGGTCGAAATGGTCGTTTTGCTGATCTTCAGCCGTTCCGATATCGCACGAACCGAAAGCCCCTGTTCGTACGTCAGTCGCAATATCGATCGAATGTCCTTCACGTCAGTAAGTCTCGCCTGCTTCCGTCTCGCCATTCATCAGCCCCTCGTTCAAATCGAGGTCCAGAATGGCAAAACGGCGCGTGCGAAAGTCGATCTCTTTATCCCGAAAGACTGTCCGGGATTTACCGGAATCGCTGTCCGCGAATTAGCGGAAATGCTGTCCCGGATTTAGTGAAATCGCTGTCCGGGATTTAATGGAATCCCTGTCCGCGAATTACCGAAACCCGCATTCAGCTTCCTGATCTTCTCCCCGAAATCCTCCTCGGTCGGTGCTTGCCTCAGCCGCGCCCCGAGGCCGGCACGAGGCTCTTCGAGCCCGTCGAGCATATCATCGAGTGCTGCCAGACGAGGGCGGCCCTCGGCCGCACGATCGCTGATCTGCCGGATGATCTGGCGCTGTTCCTGCTCTACCGCCTTCAATTCCTCCGAAATGCGCTGGCGCTCGTCGGGTTCATTCTTGACGGACGCTGCGAGGTTGCGGCGCGCCTGTCCGGCGACGTCGTCGAATACGCCCACGCCGAAGAACGCGGCGGGGAGGCAGGACAGAACCTGATCCTCCAGGTTCTTGCGCAGAATGGTCTTCTGGTTGGAGCAGCCGTAGCGTCCCTTGGCCATGATAGCGTAGGATCTGCCGCATCTCCTGGGCGGGGCCGGACAGCAACAGCTTGGTGCTCATCTCCGACCAGGTGAGGATGCTGCCGCGGTAATCGTCCAGGTCCGCTTTGAGATCGAGCGCCCAATCCTTCGCCTTGTCGTATCCGGAAAGGGTCTCGACGGTCACCGGTGACCTGCTGCCGAGTTCGGCGGGTGTCGGCAGGATCCCCGGCTGGATCACTTCGGCACCTGACGGTTTGTCCTTCTTCCAGCGCCCGTTGCTGTCACTGTCGGAAGCCTTTGGCTTCTCGTCCGACCCCGAGGGTTTCTCCGTGGAGGTGGTGGACCTCCTCGATCACCTTTCCGGCGTGTTCGATAAGGCACCGGCAGCCATGATCGATGGCTGCCATGTCCTTGCTGAGCCGGTCTATATGACCATCGATGCGGAGACGGTGGCTCTGTCGCGTAAGGCCCCCAAACAGAAGCCGGTTCTGGGCGCAGGTCAAGCGTGACCTCATGCTCAAGGCTCGCCATCCGGGTCTGCACGGCACACCGGCCATCATTATCGCATTCGCCGTTGCGGCGATGCGCATCCGTATTGCCCTGCGCGTCTGCGACATCATCTACACACCGGCAAGACCACCGCTGGCACGCTGGACAACCTCCTGCCCGAGTATATCGCCCAGATGGAAACCACCGCCCATTGGCTGGCGACGGATTTCCTGACGCGCTGACCGGCACTCCGACCGCCGGGCCATGATGGCCTGGCAGCCAGGCGGGGGCTCTCAAGCCCCGCGCCGCCGCTACCATGTTCCCCAAATTTCATCTCGAATGAAGAGACCAGGATGACCAAGCGAGTACTGTTCTATGCGCGTAGCGTGACCGATCGCCAGAACGAGGTGCCGATCGAAAGACAGATCGAACTCGGCAAGACGTTTGTCGCCGACAGGGGCTGGAAGCTGGTCGAGATCTATTCTGACTCCGCAATCGGCGGAACCTCGTTTACCTCCCGACCCGGCATCCAGCAGCTTCTCGCGCATGTAAAGCGTGAGCGGATCGATGTGGTCCTGTGCGTAACCGTCGACCGGCTCTTCCGCGACGTCGAGCACAGCTCCAAGATCCTCAAGGATCTCGCCTACCATGACACCACAATCTGAACAGTCCAGGCCGGTCAGCCCGTGAGCAACATGGAACTGCATCTGCGCTCGACACTCAGCCACGAACTGGTGGAACAAATTCGCTACCGTACCCGGGAAGGTATGAAGACGGCGGCGCGCAAGGGCAAGGCAACGACCCGCCTCTGCTACGGTTATCGGCTTGGCCAGCAGCGCGACGCCAACGGCGACCGGATCAGGGGTTTGCGTGAGATCGAGCCGGCCGAAGCCGAGATCGTACGCTGGATTTTCGAGCAGTATGCCAATGGGGTCAGTCCGGCGGCGATCGCCCAGAGCCTCAACGCCCGTGGCGTTCCCGCGCCGCAGCACAAGTGCTGGCGCGACGACACGATCCGCGGAGATGGCAAGCGCCAGACCGGCATTCTCCACAACGAGCTCTATGTCGGCCGAATCGTCTGGAACAAGCAGAACTACCGCAAGAACCCCGAGACCGAACGCCGCACCTCGCGCCTCAACGACAAAAGCAAATGGGTCGTGACGGAGGTCCCGTCCCCTTTCCGCTGCCAAAGCGGCGAGGGCCGACAATCTGCAAGACGTGTTGCCCAGCGCGGTCCACGATCTGGGCAACCTTATCCAGGTTGCGGCATCGGCGCTGAACATTCTGTCGCGCAACCCTCAAGTGGAGGGCGATCCGAGCCTGCCGCCGATCGTCGCCTGCGCCAGAATGTCCCTTGGCCGTGCCGGAACCCTTGTCGAGCAGACTTTGCGTCTGGTGCGTGAGGGCGGGACGCCTTTGGAAACTGTCCGAGTAGCTGTCTGCCTAATGGAGCTTAGGGCGCTGGTTGAAAATATCTCGCAGCCGGAAATTCGGCTCGACCTGCAAATTGAGCCGGACTTGCCGGCGCTGACCTGCAGCCGAATCAATCTGCAGGGAGCAATCATGAACCTGCTCACCAATGCACGTGATGCGATGCCGGGCGGTGGGACGATCTCCCTTGCCGCCCGACCTATCACGAAGAGCGGACACACCGTGGCCGTCGAGATAGAGGTCATGGACGAAGGCGTCGGCATGAGCCAGGACACGCTGCAGCGTGCCTTTGAGCCGTTTTTCACGACGAGAGCAACAGGTCTCGGCGGCTTTGGTCTGCCGGTCGTGAAACGATTCGTGGAGGATATCGGCGGGCATGTCACGGTCAAAAGCAGACTCGGTACGGGCACGCGAGTGATTTTGTGCCTTCCGATTTAGGACCCTCGATGGCGGTCATACCGCTGAGAAGCGCGCTGCCTCACACGCTTCAAATTGGCGCTTGTCATTTATAACGCGGACAATTATAGTCCGTGTTATGGCGCATATGACGGCAGGTGTGGAATACGGGTTACATTGTCTCCTGTGGCTAGCGGGTTCGCCCGGCGCACCGTTGAGCAGTCGCGATCTGGCCGATTTTCAGGGGATTTCCCCGAGCTTCTTGGCGAAGATATTTCCGAAGCTGGAGAAGGCGGGGATCGTGTCCGCGTCCGAGGGAATTAAAGGTGGTTATCTGCTCGCAAGGCGACCGGAGGACATTACCGTTTTGGCGGTCGTGGATGCGATCGAAGGCAGGAAACCTTTGTTCGATTGCCAGGAGATTCGCGGTCGCTGTGCTGTGTTCCGTGAACGACCGCCGTCATGGGCAACGAAGGGCGTCTGTGCGATCCATGCCGTGATGCTGCGTGCAGAGAAGGCGATGCGAGATTCGTTGGAGAGTCAGACGCTGGCCGATATCGCCGGCGTCTTCGATCGCAAGGCGCCTCCGGAATTTTCCGAGGATGTCAGCAAATGGCTCGCGGACAGGACTAGAAGCCGGAGCCGTGGTTCGGGAGCGGATGATGCGGAACTGTCCTGAACCGTTGGCGCGTCGGGACATCAATTTGCTGCGAAGCGGGGCTGAACATGCGGTCGCTTTGTCAGATGGGGATGTAGGATGATGAAGTTTGCATTCATCTTCGTCGGTAACGCGAGCGGGACCGGCATCGTGGCGTTAACAGCCCGCGGTTTCGGGAGGTGAGCTGATGACCACCTCAGCCGCCGTTGCAGATGGTCCGCTGGTTCTCGTCGTCGATGATGACGAGGGCGTTCGCAATTCCCTCCAAGAGCTTATGGAATCTGTCGGCCTCGACGTCGTCTGCTTTCCGTCGCCGCGGGACCTACTTAGCGCTGGCCTACCCGATCGACCGGGTTGCCTCGTTCTCGATGTCCGCATGCCGGGAGCAAGCGGGCTCGATCTGCAGCATCAACTTTCGGCCCGCGGGGTTACGAAACCTATCGTCTTCCTGACAGGATACGGCGATATACCGATGACGGTTCAAGCCATGAAGGCCGGAGCCGTGGACTTCCTGACGAAGCCTGTACGGGATCAGACATTGCTGGACGCCGTGGTAGCCGGTATCCAGCGGGATGTGGAGCAGCGGGCGCAGGCTGAAAACATCCACCAGCACGCAACGCGGTTTGCGACCCTGACGCCACGCGAACGGCAGGTGCTTCGCGAGGTTGCGCGCGGGCGGCTCAACAAGCAGATTGCCTTCGAGCTCGGTATCAGCGAGATCACCGTCAAGCTCCACCGCAGCAATGTCATGCGCAAGATGCGGACCATTTCGATTGGTGAACTTATTCGCGCCTGGGATTCGCTGCCTTCCAGTCTCCGCGAAAAGCCTCAGGTCTGAGTCTCGGCGCAACCGGCACAGCCTCATTCTTCGCATTCTTGGTTAGTATCCGGCTTTGAACCGACCCGAGGGGACGGCTCAAGGTCGATCCGCTTGCGGACTATGTTCTCGGCCTACACCCCATTTCGCCCATTGCCCATGAAAGAAGAAGAGCCTCGGCCCTCAGGGCATTGGCAGTGAGTCGGTCCAGGCGAGAGCGCCTAATCATCCGATCTGCATTACCTGTACTCTGGTACTAGACGGCCGATGCCTATGTTCGATTGGCCGCCGCCCCGGCCTGAAGCATTCTCCTCCCGGTCAAGACGACGCAGAGGAGAGACCGGATGCGTAATATCATCAAAACAGCGATGCTCGCTGTTGCGACCGGCATGTCCTGCGGGGCGATCGGTCAGGCCGCAGATCAACAGACAAGGCCGACAATCGTACTCGTGCATGGCGCATTTGCGGAATCGGCGAGCTGGAATGGTGTTATCGGCGAATTGTCGAAGGATGGTTATACCGCGCTTGCTGCGGCTAACCCGCTCCGCAGCGTTGCCGACGATGCAGCGGCCGTCGCCGCCGTCATCCGCTCGATTCCCGGACCGATCGTGCTGGTTGGGCATTCCTACGGCGGACCGGTCATCACCGAGGCGGCGAATGGAAATTCTAACGTAAAGGCACTGGTTTATGTCGCGGCCTTTACGCCGGAGACCGGCGAGTCCAGCCTGAGTCTTACGGGAAAATTCCCGGGCAGCACGCTAGGCGAAGCACTCGTCACGACCGCGCTGCCGGGGGGCGGACAGGATCTCTATATCCGGCCCGAGCGTTTCCACGATCAGTTTGCCGCCGACGTTTCTGAAGAGGAAGCACGGCTGATGGCGGCCACGCAACGGCCGGTCGCGCAGGCCGCACTGGCCGAACCCTCGGGTGCGGCCTCGTGGAAGACGCTGCCTTCCTACGCGATCTATGGTTCCGCAGATCGCAACATCCCGCCGGCGGTCATGAACTTCATGGCGAAGCGCTCGCATGCGGTGAAGACTGTAGTCATCGAGGGCGCTTCGCACGCCCTGATGGTTTCCCATCCCAGGGAAGTCGCCTCGTTGATCGAGGAAGCCGCGTCGGCGAACTGAGCGAGGCGCTGAATGCTGGCGTGTGATTACCCTCAGATATCAACTTGAACGGGAGATTGGACATGAAAATCGTCGTCATTGGAGGCACCGGCCTAATCGGTTCGAAGACCGTCGAACGGCTTCGCAAGAAAGGGCATGATGTGCTGCCGGCTTCGCCAAATTCCGGCGTCAATACCGTTACCGGTGAGGGGCTTAACAAAGCGCTTGCTGGCGCTGAGGTGGTGATCGACCTCGCCAATTCGCCGTCCTTCGAGGAAAAGGCCGCCATGGACTTCTTCGAGGCAGCCGGACGCAACCTTTTTGCGGCGGAAAAGATGGCGGGCGTTCGCCATCACGTGGCGCTATCGGTGGTCGGCACCGATCGTATGCAGTCCATGGGCTATTTCCGTGCCAAGCTGCGTCAGGAAGAACACATCCGCAATTCCGGCATTCATTACACGATCGTCCATGCGACGCAGTTTTTCGAGTTCGTGGGGGCGATCGCGCAATCGGCCACCGAAGGAACGAATGTCCGCGTACCTACGGGCGCATTCCAGCCGATCGCCGCCGACAACGTTGCCGATGCCATGGCCGATGTGGCGGTGTCGGAGCCACTGAACGGCATGATCGAGATCGCCGGTCCGGAACGTGGGCCGATGAATGAATTCGTCGCCCGTTACCTGAAGGCCAACAACGATCCGCGCACGATCATCGCCGATCCCTATGCCCGCTACTTCGAGGTCGAGATCGATCAGCACACGTTGGTTCCCGATACCGATGCTCGCCTCGGCGGAATCCGCTTCGACGACTGGCTGAAATCGCCGGCCGCCCGGAGGTAAGCGGCTTTTCCCGAAATTCCGCGGGTTCGCCGGTTGTCCGGCCGGCGGCCCTTGCTCAAGAAGGAGATGGAATATGATCAAGACACTTCTCTGCGTGGCAGCATTTGTGGCTGCTTCCGTGGTCGCGGTCGCGGCCCATGATGATAACGATGAAAAGGTGACCCTGGTTTACGACCAGCCGCTGCCGAACGTACCGGGCAAGAGCATGAAGGGCGTGCTCGTCGAATATGCGCCCGGCGGCACCTCGCCCGCTCACACGCATCCGGATTCCGCGTTCATCTATGCGACGGTTCTTGAAGGGGCGATCCGCAGCCAGGTCAATGGCGGGCCGGTGACCACCTATCGTGCCGGCGAGAGCTTTTCCGAGTTTCCGGGCGACCACCACGCCGTCAGCGAGAACGCAAGCAAGACGGAGCGTGCCCGGCTGCTCGCAGTGTTCGTGGTCGATACGAACGAAACCAACCTGACGAACTACGAGAAGTAGGATCGATTTCTGGCTTTCGACGCCGCCTACAAGACTGTGCCGGGCTTCGCCAAACTGAGGCTCGGCCTGGAGCAGGCGCCGACCGTCTGACGACAGCGACGTGATGGTGCCAGCCTCTGGCGCCATCACGGTTTAATTCAACTCATTTCGACATGCCCGGCTTGGCCTTTGAGCGCCGCCAGGAGGATTTCATGCGCATCGAGAAGCTCTATCCCATGACGTCGGCCCGCCTGATGGTGATCGATGTTGCCGCAACCCTGCAGGCGGCGGCTGTTACGCTGTCCAATCCCGGTATCGGGCTTGCTATCGTAACTGCCCGAAACGGCAAAGCCGCCGGTGTACTGAGCAAATCCGACCTCGTCCGCCATCTGACGGATAGCGAGCAGCCGGCAACAGTCGAGGCGCTGATGAGCCGAAACATCGTCTCCTGCAGTCCGGTAGATGATCTGCAGGCAGCGTGGCAGGTCATGGTGGAGAACCGTCTCCAGAACATGCCGGTGCTTGGTTCCGATGTGAAGCCACTCGGCGTTCTCGATATCCGCGATGCGCTGAAAGTGCTCTTCGAACAGGAGCAGCTACAGGAACACATGCTGGCAAATTACATCGCCGGCATCGGCTACTGACAGCCAAGACGCTCTCATGCTCCAGACATATCTGGCTGACATTGCCGCCGCACCGCTGAACTGGCTGATCGTTCTCGGCCTTGCCGGAATGATCGTATGGAAGCTGATAGGCTCCATGCGCTCCAATCTGCGGCTTGTCGTGCAGATTATCTTCTTTACCGCCATGACGTCCGTTCTCATTCTCGGGGATATTCCGCTCGGTCAATCGTCGGGTCTGCGGGTTGATAGCGCGCATGCGGTTCTCGTGATCCTCGCCGAGGTCTTGTGGTGGCTTCATCTGTCGTGGGCCGTCATCGGCTTCGTCCGCATCTACCTTGTTTTGGAGGGCAGGCCGCGCGAGGCTCGCCTGTTGCAGGATATCGTCGTCGGCGTCGTCTACATTTGCGTCACGCTCTCGGCTCTTGCGTTCGTGTTCGCGGTCCCGGTCGGGACGCTGATCGCGACCTCCGGTGTCATCGCAATCGCGCTCGGGCTCGCTCTTCAAAATACCCTGGGCGATGTGTTTTCCGGCGTGGCCCTCAACCTCGGGCGCACCTATACGCTTGGGGATTGGATTCTTCTTGAGGATGGTACCGAGGGCCGGGTAATCGCGAGCACCTGGCGTTCGACGCAAATCCTGACAAACGCAAACAACATCGTCGTTCTGCCCAATAGCGTTCTCGCCAAGCTGAAGCTGACCAATGTCAGCAGGCCGGATGAGACGCATCTGCTCAAGATGACCGTGCGGATCGTACCGACACATGCGCCCTCGATCATAGAGGAGGCCATGCTGACCGTGCTGGCAGGCTGCAATGCGATCATGAGGGAACCGCCACCGATCGTCACGATGACCAGTCTCGACGCTACTGCACTGGAAATCCATCTGTTTTTCCGGGTTATCAATCCTTCGTTGCGGACGAAAGCGCAGAACGAGGTGATCGACCGGTTCTATCGCCATTGCAGGTCATCCGGCCTGCAGTTCGCAATGCCGCCCTCGGCGATAGTCATGATGAACGCGATGCCGGGAGACGAGCCCACCGGCATCCCCCGGGCAACGTTGTCGGAGTTCATTGGAGAGAATCCGATCTTTTCCCGGCTGACACAAATCGAGAAGGAAAAGCTCGCCCAATCGAGCACGGAGCGCGAATACCAGAAGAGCGAGGTTATCGTCTCTCAAGGGCAGACGCTGCCTTCGATGAGCATCATTCGAACCGGCGTCGTTTCGATGTTGCACGACGATCACGAAAGGAAACGCCTTTCGACCGGGGATTTCTTCGGTGAGACGGGCCTGTTTGCGGGCATGGGTGAAGCCTACACGTTGCACGCGCTGACGCGCGTCACTGTCTACGAAATCGACCAGGAAAATCTTGCACAGCTTCTTGCCGGGCGCCCCGCCATAGCCGAGGAAATAGCGGACATGTTGTCGGTCCGTGCAGGCGACCCCGGCGAGCTGGCACTGGCGGCGGCCAGGCACGAGCGCAGCGCTCCCGCGTTCCTCAAAGCGATCAGGACGATGTTCACGACCTGAACCACGCCCATCCAATCAATCTGAATATCAGAAGGAAGAGAAATTATGGCCCTGAAACTCTACTACGCACCCGGAGTCTGCAGCCTTGCCAGTCACATATGCCTGATCGAAGGGGAAGGGCAATTTGAGGTGGAGCGGGTCGATCTGAAAACCAAGGTCACCGCGTCGGGTGAAGACTTCCGCACGATCACGGCCAAAGGCTACGTGCCGGCATTAATGCTGGATAGCAGCGAGGTAATCACCGAGAACGTGGCTGTGCTTGCCTATATCGCCAAGGAAATTCCTCGGCTGGGAGTTCTAGGGGAGTTCGGCCAGATTCGGCTGCTCGAAGCGCTGGCCTATCTTTCCACTGAAGTGCACAAGGGCTTCGAGCAGCTTTTCCTCGGTGCGGGCACCGAGCAATCCGCCAAGATAGCAGCCAATATCACCCGTCGCCTTCAATACCTCGCCGACCACCTGCATAACGATTATCTGTTCGGCGATCATCCCGGCGTCGCGGACTTCTACCTGTTCGTGATGATGAGATGGGCCACGATGTTCGGCGTCGAAATTCCGGTGCCGCTACTGGCAATCCAAGGGCGCCTCCTGGCGCGGCCCTCTGTCCATGCCGCGTTGAGGAGCGAAGGACTGGCCGCCGCCTGAGAACCCGCCACTTTCCATGTCCAGAAAGGCTTTCAGAGAGGCGATGGCGGGTTTGCGAGGTGGCGTCGCCTAATTTCGGGTCGTCCTGAGAGCCTAAGCGCGTTCGAGCGCTGAATTTGCGTTGCGAATCCTCGCCCTATCCTTCGGAACAGGTGTTATCACAGCCAACTCCCATATAGGCTGCCAAGTGGAAGGGCTGTGTTGTGCTCCATCTCTGGAGCACCACGGTGATCTCGAATGCAATGGGATCGGGTGAGGAATGTCGAGTTCCGCCGGAACGTCAAAGTCAGATCATGATGGGCGGACAAAACCGCCCGATATCGATGTCGTCCAATCTGCGAAGATCGTCGAGCGGATCACGGGCAATGCATGGGCGACGGATGCCGCTGGCAGGTTCATCTATGTGACGCCGGAGGCGCTTGCATTCTTCGGCATTACGCTCGACGAACTGAATTCGCCAACCGACGCGGGCATCTATGATGGCGGCAAGTCATCCATCCGGAAGATTACGATGCTGCTGCGGCCGCCTGGCACCGTTGCCTGCAGACCGGCGAGCATTACAGCGTCGAGCACCGAATGTTGCGGGCGACCGGCAGCTATGGCTGGGCACGCAGTACGGGGCAGCCGATACGCGATGCAACGGAAACAGTCGTTGGCTGGTATGGCACGGTGATCGATGAAGACAGTCGGTCGCGGCCCGGCGAGAGGCCGGCAGAGAATTCAGGCGACCCGTCTGTCCAGAACGTCACAGGCGCAGCACCTCATTCCTTTGCGGCAATACACCCGGACGATCCCCCGAACGTGGGACAAGCCCAAGAATCGCCACGGGAGAGCGAACGGCGCCTTCAGCAGCTTGTCGAGACGCTGCCCGCGCTCATCTATTGCGCCTTGCCGGACGGCAAGCCGATATATCGAAGCAAGCGGCTTCGCCAATACCTCGGCTTCAACCTCGAGGACACCGACAATCTGGGAAAATCCCGGCTGGACGGTACGCTCGATGCCGTGATCCACCCCGATGATCTGGCGACCGTGAAGGAGCACTACAGCCATTCGCTCTCCACTGGTCAGCCCTATGCGCTGAGACATCGCTTGCGGCGCTTCGATGGCGTGTACCGCTGGGTCGAGACCAGAGCCTCGGCTATGTGCAATGCCGAAGGCACGATCGTGCAGTGGAACGGCATCTGCCTGGACATCCAGGATCAGGTCCATGCACAGGAAGAATTGAGCCGCGTCCAGGAAAATCTCTCCCGGGCGAACCAGGCGGCAAGCCTCGCCGAACTGTCAGCCTCGATCGCGCATGAGGTGAACCAGCCGCTTTCGGCGGTGATGAATTATTCGAGCGCCTGTCAGCGTTGGCTGACGGCGGTGCCGCCGAACATCGAACGAGCTCAAAAGACACTGGAGCGAATCGTTCAAAGCGCAACTTCGGCCGCCGATGTCGTTAGCCGCATCCGTGCGCTGTTCAAACAATCGACGGACAAGCGGGACAGTACCGAGCTTGGCGCCGTCGTCAGGGAAGCACGCGATCTGCTCGCAGAACAGGCATCGCGCCAGCGCATCCGAATGGACATCGAGGGCGAGAGCGGGCTGAGGCTCGTGCCCTTCGACCGCGTGCAGATACAGCAGGTACTGGTCAACCTCATGCGCAACGGCTTGGATGCTATGGCGTCCGTCCCGAACGAGAAGATCCTTCGAATTCGCGCCTATCGCGCGGATGGTATGGTCAGGATCGAGGTCGCTGACCGGGGCCGGGGCATACAGTTTCCTGACAAGATATTCGAACCCTTCTTCACCACTAAAGATCAGGGGATGGGCATGGGATTGGCGATCTCGCGCTCGATCGTCGAGTCGCATGGAGGGCAATTGTGGGCGGAAAAAAATGAACCACGCGGTGCCAGGTTCGTCTTCACATTGCCGCTTGAAATGACGGAAGCCGCATGATCCATGCGTGGCAGGACGAATGACGAGGAGCATGGCATGAGCAAGCCTCTTGTGGCAATCGTCGACGATGATGCGAGGGTGCTTGCTTCTCTGGATGAGCTGCTGGAATCGGCAGGGTACGCAACCATCTGCTTCGTCTCGGCAGAGGCATTGCTTGCTCACGGGCTCAAGGGCGTCGACATCTTGATCACCGATATCGGCATGCAGGGAGCAAACGGATTCGAGCTTCGTGACAGGGTCTGGCGGAAATTTCCGGAACTACCGGTGTTTCTGATCACCGGCCGGCACGAGATTACCGATCAGAGACATTCCCGTGGCAAGGGCGGCTTTCTGCGCAAACCTTTCGATGGTCATGCCCTGCTTGCGGCCCTCCGCGAGGCTTTGGACGACAAGTAAGCCTGATGCCTTCGGTCTTACCCGTTCGTGCCACTTCAGAGCCATCTTCGGATTGATCCCATAGCTCCCTTGGTTCCGCAGCCGAAGCCTGCGATCACTGTATTGCAGCTCGGACTGTGTGCGTAGTCGTGGCACTGCCGTGTAAAACCTGTCCCATAGTGCTCCCTTCCATTCGCGGGAAAAGATCGCACCATCAAACTCTGGGATCAAACACCAGCGTGCTCATCGCCAAATCCCCATCGTCGTAAACCGGCGGTACAATCCACCCTGTCCTCAGGTGTAGCTCTCCCTCCTCCTTGGCCTGATCGACCGTCAAAACGCTTCAACCTACACTCCGCCGCATGGTCCGTGCACCGCACGTTCCAAGCCCGCGAGGCAGGAGAGCATCCTGACGCAGGCAGACAGAAATCTCTACACAAACGGTATGCAGGAGGCCGACATGAGCTTGGAGAATACCTTGAACGCCAACGGATCGACGCGCGAAGAACTCGTCCCATCGCGCTACGCGGTTCGGATCGGCGAGATCGAAGTACTAGTGATCAGCGACGGGGTTCTGCCCCTTCCGACCAAGATGTTGGGACACAATGTCGACGCTACAGAACGCGCGGCTTGGCTGGATCACATGTTCCTGCCGTCGGACGCGTTCGACTGGGCGCTGAACGCTGTCGTGGTACGCAGCGGCGCGCAGACCATCCTCATTGACGCCGGGCTTGGACTAGACCCGGAATTGAACCTGCCGCGGGCAGGGCAGTTGGTAAAGCGGCTCGAGAGCGCCGGTATCGATCTCGGATCCGTGACCGACGTCGTGCTGACCCACATGCACATGGACCATGTCGGCGGACTGCTCGTCGATGGCGTCAGGGAACAACTGCGTCCGGATCTGCGGATTCACGTTGCTGCTGCCGAAGTGAAGTTCTGGGAAGATCCCGATTTCACACATGTCAACATGCCTCCCGGTTTCCCGGACGCGCTTCGGGCGGCGGCCAAGCGGTTCAGCAAGCAGTATCACAACCAACTGCGACTGTTCGATGAGGAATTCGAGGTCGCTCCGGGTGTCGTCGTCTCCCGCACCGGCGGTCATACTCCCGGCCACAGCGTGGTCCGAGTGGCATCCGGCAACGACAGGCTTATGTTTGCAGGCGATGCCGTATTTGCCGTCGGTTTCGAACACCCCAACTGGTTCAACGGCTTCGAACATGACCCCGAAGAGGCGGCCCGCGTTCGAGTCCGGCTTTTGAAGGAATTGGCGGCGACCGGCGAGCTGCTGGTGGCCACCCATATGCCGTTCCCTTCGGTCGGACATGTTGCCGTGGATGGCGACGCCTTCCGCTGGGTACCGGTTTTCTGGGACTACTGACTATGAATAGCTGAGGTTCCAGCCAGGAGTACTGCGATCCCGGTCAGCCGGGGTCGCCAAATCTATCCAATGATCAAAGGGTCACGACATGACTGCGACAGAGACACGCATGCTTGCCGGCATTTCAGTTCCTAAAACACCGCTGGTCGACAAGGCGATCGATTATGCCCGAAAGACGTGCGAACCCTATCTTTTCAATCACGTCATGCGCTCCTGGCTGTTCGCCGCGCGGATCGCCGAACTGCAGAACATCCTGCACGATGCCGAAGTCGTCGCGGTCGGCACTCTGCTGCATGACATCACCCTTAATGACAGATTTTCTGGACCTCGCCGCTTCGAGGTGGAGGCTGCCGAACTCGCACGGAATTTCGCAACCGAAGCCGGGCTCGACAGCCATCGAGCCCAATTGATCTGGGACAGCGTGGCACTTAATTCCACGCCGTCGATCGGCCTCTACAAGGAGGCCGAAGTCGCGCTTTGCACCATCGGCATCTGCTTCGATGTCGTCGGCCTGAAATACAGCGTCATCCCTTCGTCCGAGGTGCGGACGATTGTTGCCGAATTTCCGCGGCTTGGTATGAAGCGCAAGATGACCAAGTGCTTCTGCCACATCGCCAAGACGCAGCCGGAAACCACCTACGACAATTTCGTTCGGGATTTCGGAGAGCGCCTGGTGCCCGGTTACAGGGCTACGTCGTCTGTTGATCTTGTGGAGGCCGCTCCTTTTGACGAGTAGAGGACGAACTGGCAAGTAGGCTCAAAGTTGAGCGAGAGCCTTTGCCTCGCCGGCCATGAAGTCGCAAAACAACCTCACTCGCGCCGGAACGGTCCGTCCGAAGGCATGCAGGGCACTGAGCGGCAGCTTCGGGAGTGTAATTTCCGGGGCAAGTTCGACAAGCCTGCCGGCTCGCAGCTCTTCCTTGACAAGGCATCGCAATAGGTAGGCGGCACCGAGCCCGTTAAGCGCGGCGTGGATCAGAGCCGTTCCCGTGTCGCAATCGATCCTCCCGTTAGGCATGAAGGTTGCGCCGCCGACAAGGCGGACGGGCTGTACAGCACCGCCCATCGCGTAACGTGCGAAAGGCAGTCTCGCCAACGCTTCCGCGGACTCCGGGTCACCCCATGCCGCAACGAAATCTGGCGACGCCACCATCACCATCGGCAGATCTGCCAGCCGGCGGACAATGAGATCTTCCGGCAGAGGGGAACCGGCACGCAAGGCGACATCGTAATCCTCACGAACCAGATTGACGAAGCGGTCGGTCAATCCGATATCGAGCTGCAGGTCCGGATAGGCTTTCGCAAAAATGCCGAACAGTCGCGGCAGGAGCAGCGGCGCAAGTTCGCCCGGCATGCTGATCCTCAATCTGCCGTGTGGCGGGGCCTGTTGCCGGATGGCGTCGTCGCTCGCGTCGAGTTCACGCAAGAGCGGGGCAAGCCGTTCGAAGAATACCTTTCCGTCCTGCGTCAGTGTGAGGGTACGGGTGGAGCGAAGGAAAAGCCGAGTTCCGATCTTCTTCTCCAGCCTCGCAACGCTTTTCGAAACTGCCGACGGCGTCGTACCGAGATCGCGCGCCGCTGCCGTAAAAGATCCGGCTTCCACGGTCCGCACGAAAGCCATCAGTCCCGACGTTTCTCCAAGCATGTTGGGCATTGGCCTCTCCGTGGCACAGATCATGTGCCTGACATTGATCTAATCGCGTGTACCGCGAGGGTCTATCTCCACCGTTGAAAGAAACGGAGAAAACAAATGCAGCATCTCAAGGACAAGATCGCCGTGATAACCGGCGGCAATAGCGGCATCGGCAAGGCGACCGCATGCCTCTTCGCTAAAGAGGGCGCTCAGGTGATCATCACCGGCCGGCGTCAGGACATTGTCGATCAGGCGGCCACCGAGATCGGCCATGGCGCGATCGGCGTCGTCGGCGACGTGGCGGAACTCAACCATCATAAAGAACTGGCGGACATGGTGAAAACCAAGTTTGGCTGCCTCGACATCTACATGGCCAATGCCGGCGTCATCAACCTCACCGCTTCCGGCAATGTTACGCCGGGGGACTATGACCGCCATTTCGCCACAAATACCCGCGGTGTCTTCTTCGGTGTGCAGACCCTCGCTCCGTTGATCCGCGATGGTGGCAATATCATAGTCACCAGTTCGCTCGCCGCCACCAAGGTTCTCCCGGACCACATCGTCTATGCCGGATCTAAAGCGGCGGTTGCCGCATTCGCCAAGAACTGGGCGATCGAGTTCAAGCCGCGGAAGATCCGGGTAAACATTCTGAGCCCCGGCCCGGTCGTGACAGCCATCCTCGGGAAGCTCGGCGTTTCGGAGGCAGATCGCCCGGAATTCGAAAACTATATGGCATCCCTCATCCCGGCAGGACGGATGGGGCAGCCGGACGAATTGGCCCGCGCCGCCCTGTTTCTCGCATCTGACGCAGGGAGCTTCGTGAACGGTATCGAATTGCATGTCGATGGCGGCATGACGTTGGCCTGAAGGAGCAGGAACATGACTGAGCAATACAATCCCGAGATTGTCGCCTTTATCGATCGTCTGGCGGAAACCGGCAGCAACTATCGGATGGCGGAAATGGAGGAGCTTTACACGGAAGATCTTGGCTTCCTCGTGCTGACCGGGGACGGCAAGATTGCCAGGTTCTCCAAAGCGGAAATGTTTGCGGAGTTCCGCGCCCGGCGCGATGCCGGTGAGAGGCCGCTTTCGACCGAAAAGCGAATATTGCATATCGAGGAACAGGATGATGAAGCGACCGCTGTTCTCTATCGCCGCATGAGCGATCGCGCATCGCCGGCCTTCTACGAATTGCGGCTGCGGCGGGTAAACGGCAATTGGCGGGTTTCGGGCGAAACCGTTTTGCCCTGGCCGGATCTCGCCACCATCAAAGGCTTCCTGCCGCCGCGAGAGCATTGAAGGCCAAGGCGTTACGCGCCACAAAAAATCAGCAAAAGATGCAGCCGGCTCTTGAGGGGCTGGCTGCCGCAACTTTTTCCTACGATATAGATCGCGTCTCATCTTCCTCAGGGAGCCGTCCGGCGCCACTCGCCGGGTGTCGATCCGGTATGGCGCTTGAAGGCGACGCAAAAAGCGGTAAGGGTCGCATAGCCCAATATCCCGGCAATATCGGTTACCTGTAGACCCGGATCGCGAAGCATCGCCATGGCCTGATCCATCCGTCTCTGGCGTAGCCATTCATGCGGGGTAAGGCCGGTGCTTTTCTTGAACGAGCGGCAGAAGTGGAAGCGCGAGAGGTTGGCGGCATCTGCCAGCGCAGCCAGCGAAAAGTCCTCCTGATTTTCTGAGGAGAGCCGCTCCAGTGTCATGCGGAGAATGGTAGGCGAGAGACCGCCCGAGGCCTTCTCGGTCGTTTCAGCCACGCCGCTATGGGTCTTCACGATATGGATAGCGATTAGGCTCGCCAATTGCTGGCGATATAGGCCTTCAAGATATGCCGGTTCGCCGAAGGTCTGAAGCGTCAACTCAAGAAGGCCTGCCAAAATATTGTCGGGCTGCGCTGTGCTTTCGATTAATGGCCTTGCCGGGCCAGGGGATTCCCGGCCGACGCGATCGAGCAATTCCGGTGAGAGATAGAGTTGTAGGATATCCATCGGTCCATAAATATCCCAGCGTGAACTGGAATTTGCAGGTATGAACGTAATACTGCCGCGCCGACCCATTCCCGTCGAATATTCCTGTCCAGACCGGCGCTCCAGGCGCTGCATCGCTCCGAGATAGGTCATGATCACATGATCCGACATAGGCTGCACGGTCTCGTGGAACGGCTGATGCTTCCAACGGGCGAGTCGGGTGTCGAAAGGGTCTTCGAAGCAGAAGGATTCAACGGGAACAGTCCGCAGCACCCGCTGCATTTCGCTGACCGGTCTAATGCCATTGGCCCTGGATGGGATGCTTGGTTTGATCTCAAAGGGAGCCATACCCGGTTCCTTCCAGCGGCTCGTGAACGTGGAAGGAGGATAATATCTAGGGCTTGGTCGGCGATATCGTCCGCTGGACCATCCTGACCTGTTCCAGGGACTCGGATATCAGCACCAAAGGAAGTACGGCACGGGCTGATTGACGGCGCGCCCTATGCATGCGGATAGTACGTCCTATCAAAGATGGAAGGTTGTTCTTCAAGGGATTGGGAAGCGGCGCCGGCGGCGGATGACGCCGCTTCCCGGCCGACTAGCGCTCGATGAATGCGAGCAGGTCGGCGTTAATGATGTCGGCATGCGTCGTGCACATGCCGTGCGGCAGGCCGGGATAAATCTTGAGTGTGGAATTCTTCAGGAGCTTGGCCGAAAGCGGTGCGGAATCGGCAATTGGCACGATCTGGTCGTCATCGCCATGCAGAACAAGTGTCGGTACCGCAATCATCTTCAGATCTTCAGTGAAATTGGTCTCGGAAAATGCCTTGATGCCGAGATATTGCGCATTGGCAGCGCCCATCATCGACTGGCGCCACCAGTTCTGGACGATCGTTTCCATCGCCTTTGTGCCTTCTCGATTGAACCCATAAAAGGGACCGCTTGCGAGATCGTGGTAAAACTGCCCGCGGTTTGCAGCGAGTTGCGAGCGCAGGTTGTCGAAAGCTTCAATCGGCAGACCGCCGGGATTTTCCTTGGTCTTGACCATGATTGGCGGCACGGCGCCAATCAGCACCAGCTTTACGACGCGTCCGTCTGGTTGGCCATGCCTGGCAACGTAGTGCACGGCCTCGCCGCCGCCGGTAGAGTGCCCGATATGGACGGCGTTGCGGAGATTGAGGTGCTTGGCGACCGCAGCGAAATCGGCGGCATAGTGATCCATGTCGTGGCCATCGCTGACCTGGCTCGAACGTCCATGGCCGCGGCGATCATGCGCGATGACGCGATATCCCTTGCCGAGGAAAAAGAGCATCTGGGCATCCCAATCGTCGGCGGTAAGTGGCCAACCATGATGAAAGACAAGCGGCTTGGCTGACTTCGGACCCCAGTCCTTGTAGAAAATATCGACGCCGTCGGCGGTCGTTACGTGGTTCATGTCGTGGTTTTCCTTGTTGGACTGACTGCTTTTGGCGGGGGTGGCTTTTGCTGCGGCACCTTCAGGCGCTGCGGCAAAAATCGTGGCCGAAAGACCGGCAATCAGGACATCGCGCCGGTATGGCACCGGCTGTGCAAAAAGATGTTCTTTGGCATTCGGGGTGTCTGGGAAGGAATTTCTGGTCATGGCTTTCTCCGTGTTTGAAGCATCCACGTGGAGGTCTTATCGGAGAGCGAAATTCGATGGCCTCTCGCAATTGCGCGGCCTGTCGCAGGATTGCTGTTCTTTTTCCCGGGAGGATTCTAGAAAGTTCCACATTTCTTCCGGTGGCCCATCCGAACGGTACGGTTTCCCGGCTCCACCTCCGCAAACTGCCTTGCGTCTCAACTTCTTCGGATATCCGGGCATTGCCACCAAGAGTTGGAACATGGTGACCGCGGTGAAACCTTGAAAGCGGACCTCTGTATCATGTGCAACGAGGCAGGACGGCTCGCGAACCTCTATAGATACGGCACCCTTTCCAGTTGAAAATGTTTGCCGCACATGGGACTACTTCAAGAATTGAACGCTCACTGAGGCCCCATCCGTGCAGCAAATTGAAGTCAAAGTCGAAAACGACCACATTCAGCGGATTACTACCGCAAAGCCCATTTCAACCATTTCCGAGCTAATCTGGAACGCTTATGATGCCGATGCGCGCGAAATAAAAGTCGAACTCGAAGAAGGTCAACTCACGAGACTTGGCGTAATCCGAATTGTCGATGACGGTACGGGCATTCCTGCCGACGAGGTGGAGACGTGTTTTCAGTCGCTGGGCGGCTCCTGGAAAAAGCGCACCGTGAAAACCAAAAGTGGCCGTTCGATCCACGGGGAAAAGGGTCAAGGCCGCTTCAAAGCGTTTGCGCTCGGGGATCGCGTGACGTGGGTTTCGCGCCATGCCGGGAAAAGTTTTCAATCAGTGGCGACAAATCGGACCTGAAGCGATTTCCGACAGCGTGCCAGAAGCAAACACCGGCTGCACCGTAGAAATTGAGAATGTCGTCCGCGATTTTGAGATTTGGGCCGAGGACGGCTTTGCAGAGCAGGTGCGTGACGTTTTCGCCCTTCAACTCTACGAAGACCCTCATTTCGCATCATTTACGACGGCGAGGAGGTCGACGCGCGAGAAGCCATTAGGGATGTGACGCCCTACGAGGTAATGGCGACTACCGAAGACGGTCACGAATACAAGGCGACGGTGGACGTTATCGAATGAAAGAAGAAAGTCGAGCGGAAGCTGATGCTTTGCCTTCCGGGCGCGAGGGAGTGACGCTGACGCTTCTGTAGCAAAAAGATTGTGAGCGGTGGATGCGTTCAACTTACTCCGCTGGTTGCCGAGCAGCATCCGCTGTACGTTTCTGTCCTAGCCGCTGTTTGAGGATGCGCAGGAAGTCATCGACGAAAGTGAATATCACGGGGATTACAAGCAAGCTGAGGAAGGTGGAGGCTAGCAACCCGCCGATCACGACGATCGCCATGGGCTGCCGGAAACTTGAGTCGCCACCGCTGAGGCTCAAGGCCACAGGTAGCATGCCGCATCCCATCGCGATCGTCGTCATTACGATAGGGCGTGCTCGTTTATGACAAGCATCGACAAGGGCGTCAAATCGCGACATTCCGGCCCGCCGCGCCATGATCGCGTACTCGACCAGCAAGATCGAGTTCTTCGTCACCACGCCCATCAGCATTAGCAATCCGATTACCGCCGGCATGGAGAAACTCGTACCAGTCAGGACCAACGGGAGGAGGGCTCCACCGAGTGACAACGGCAGCGCCATGAGGATTGTCAGGGGTTGCAAAAAGTCGTGAAACAGGAGAACCAGCACGGCATAGATGCAGAAGACGCCGATCGCCATGGCTATGCCGAAGCTCTCGAACAATTCGGAGCTGCGCTGCAACTCACCTTGCTCAACAACCCAGACCCCGCCCCGCTCGACGAGCCGAACTCCTTTCGGCAGGTTCTGCAGTGCCGGGAGAGCCTGAGCTTCCGCATAGACGTCGTTGAGAATTCGGCCGTTGAGTTCTATCGATAGCGTGATGTTGCGCGAACGGTCGATACGGTTGATCTCGGATGGGCTGCCGCCGATACGGATATCCGCGATGGAGCCGAGGTCGACGCTTCCGTTCGTGCCGCTCACGCGGAGACCTGCGATGCCATCCAGCGTTGTCCGCCTCCGGGGATCGAACCGCACACGAATTGAGATCTGCCGCTGCGGCAGATTGAGCTTCGCCATGGACGAGGAATAGTCGCCGTTTGTTGCGACACGAACAGCGTCGGCGATTGACTCCGACGTGACGCCAAGCGCTGCCGCCCGCATAAAATCGGGCACGATCTGAATTTCGGGGGCCTGAAGCGACGCACTGGAAGTCACGGCGCCGATCCCCGGGAGGGTCCGCGTCTGTTCCTCGAGAGCATTTCCCGCCTGATCGAGAGCGTCTGGATCATCACTGGCGAGCGTGATCTCGAGCGTTGTTCCATTGCCCCCTGTGCCGACTTCAACTCTCACACCAGATAAAACGGACAAGGCCTGTCGAATATCATTCTCGATTTCAGATTGTTTGCGATTGCGGTTGCTGATGTTGGTCAGGTCGACGACAAGCGTCGCGGATGTGACGTCGCTTGTCGTGGATGAATTGAGGCCACCACCGGTAGACGCGGTTCCGACAGCAGCAAACACACGGGTGACGTGCGGCACCTTTGCAATGATTTCCATGGCCTGGCGCGTGATCACGTCCGTCTGCTCGATGGTGCTGCCCGGCTGAAGCGTTAAGGTAACCTTCGTTTGCGAATCGTCCGATGCAGGCATGAACCCTGAACTCAACAAGGGGATCGCCGACAACGAAAGGCCGAGAAACACGCAGACACCGAGAACCGTCAGCTTGCGATGGCGAAGGCAAGCCTTTACAGTCGCCATGTAGGCACGCATCACCCGGCCATCTTTCTCATCGACCGGATGAGCCTTCATCATGTAAGCAGCCATCATTGGCGTGAGCAGACGGGCGACCAGCAATGAGGCCAGCACTGCTACGGCCGCAGTTACGCCGAACTGGCGGAAAATAAGACCAGGAATGCCACTCATAAAGGCAGTTGGCAGAAACACTGCGACCAAGGTGAAGGTCGTGGCGATAACGGCAAGACCAATCTCGTCAGCGGCCTCGAGCGCAGCGTCCATTGGCGTCTTGGCCATGCGAAGGTGACGCGCGATATTCTCGATCTCGACGATCGCATCGTCCACAAGGATACCCACCACCAAGGAGAGCGCAAGCAATGTCACCGTATTCAGGCTATAATCGGCCAGATACATCGCGAGGAAGGTCGGAATGACTGACAGGGGAAGGGCCACCGCGGAAAGGAAGGTCGCTCGCCAATCGCGCAGAAATAACCAGACCACCACAACAGCGAGTACTGCCCCTTCATAGAGCGTGTGCATCGAGCCGTCGTAATTATCGATGATCGGCCCGACCGTACCGTAGGCTTCTATGATCTCCACGTCTGGATTAGCGGCTGCGAATTCTCGTATCGCAGCTTCGATATCCGTGGCGACGCCCGTGTCCGAAAAGCCGTTCGAACGCTTGACCTGAACGCCGATCACCGGCTGCCCGTCGAGATATGCGATCGACGAGCGATCGGAGAAGCTGTCCGTCACCGTGCCGATTTCTTCGAGACGCACCAACTTGCCATTCGAAAGCGGGATCGCGATAGCCTTGAGCTGTTCCAGCGAGGAGACGGCGCCGAGTGTTCGGATCGTTTGCCTGTTGCCGCCAATCTCACCGCGGCCACCCGATGTGTCCGATTGGACCGATTTCAGGCGCGAGGAGACAGCCTCGGCGGTTATCCCAAGCGACCCCATGACTTGCGGGTTGAGATCAACATGCGCTTCGCGATCGATACCCCCGACGCGGCTGACCTCGCCGACCCCGGATACGGAAAGCAAGGCCTTCGTCATGTCGTTATCGACGAACCAGGAGAGTTCAGTTTCGTTGAGCCGTGTTGAACGCACGGCATACGTCAGGAGCGGAGAGTCTTGGATTGTGACCTTCGTCACGCTCGGCGATTCCATCTCGCTTGGCAGGTCTGTTGTACTATCGACAGCATTGCGGACTTCGTTCAGGGCTTCTTCGCTGTTTTTTTCCAGCTGGAAGGAAACGCTGATGGATACTGACCCGTCTGTGATCGTCGTGGTGATGTGATCAAGAAGGCTGAGCGAGGCGAGGTTATCTTCAATCTTTCGAGCGACTTCTGTCTCCAATTGCGCCGGTGCAGCGCCCTCGAGCGTGGCGGTGATCTTTATCGTCGGCAGATCCATGTCAGGAAAATTCTGGACCGCTAGCCGGTCGAAGGCGAGAAGACCAACGACGGTCAGCAGGATGAAGAGCAGGATCGCTGGAACCGGATTGCGGATCGACCAGGCGGAGAGGTTCATTGCGCATCTCCTTCGATCTTCACCAGGGCGTTGTCGGAAAGGAATGCGCCGCCAGACTTCACGACGCTCGCAGATAGGTCGATGCCCGACAGGATTTCCACCTCGCCGTCATTGCGGCGGCCTGTCTCGACGCGCTGGCGCGTAACGCGCCGGTCCTTGTTGACAGTGAAAAGGTAGCTGATGCCGTCGCGGAATACGAGCGCCGTCTCCGGTACGGTGAGCGCCTGCGTTGTCTGAAGCTCGACCTGCCCGCTTGCGTAAATGCCCACAGGCGGATGCGCCTCTGTCGGAAGCGCAACGTAAACGACTGCGCGGCCGGTTTCGGTGCTTACCGTCGGTCCGACCAATCTCACTTTCCCCTCAACGCGACTGTTGTTAGGACCCGAGATTGAAGCGGTAAGGCCTTCCTTGATGCTGGGGAGGTAACGGGCCGACACCTCCGCCTGCCATTCGACACGCTGCTGCCGCAGTAGCCGGAAAAGTTCGGTGCCGGACGAGACCACGGCACCAAGCTGGGCCGAGCGCGACGTGATCAGCCCGTCGTCGACCGCTGTAATCGTCGTCTGGTCGACCTTTATCTTCTGGCTTTCCAATGCTGCTTCAGCGGATTTGAGGTCGGCAGTCGCGGTTTGCTCTGCGATAAGGTATTCTGTGACCTTCTCGTCTGAAAGCGCGCCGCTGCCTTTCACTTGCCGCGCCCGGTCCGCATTCGCCTTGGCCTTTGCGAGATCGGCCTTCGCGATTTCAACCGCAGCCTCTTCCTTGCGCAGATCCGAAAGAACGGTTTCCTGCGAAAGGCGAACAAGAGGCTGGCCCTTCGAGACGACCGATCCGACGTCGACGAGAACATCGGTAATGCGGAGGCCGCTCGTCTCCGATGCGATGATTGCCTCATGCCACGGCTGCAGCCAGCCGTTTGCCGGCACCGTCTCCGCCCATCGGCGTTCCGTCGGCTTGACAACGGCAACGGTGAGGGCGGTCGCTTCGTTCTGCTGCGCACGGGAAGGTTGATTAACAAAAAACAGGCATGTCCCGCTGAGGAGGACAGCCAGAAGGTAGGCGGATCGCATCAGAGAAGGTTTCCTTGTGTCTTTGTCTGGCCCTGTGCCGGGAAAGCCATCCTGGCGTCCCAGCCTCCGCCCAGGGCCCTGTAAAGCGCGATCCAGTATCGAACGGCATCGCGCTGAGTTTCGATGAGTGTGACTTCCGCCGACTGCGCCGAGCGCCGAGCCTCCTCACGGTCGAGCAGGCTGGCACCACCGGCCTTCCAGTTGGCATCGATCGCGTTGAAGTAAATGCGGTAGTTGCGAACCGCCGTGGCCGCATCGCCGATCTGCCTGCGGGTGCTGTCCACACGCACAAGGGCGGTTTCAACCTCAGAAATCGCGCTCAGGACGTTGGATTTGTAGCTGGCGACTGCCTTGTCGTAGTCGGCGATTGCGCTCTGGACCGCCGCACGCCGCGATCCGCCGTCAAATAACGGAATAGACAACGCCGGACCAAAAGACCACGGCAGCGACGTCCCGGTCAGGGTCGAGCCGCTGATCGTCACCGAACCAGCCAGACTCAGACTCGGATAGAGATCGGCTTTCGCCACGCCGACGTCGGCGATGGATGCCGCAAGCTCCAGCTCAAGAGCGTTAATATCCGGACGCTGCCGCAACGTTTCAGCTGGGACGGACGTAATCCGCAAGGTTTTCGGGGTTGGAATGCCAGCTTTGCCCTTGGACAGAAGTTGTCGGACCCGTGTCTCATCGCCGCCGGTCAGTTGAGCCAGCGATTTGATCAGGATCTCGCATTCGGCGCGCTGCGCCGTCAGGCTTGACGAGGATGACGCCGCACTTGCCCGCGCCAGAGCTAGGTCCGCGCTGGAGGTCAGGCCCGAGGCTACGGCCGTTTCCGTCGCACGGATTGTTTCCCGTTGCGAGGCGAGTTCGATGCTGTAGGAATTTTCAAGCTGCCGGCAGGCCCGGTACTGGACATAATAGTCGGCCACTTCGGCCGCCAGCGAGATGCGGGCATCATGCCAGTTGGCGATCTGCTCGTGGACCCGAAGACGGGCCGCCTCGCTCGTCTGCCGCGCCTTGCCGAACAGGTCCATTTCCCAGGAGGCGTCGAGGCCGCTGCTCGAGGCCGTCGAGGCAGCAATACGGTTAGCCATCGCGCCATTCGTCCCCGAGCGCTCCACAGAGGCCGAGCCGTCCAGCCCCGGAAACAAACTCGCCCGCGCGGAAGCCAGCGTTGCGCGTGCGCTTTCAATGTCAGCGGTCGCCGAGGCGATATCCGGGTTCTCCTGCTGCGCCGCGAGCATAAGCCCGCCGAGCGATGTATCGTTAAACGTCGACCACCAGGACACGAGATTGGGCGTCTGGCCATCGTGCGGCAGGGTAGCGTGCCAGACATTTGCAACTTTCAGGTCGACGGATCGAAGTTCGGTGAAACTCGAGCAGCCGGAGAGAACAAAACCGATAGCGACGGCAGCGTAGCCAAAAATATTGCCATTCGTCGCCATTATTACAGCCTTTACGATCAACTATGTGGATGCCGGCTTTATCCGATCCAGCGTAAAGTGCTGTTAAGTTACGGTTAAGGTAGGTAAAATCCAGTGCCTAACCTAGGTCCGTTGTGTATGTCGTCGTCCTGGGAGTAATCGGCGGTCAACATGGAAAAAGTTCTTCTGGTCGATGATGATGTGGAACTCACCACGCTCCTCAAGGAATACCTCGTGGAGGAGGGCTTTGAGGTGTCGATCGCGCAGGACGGACGTATTGCGATCGGGATGGCCTCATCGAGTTCGGTCGATATCATCGTGCTCGACATCATGATGCCGCACATGAGCGGTATCGAACTCCTTCAACGCATCAGGCGCACGAGCGCTATCCCTGTACTGATGCTTACGGCCAAGGGAGATGACGCCGACCGCATCGCAGGGCTCAATCTCGGCGCCGATGACTACGTGCCAAAGCCGTGTTCTCCCGGTGAACTGGCAGCTCGGTTGCGTGCGATCCTTCGTCGGACCCGGCGGGCGGCTGGTTCGGCCTCGGAAATAGTCCAGGCCGGCGATCTTGTCATGCATCCCGGAACCAGGGTTGCCGAGTGGCAAGGCAAGCCACTCGATCTCACCGGAACAGAGTTCAGTCTGCTTGAGGTGCTGGCGCGCAGTGCTGGTCAGCTCGTATCAAAGCAAGACATTTCGAAACGAGCCCTCGGCAGATCGTTAACGCCTTTCGATCGCCGTATCGACGTTCACATCAGCAGCGTTCGCCACAAGCTCGGGGCACGAGATGACGGTCAGTCCTGGATCCAATCGGTACGGGGGCAGGGCTATCAGCTTCTGCAGGACCGATAATGCAGCGTCTGTTCTGGAAGTTCTTTACCATCATATGGCTTACCACGGCGGCCTCGATCGCTGTACTGTTCGCAGTCACCGCTCTCTTTCAAATCACGCCGTTCTCCCGTGAAGTCGAACGTGGACAGCAGGCTTTCGCGCTCGATGTCGCATCACAGCTCCTGGCGCGGGAGGGAAGGGACGCCGCCTTTACGTTTGTGATTGAAGCTGCCAGGGCCCGTGCGCCGGTCCACCTGTCGATTTCCTTGCTCGATCCTTCCGAAAACTGCACTGCCGGAACAGCCAATGATGAACGACACGTTCAGAACGAGGGTGCGTGTTATAAGCTCGTTGTTCAGAGGCAGGAGGCTGACCTTGTTTCGGAAACCTGGCTAAGGATAGTTCCCTGGCTGTCTGCCCTCTTGACTGCCGCGGTCGCGGCCTACTGGCTCGCACGATATCTCATTCGCCCCGTCGCTCATCTTCGCAGTGGACTGAACGCGCTTGCTCGTGGCCGCTTCGACATCCGCATCGGCGACCGGATGGATGGGCGGAAGGATGAGGTCGCAGCGCTCGCGCACGATTTCGACGCCAGTGCTGAGCGTTTGGAGCAGTTCCAAAAGGCACAGCAGCGGCTTTTTCACGACGTATCGCACGAGCTGCGCTCACCTCTGTCGCGACTCCAAGCGGCAATTGGCGTGCTGCAACAAAATCCTGGCAAGCTGAATGCCATGATGGATCGGCTGGTTCGCGAGATTGACCGGATTGACGGTCTGGTTGGCGAGATCCTCACGCTCGCCCGTCTGGCGGATCGGACAGCTGATGAAATCGAGATGCAAACGCTCAACGTAATCGATCTTCTGAATGACATTGTTGCCGACGCGGCCTTCGAAGCTCAAGCGCGCGGAATTCGAGTGCTGCACGAGGGAGTGCAGACCTTCGTCGCAGAAGTAAATGGTGAACTGATCTATCGCGCGTTGGAGAACGTCATCCGCAATGCGCTCAAATATACACTTGACAATTCCGTGGTTGCCGTTCGCTCCGAGGTGAACGGCGACAGACTTCGGGTCCTCGTGACCGATCAAGGCCTCGGGGTGCCAGAATCAGAACTGGAACGGATTTTCCAGCCATTCTCGCGTGGAAACGATGTCGGCGGACTCGGCGGTTACGGTCTCGGGCTCGCCATCACCAAACAGGCGATTGAACGTCACGGCGGATGCGTTGCCGCTTCTATCTCCGAGGCGGGTGGTCTGGCCGTCTCTTTGGAGATCGCGAGATCAATCCGTGGAGGGCAGGGTCTTTGTGAGTTAGCGAATCAGGCGTCTTCAGCAGTTGTTCGCGACCCATAGGTCGCAACGTTGAGCCAGATCAAGGAATTCGCTCCGAGCATACCGCCTAAGATCCTTGTCCCGGAAAGGAATACTCGCCTATGAAAACGCCGCGCCCGAGGAAGACAACCGTCTTGATATTGATCCTGCTGGTGGCGGCAGCCGGCGGCGGCAGCGCCTGGTATTGGTGGCAGAGCCAGCAGGGCCAATTGCCGGAAGGGCTTGTATCCGGCAATGGGCGTATCGAATCCGATCAGGTCGATATCGCCGCCAAGTCAGCCGGACGTGTTCGAGAGGTGCTGGTTCAGGAAGGCGATCTGGTCTCGGCTGGCCAGGTACTTGCTCACATCGACACCACGGAATTGCAGGCCGAACGAGCAAAATACGCGGCCGATCTGGCGGCCGAGGAAGCTTCGATGCTTGAAGCCAAGGCGACGGTCGCCCAGCGGCAGGCGGAGCTCACCCTTAAGGAATCCAACCTTCGCAGAGCACTCACCGTCATTAGAACCGGCGCAGTCAGTGAACAAGAACGTGACGAGGCGCAGAGTGAGCGCGATTCCGCAAAAGCAATCCTTGACGCTGCGGAAAAGAGCGTAACGGCGAGTGACCGCTCCATCGACGCAGCTCAGGCACTGATCGACCAGATTGACGCCCAGATCGCCGACACAGCCCTTTCCACGCCCGTGAAGGGACGCGTGCTCTATCGGCTGGCGAATCCCGGAGAGGTCGTCAGCGCTGGTGGCAAGATCCTTACCATTGTTAATCTTGCCGAAATCTACATGGAGATCTACCTGCCCCTGGAGCAGGCAATGCGCCTTCCGATCGGCTCTCAGGCCCGTATTCAGTTCGATGGCGCCGATTTCGCAATACCTGCCAAGGTGAGCTTTGTTTCTCCCGAGGCCCAGTTCACACCGAAGCAAGTCGAGACGCGCAGCGAACGGGACAAACTTGTCTTCAGGGTCAAGTTGCGTATTCCGCCAAGCCTTCTCGATCGTCATATCGAGATGATAAAGACAGGTGCACGTGGCGTCGGCTACGTCCGCCTCGATCCGAATCCTCCGGAGTGGCCCGACTTCCTCCAAAAGCGCCTTGAGGACGATCCTCTCGATGCGGAGGATTGACAATGGCGGCGGCAAACGATCCGATCACACGGATCTCCGGCGTGACCCATCGCTACGGCAAGGTCCTGGCGCTCCACAGCACGTCGCTCGAACTGCCAGCAAGCCAGATGATCGGGTTCATCGGCCCCGATGGGGCCGGCAAATCGACACTGCTCGGCCTGATTGCTGGCGCGCGCAAAATGCAGGCAGGGACCATCGAGGTCCTTGGCGGTAGCATGGCCGACTCCGGTCATCGTCGGGCGGTCTGCACGCGTATCGCCTATATGCCGCAAGGCCTCGGCAAGAACCTCTACCAGGAAATCAGCGTTGCGGAGAACCTCGCGTTCTTCGGCACGCTGTTCGGTCTGTCCGGCTCGGAGCGCGACGCCCGCATTGAGAGGCTCGGGGCAGCGACGGGATTGCTCGCCTTTCTTGACCGTCCGGCTGGCAAGCTGTCGGGCGGCATGAAGCAAAAGCTCGGTCTCTGCTGCGCCCTCATCCATGATCCCGATCTTCTCATCCTCGATGAGCCGACGACAGGCGTCGATCCACTTTCGAGGCGCCAATTCTGGACGTTGATTGCCGACCTGCGCCGCGCCCGGCCCGCAATGAGTGTGATCGTCTCGACCGCCTATATGGAAGAGGCGACCCAGTGCGACTGGCTCGTCGCCATGCACCAGGGCAGCACTCTTGCTTCCGGCACCCCTGACGAACTGCGCGCGGCCACGGGAAAAGAGGACCTCGAAGCGGTCTTCACCGCCCTCCAGTCGGGCCAACGGACCGGCCGGGCGCCTCTGGTCATCCCGCCACGTCCCTCCGGCGTGGAGCCGCCTGTTATCGTGGCAAAGGACCTGACCCGCCGTTTCGGAAAATTCACTGCGGTCGATCGAGTCAGCTTCACGATAGAAAGGGGAGAAATCTTCGGCTTCCTGGGCTCGAACGGCTGCGGCAAGACCACGACCATGAAGATGCTGACCGGGCTTCTGGCCCCGAGCGAAGGAAAAGCGGAGGTCTGCGGAAAACCTGTCGATGCCAGCGACTTGTCGATCCGCCGGCGCGTCGGGTTCATGTCGCAGTCCTTCTCGCTCTACGGCGAGCTGACAGTGCGGCAGAACCTTCTTCTCCATGCGCGCCTGTTCCATCTGGCTGCGGCCGCGGTCAACGACCGCACCGACAAGTTGCTGACGGAAGTCGGCCTTGCCGAATATGCCGATTCCGAAGCCAGTTCGCTCCCGCTGGGCGTGCGCCAGCGCCTCTCGTTGGCCGTGGCGATCGTGCACGATCCCGAGCTCCTCATCCTGGATGAGCCGACCTCCGGCGTCGATCCGATGGCGCGGGACGAATTCTGGCGACTGCTCGTCGGTCTGTCGCGAGATCGCGGTGTCACGATCTTCGTGTCGACGCATTTCATGAACGAGGCGATGCGGTGCGATCGCATCTCGTTGATGCATGCCGGCCGGGTGCTTGTTTGCGACACACCCGAAAAGGTCATTATGTCTCGGAACGGCGCCGACCTCGAGGAAGCCTTCATCGCCTATATCGAGGAGGCGGAGGCGTCGCAGCCCGACAAATCGGCAGCGAACCAATCCTCGACGATTGCAGCAACCGTAGCACCTGTCTCTACTGCGAAGACCGCGCTCATGCCCCTTCGCCGCCTCCTGGCTTATACGCAATGCGAGACACGGTCGCTTATGCGTGACCCAATCAGGCTCGCTTTCGCCTTCCTTGGCTCCTTCGTCATGTTGCTAATTTTCGGGTTCGGCTTGTCGAGCGACGTGACCAATCTCACCTTCGCCGCCTTCGACCATGACAACACGCCGGAAAGCCGCTCCTATCTCGTCAATTTCTCAAGCTCCGACTACTTCACCGAAAAGTCGCCGATCGGCAGCCTCCAAGAGATGGAAGACCGCCTGCGATCAAACGATATCACGCTCGCCATCGAGATCCCGCCGAACTTCGGCCGGATGGTCAAGCGCGACTCGGATTGGCAGGTCTCAGCATGGATCGACGGCGCCAACACCTCGCGCGCCGCGACCATCGAAGGCTACGTACAGCAAGCGCACGACCTCTTTTCCGAGCAGCGGGAACGCGAGTCGAGCACGCCTTCGTCATCCGCAGGAAGCAACTCGATCGAGGTCCGCTATCGCTACAATCCGACCAACGAGAGCATCTATGCTATGGGACCGTCGGTTCCCGCCATGCTGCTCATGATGTTCCTCGCGATCCTCATGGCGGTCAGCGTTGCACGGGAAAAGGAGATCGGCACGATCGCGAACTTCTACGTGACACCGACGACGCGGCTGGAGTTCCTGATCGGGAAGCAATTGCCCTACATTGGCGTCGGAATGATCAACTTCGTGATCATGACGGCCACCGTCTGGTTCCTGTTCGAGGTGCCCCTGAAGGGGAGCAGCATAGCGCTCGCCATTGGTGCTCTGCTTTATGCGATGGCAGCTACCGGCTATGGGCTTTTCATTTCGACCTTCACAAAGAGCCAGGTTGCCGCGGTGTTCGCCGGAGCAGTCCTGTCCATGCTGCCGACGATGCAGTTCTCGGGAATGATGCAGCCGGTCTCGACGTTGGAGGGCGGCGCGCGCTTAATGGGTTACCTGTGGCCGACTTCCTACTACATGCACATCAGCGTAGGCGCCTTCACCAAGGGACTTGGTTTCGGCGACATGGCGACAGACCTGATCGCGCTCGCACTGTTTCCTCCTGCGTTCATGGTGCTCTCTTTGCTCCTCCTGAAGAAACAAGAGAAATGAGCATGGTCAGCCCGTCCACCGTCTTCTGGCTTGGAACCAAGGAACTGAGGACCCTCTCGAAGGATCTGATGATGATCCTCTTCATCGTCTGGTCCTTCGGTTTCAGCGTCTATACCCAGGCGAGCGGCGGTGGAGAGACCGTCAACAATGCGGCGATCGCCTTCGTCGACGAGGATCAGTCGCGCCTGTCCCGCGCCATGGCCGAGCAGTTCTCTCAGCCCTACTTCCAGTCCGTCGAAACGATCAGCGCCTCCGACATCGATAGGGCGATGGACGAGGGGCACTACACCTTCATCCTCGTCATTCCGCCGGGTTTCGAAAAGGACACGATAAGGGGGCGCGATACCGAACTCCAACTGCTCGTGGATGCGACGGCCTCGCAACAAGCTGGGCTCGGCGCCAGCTACATCCAGAATTATGTGTCGGATGTCATTAGCCGTTATCGCAATGATTATGAAGAGACAACGGGCCTTTCTTCCGATCTCGTCATCCGCCGCGCCTTCAATCCCAACGGGACACAGGCGTGGTTCAGGGCGATCGCCGGCCTTGCCGATCAATTGTCCATGTTGGTCATCATTCTGACCGGCGCGGCGCTCCTGCGCGAGCGCGAGCGCGGCACTATCGAACATCTCCTGGTGATGCCGATCACCGCGTTCGAGATCGCGCTCGCCAAGGTGTGGTCGAACGGTCTGGTCATCATCGTCGCCTTTGTCTGCTCGCTTCTTTTCGTGATCGAGGGCGCGCTCGACGTTCCCATCGCCGGCTCGCGTGCGCTGCTGCTTCTCGGCACGATAATTTACGTGTTCGCGGCATCCGCCATCGGTATCTTCCTCGGCACGCTCGCGCGCACCATGGCCCAGTTCGCGCTGCTCATGATCATGGCGGTCATGCCTATGATGATGCTCTCCGGCGGCATGTCTCCGGTCGAAAGTCAGCCCCAATGGGTGCAATACTTGACGTGGTTCCTACCCTCCCGCCACTATATCAGCTTCATGCAGGCGATCGTCTATCGGGGCGCCGACTTCACGATTGTCTGGAAGGAATTCGCCACCGTGTTGATGATGGGCGTGACGTTCCTCGCCGCAAGCCTGCTTTTGTTCCGGCGTTCGATCGTAGCCGCGCGATAATGACAATCAGGATAGGCATTCTTTGAATCTGGAGGGTTCCGTGAAGTCCGCGGGGGGGGTGGGTGCGGCAATCGGTGACCGGACCTCGTGGACGGGGTTTTGGAACAGTGTTCTCGCCGCCCCTTGCGGTGTTCCTGGCGGCTTTTTGGCTGGCCGGCATCGATCTCGCTCAATGCCGATCTTGCCAGAAACAAATCATGTGGAATCGGAAATCATTTGTAACCATGCGGCTCCAAGCTCGACATATTCCGCTGATCTAATCCGGTCGTGTTTGTTGGACCGGAGGTTCACGTGCGAATATCCAAGCTTGTTACCCTTGCGGCCGGTCTGATCGTCTCCTTGCCGCTGAGCGCATGGGAGGCCGATGCAGCGCCGTTTCCACTGCCGCTCCTGGTGGAAGCCTCCGATATCGTTTTGGCGCAGATGCCCGTGGACGACGGTCCGGAGATGATGTGGCATGGCTTTCGGGGCGTGAGGGAGCCGCGCCCGGGCTATCGACGTCACAGCAATGGCTGGTGGTATCCGATCGGCGCTTTTGCGGCGGGTTCCCTGCTCGGCATGGGAGCCGCTTTCGATCGCCCGCCGCCGCATCCGGATGAGGCTCCGCCGCCATCCCCAAGGGCCGTGTGGTTCGATCCCGAGCACTATACCTGGTGCGCGCAGAAGTACCGATCGTATCGGGCCTATGACAATACCTTCCAGCCTCACAAGGGACCACGCCGCCAATGCCATTCCCCTTTCGTTGATTAGCTGAGCGGCAATTGCAGCCGCTCGATCCAAAGACCCTTTCCCCGGCACGGACCGGAGGCTTGATGCCGCTCGCCCAAGACCCGGACGCAAACAAACCGCGCGGTCTTATACTTCTAGGACTTACAGTTCTCACCAAGGAGCGGAATGCCTTGTCGCTGCGCTGGATTCCCGCTCTGCTGCTCTGCATGTTGGTGGGGTGCACCACGACAAGAATGCCCTATACCGCCATGGATGCGGAACGGGCCGAAATACCCGGCTATAGTCACGTTCGTTTCATCTTCGACGATCTTCAGCCGCCAGAGCTGGCGCGATTCCGGCCATCGGCCCGGAATACCCCCATCCGCTATCTGACCATCTCGGGGGGAGGGGCCGGCGGAGCATTCTCTGTCGGCGTTCTCAACGCCTGGACCGAGACAGGCCGGCGGCCGATGTTCGATATCGTCAGCGGCGTCAGCACCGGCGCGATCATCGCGCCGTTTGCCTTCCTCGGACCGGACTATGACGACGAGCTCAGGCAGCTCTACACTAGCGGAATCGCCAATCAGCTGGTCGAGCAACGCTTTATCCTGAGCGGTTTGTTTGGCGAGAGCCTGCTTAAACAGGACCCCTTGAGGCGCCTGGTGGAGCGCTATGTCACCGGGGAATTGCTTCAGGCCGTGGCTGCGGAATATCGAAAAGGTCGCAATCTTTTCGTTTCGACCACGAATCTCGACAGCCAGCGGACGGTGGTCTGGGACCTGGGGGCTATCGCGGCGAGCGGCCAGCCCGATGCCCTGACGTTGTTCCGCAGCATCCTGATCGCTTCGGCGAGCATACCAGGCGTATATCCGGCGGTCGGAATCGCGACGACGATCAACGGAAAGCCTGTCACAGAGCTTCATAGCGACGGCGGGCCTTCCGCCCAGATCCTGTCGCTTCCAGACGTAATCATGACACGGATGGGAACGCTCTTTCCCGCCATGGCCGGTAAGGTCGAGATTTATGTTCTCGTCAACAACACGTTGGGGCCAGAATTTCAGCTGACCAAAAGCGCAACCTTTCCTGTGGCTATGAGGGCCTATGCGACCTTGGTCAAATCGCAAACCAAGAGCTCGATCATGGCCTTGTATCAATTTTCGAGACGCTTTGGTTTTCAGATGAAGGTGGCGGCCATCAATGTGTCCGTTCCCTACAGCTACAGCAAGCCTTTCAGCACGCAGTATATGAGGGCGGTGTACCGCAATGGCTACGACAGGATGAAATGCCAAAAGCTCTGGAGCTCGACACCCGAATTCGATGTCGTTCGCAATGAAGCGTTTTCTCTCGGCGCCTGCGCTTCTCACTGAATGAAGGCAGGACCGCTTTCTTTCGGAGGGGCAGCCTGCCTCGATTTCACGGTGTTGCAGTTCGACCTGCGACGAGCGTGAAGATTTCGTACGACGTAAAATTTACCTAACTTAACAATGTCTTAACAGCGCTTTACCGTCTCTCGGCTACGATGCGTCCGCTGCGCCGGTCTCGCTTCCGCGGCAATTTCAACTGCGGAGATTTCGATGAAAGTATTGCGCGAATCGCAGCACCCGAAGGCCTTTCTTCTTCATCTTGCCCGTGGTTTGAGCGTCGCCGTTTGCCTCGGCGCTCCCGTGGCGGAGGCCGGCGGCAAGGACGAAGGCCTTATCAATTCAGGGGAACTTTCCCTCGGCGGCAGCAAGAATGTCATGCTGGGCCTGAACAAGGCGGTGATCATCAACCTGCCGGCTGATGCGCATGACATCCTCGTCGCGGATCCCTCGATCGCGGATGCCTTAGCCCGCACCTCCCGGCGCATCTATATGTTCGGCAGGAAAGTCGGCCAGAATCCGCCGCGGAATTCCTCAGGGCTCCGACGCAGCATTGCCGTTCGGCGATACCCGGCGCCATGGACAGAACGGGCTGCTCGCGATCCAGTGCCTGGATTTGCGATTTCTCATCCACGCATAACACGACTGCCCGGTCCGGCGGCGCCATGTAACGGCCGACTATGTCCTGCACCTTGTCGACGAACAGCGGATCGGAAGATAGCTTGAATGTCTCCGAACGATGCGGCTGCAAACCAAAGGCGGTCCATATCCGACGTATGGTGGTGTGCGACAGCCCGCTGTCGGCTGCCATCGAGTGGATAGACCAGTGCGTGGCATCAGCCGGCAGCGCAAGAAACGCCCCATGACAGTTATGCGAAATGTCATACTCCGGAGCTTGATCGCTTTGTCTTGCCTGGTAACGGTGCGCCTGGCGCCAAGCACATATCTTGAAATTCGGCCCTATTCGTCATCCAGTCCCAGCCTTCCGGATAATCCCGAACCCGTCACCGGATCTCCGAGAGCATGGGCAATGATGGCCATCAGAACGTGCCTGCAATCCCATCCCGCCTTTTCCGCGTCGGCTACGAGTTCATCAATGCAAGGCTGAAGCACAAGATAGCATTCTTCATTGTAGCTTTCGTTATCGATGGGATATGATGGGGGGCTTATTGATCGCATCAATATGGATGCCTGTTTGTCGAACCACTGCAGTTAATGTACCAGTATAACATTGTCGTAATATTTCCGGTTTGTTTCCTAACGTTTCCATGGGAGCTGCTGTGGGATTGGTGCCCAGAGCGATTCTCTGACTTGGCTATTGGCGATGCTTACTAGGATTTCCATAACATTTGAGAGTAAATCCCGGCGAGGAAACATTCGGAAATCTTTTGGAATTATTATAGCAACGCGCCGCGGATATGATCCGCTGATTTACGAGACAAGGGCGGGTCGTCGGTTGAAGGCATCAATAAATCCACCCTCATGGCGTGCGTCGCGCGGCAGTTGCCATGCTGAGTGCGTTTTCGCCATCGAGCCATCCTTTATTAGTCTGGTGACCGAGGCGGAAAAGGCGGGGTGGGATCGAAAACAAGTTCTGTTGGCGCTCCTTGATCTGGCACTTGGCAATTCCGAGCAAGCGTCAGGGTTGACGGCTTTATTTCGCTCGGACGACGCCTAGCTTAACGGGGGCAAGCGCCATTTACGATCGCTGCATTGGCTATTTCGACCGCGACTAATACTCCGGTACGCTTTGCGTCGGCGTGCCAGTTGTTCGCTGCCACTCCTATCCCGGGATGTCGAGGTGCCAGAGCGTGTCGACACTTTTCCGAAGGAGGGAGCAACCGCATCCCTCCGGATGGCAGTTATGCCACAATTTTATTGCTGAAACGTCCCCAACAGTTATCGATCACCAAGACGTTTTGATCAAACCTGACGATGACAGGCGGCATGAAAAGACGGAGGCCGACGTCAGCTTTCCAAGGCCGCTACGGCACGCGGAAATTTGACGATCTGCAGGAGGCCGGAAGGTTTCCGATTGGCGATGGTGATGGTGCCGCCGAACCGCTCGACGATCTCATTGGCAATGGCAAGGCCAAGGCCCGCGCCAGGCAACGTTTTCCGACGGGCGGCATCGACCCGGAAGAAGGGCTCGAACACCTGTCCCAGAAGCTCTTCCGGGATACCCGGTCCCTCGTCGGCAATTGTTACGACAGCTTTGTCATTTTCTCCGGCGACTTCGACGGTTGCTCCCTTGCCATGGGTTGCGGCGTTGATGATCAGATTTTGCAGACCTCGCTTGAGTGCGATCGGGCCTGCGGCAATGGATTGGGGCATAGCCGTCGAGAGCGTCACCTGATACCCAAGCTGGCGAAGTTCATCGGCGACTTCGCCGACTAGACGATCGAGGCGCACGATCTCACGACCGCCCGGGCTCGCTTCCTCACGAACAAGCCGGATGGCGCTATCGGCAATCGAATTCAGTTCCTCCAGGTCGGCCAACCATTTTTGACGCTCTTCGTCGTCGGCAACAAACTCGGCCCTCAGCCGCATGCGCGTCATCGGCGTGCGTAGATCGTGGCCGGCAGCCGCGACCAGCCGCATGCGGCTTTCCATGGCGGATTTCAGGCGCGCCGACAAACGGTTGAGAGCCTGTGCGGTCGCACGAAGCTCGCCGGAGCCCGTCTCCGGAATATATGGTAATATTCCGTCCGATCCGACTCGTCCGACAGCGCTCTCGATAAGGCGCAAGGGTTTGGTGATCTTGGAGGCTGCGAAGACGGAAACCATCGTGCTGCCGATGACGATCAGAACGATCCACTCTGCAAGGACCATCCATCCGCTTTGCGGCGGTCTGTGATTGGGTATTTCCACGATGAGCCAGGTGTTGTTACCAAGGCCGATGGATGCGGTCAGCGCTAGATTGTTCGCGCTTTCGCTGACGATGGCCGTTCTTGGCTCGCCAATTTTCTCCAGTGATCGCGTCAGAAAGCGCGAAAGCCCTTCGTTCTCCATTCCTGCCTCTGGCGCAGATTGCAGGCGAACCCCCGAGGCAATTGCGTCCGCGCGATTGCGCTCGACCATCGAAATGTGGACCTGGATTTGCCGGGCAATCGGTTCCATCGTTGCTTCCAGCGGGGGGGGCTGCAGAGCGCGACTTGCCGCGAATGTCGCCAGGCCAACCACCGTTACGATCGCCAGGATCAGCAGCGCGGCGATGCGATTGCGTAGAGAATTCATCGGGATACCGTCGACACCTTCACCGGCACCGTCAGTTGATAGCCGCCATTGCGGATCGTCTTGAAGATCAAGCCGGTATCGCTCTCGCCGAGCTTGCGCCGCAGCCTGCTCATCAATACGTCGACCGAGCGGTCCATCGGATCGCGATCGCGCCCCTGCGTGAGATCGAGAAGCTGATCACGCGACAGCAGTCGGCCAGGTCGTTCGAGGAACACCCTGAGAAGGTCGAATTCGGCGCCAGTTAGATCAATGGCCTCTCCGGTTTGCCGCGACACCCGGCGCTGTTCGGGGTCGGCTTCCAACCCGGCGAAACTGTAGATTTTGGACTCGCATTCCTGTGTGTCGTCGTGACCCGTTCGGCGCAGCACGGCCTTGATACGGGCGACCAATTCCCTGGGATTGAATGGTTTGCCAAGGTAGTCATCCGCGCCAATCTCCAGCCCGATGATACGGTCGACGTCCTCCTTTAGCGCCGTCAGCAGAATGACGGGCAAGCGGGATCGGCGATCGCGCAAGGAGCGGCAAATGTCGAGGCCCGATCCGTCCGGCAACGTGACATCCAGAACAACGAGATCGGGATTGCCATTGTCAATATGGCGTTCGCATTCACGTTTGCCGGAAGCGACCGAGACGCGGAAGCCTTGTCCGCCCAGGTAGCGCCCAAGCAGCGAACGTATTTCGGGATCATCATCGACGATCAGTATGTGGGTTTGGATGTTCATGTTTCCGCTATGCCTTATTGCACGGCGCGATTATAGACGTCGCGCCCATTCGCAGCCGACAATTTTGTAATCAAGCTTTGCCATCTTATATCCAGCAATCTTCATTTACAAAAAACCGGATTCCAGAAACCTTTGGACATACTAGGACCAACTCGGGACACGCCTGTCGCTTACCTTCTTGATCGTGAAAAACGACATGAAAGGAAATCGGATGAGACGTTCCCTCGTTGTTATGGGGCTTTTGTCGGCAACCGTGCTGGCATCAATGGTCTCCCCTTCCTATTCGGGAGATCTAAGCGCCAACCCATCGCGAGACGAGCAGTCGGGCATTCGGGTCATCAGGGAGAATCCAGGTGCAACGGCGAAGGGCGGTCCGGCTAACGAGGGACTGTTGCGCATTGCCCGGGCGGATCACGGCGACGAAGCTCATGCCATGCGCCCGCCTCGACCTCGCGGGGACGAGGGGATTTTTCCGCGTCCGCTTAGTCGGGAGGACGCGGGTCGCCCACCGAAGGTAGCGCCACCTGGCGAACTGCGCGGCCACCATGATCTCGATCTGGACCTTGCAGCGCGGCTTTCGGCTTTGGAGACCTATGTCGGGATCACCAGTGCGCAGCTTGATGCCTGGCGCGCGTATACATCCTCGCTGATCGATTTCCTGGGGTCTCCTGAACCGCCACGCGATGTGGATCGCGAGCCGCCGCCGCCTCGTCCGGAGGATGCAACAAGGCCGTCACAGGATGCTGCTCCATTCTTCGCCGAGCGGCTGGCCGATGCCGCCATTGTACGAGCTGAAAAGGCGAAAGCGCTGAAACAAGCCATAGACGCCTTGCGGTCGACGCTCAGCACTGAGCAGCTTGACAGGCTGACAAGGACCGAGCGGCCATTTGGTCGGCATCCTCTTTATCCTCCTTTCCCTGGCCCGATCGAGCAGGAGGCGGATCGCCACGGGCCGGCCGATGAACGTCTTCCGCCGCACCGAAGCGAGATTGACCGCTCTCTGCTCCCCGAACCTCAGCTCTCCAGGTGAGCGGCGGAGGCTGCCGCGAATGGCTGCAGCCGGGCGCACGAATCTCCCTTCGTGCGCCCCACTAAACCAAGCCTCTCCCAGTACGAGGAATTCAGGATGAAGAAAATCCTAGTCGCCACGATGATCGCCCTTTTCAGCCTGGCGCCATTTACCGGCCTTGCGCAGACCCAGAGCGGCTCGCCCGGCGGAAAACAGGCTCTGCAGTCTCAGCCGAAACAGCAATCCGAGAACCAACAGGTCAAGAAGCGGCAATGGAAGCAGGGCGGCAAGTATAGCGGTCAGGGTTCGATACTCTCCAATTACAGCCGGTACAATCTGAAAGCTCCGCCGAAAGGCCACCGCTGGGTCCGCGACGGTGACGATTTCGTTCTGATCGCGACAAGCACGGGCATCATCGCGTCGATCGTCAGCGGCGGGACGGACAAATTACGTCATACCGAATGATGGCCCCTTCGCCCGCCCATCTCCACCGCCCCCCCGGAGATGCGGGCGATGCAGCCATCAACGGTGTTCGGCCGGGAGGCGCGACCCGCGCTGGCGCGTCTCCCGGCTGATTGAAATGGATGGGCGCGATTGATCGCAAACAATGCACTTCGCTTGGGGGCGGGGAGAAGGGTGGGTCACGGCCGCTCAATGCAAAGAGGGATACTCCTCCTTGCGTTTCCCAAATTGCCGATTCTGGGAACGATGCGAATGGATTGCCGCCGCAGATCGGCACGACCTGCGGAGCCGGTCGGAAAGGAAAGCCATGCTCGACGTCCTTCTGCTGTTTCGTTCAGCCGCCATCCTGTTCGCATTCGTTAACGCCCTGCCACCCCGGCTGATCGTTCACCGCCTTAGGGCAGGGCGAAAAAACAGAACCGATTGTTCTGCTCGAAAACCACCAGGAAAGGAGTGAGTACATGAAGTCCGCTGTCGTCGTGATGATGCTTCTCGGGTGCGACTGCGAGGCGGTCCAGTGCCGCTACCTTGACACGGTTTCCTCGAACTGGGTCAGCGTGGAGGCATGCGAAGCCGATATCGAGAGGCGGATCGTTGCGGCAGAAGCGTCTTATCCGCTTCTGGAAGGCCGTTGCGTAAGAAGGGCAGAGAACGAAACTCCGGTGCTCACCTCCCAAGCCGGCGCTTCCCATCTGCCCGTAGCCGCTGCCGAGAACGTCATTCCAGTCGCCGACGGCAATAACGGCACTCGGGAAGATGCCAGCGAGGCGCAGACGGTCGGCTTGGCGCGATCTCGGTTCGCGGGTCTCACAAGTTGGCTTGCCTCAACCAGGATCGTCGCCGGTGCTGTGCGGAATGTGAAAGCCGGCAGCCTGGTCCGCTGGCTCAAAGCCAATTCCTGACAGCCCTCGCGCATGCCCATCACGGAGAAACAAGAGTCTTAGATGGCAGACAGGACCACATTCTGGAAAACGGCAACCTACACGCTTGCCGTGCTTCTTGAGCAGAATAGCGCCGCTCACAGTTCGGTCGGCGCGCAGGCTGTCGATGAACTCTTGCAGCGCGGCAAGTTTACGCAGCTCGAGTCCGACAGCAAACCCCAGACGAAAGGCGAGATGAAGGAGACTCCTGCTGTCCAGGAGAACGGCCAGCCAGTGCTTCCCAACGGTGCCGACGCCCTCCGGGAAAGCTTTGGCGACTGGGCGGTTGAATGCAAGATCGTCGGCACAGCAAGAGCATGCTCGATGGGTCTGTTTCAGGAAGATGCGAAAACGAGAAAGAAGATCATCGCAATGGTGATCTCTCCGCCGGAGAACGGATCGACAAGGATCATGATCCTGATGCCGTTCGGGCTCGCACTCGCGGACGGCATTCGGCTGAAGCTGGACAGTCGGCCCACGGATCACGTGGCCCAATTTGCCACCTGCATCCCCGATGGTTGCCTCGTGCTGATCGCTTTCTCCAACGCGAGCATGGAAACCCTGAAGCAGGCCAAAACCCTCACCATCACCGCAACGCTTTATGGCTCAGCCACAGGCCCGGCCTTCACCATCTCGCTCAAGGGACTTGCCGCCGCACATGCCCGATTGATGGGCTTGAGACGACAAGGGAGAAATGAATGACGCCTTTGAAATCCACTTTCAAGGAAGAGACCATGTCGAAATTGGGTCGTTATGAATTCACTGGCTCTTCCTCGTCCGCGAACACTTTACGGATGCTGTCATGCCGCCACCCGTTTGCAGAAGGCAGGCTTGGCCTGGCAAGGTTGACCATATGCCTGATCATGGCAGCGATGCTGCCGGCCTGCGATTCAGGGCAGAATTCCAATATCAGCTCACCCCCGGCGACGAAGCCGCAGGTTAGCGTGGTGACGCTGCACCCGCAATCGGTGGCGATCACCGCGGAACTACCGGGTCGGACAACGGCGTCGCTGGAAGCCGAGGTCCGCCCGCAGGTTGGTGGCATCATTCAGAAGCGTCTGTTCGAGGAGGGCGGCGAGGTGAAGGAGGGCGATGCTCTCTACCAGATCAATCCGGCAACCTATCAGGCCGATTATGACAGCGCTGCGGCGGATTTGCAGAAGGCAGAAGCGGCCTTGCCGAGTGCCGAGGCCAAGGTCGAGCGCTATCGGGGTCTTATCGATCAGAATGCAGTCAGCAAGCAGGATCTTGACGATGCTCTGGCGTCACTGGCGCAGGCCTACGCCGATGTGGCCGCGGCGAAGGCGGCGGTCGAGACTGCAAAGATCAATCTCGCCTATACGACGATCACCGCGCCAATCTCGGGGCGAGTGGACAAATCGACGCTGACGCCCGGTGCCTTGGTCACCGCAAGCCAGGATACTGCGCTGACAACGATCCGGACGCTCGATCCGATCAATGTCGACGTCACGCAATCGAGCACCAATCTCCTTAATCTGCGCCAGGCGATCGATGCCGGGCGCATCAAGATTTCCGGGTCGAATGTTTCGGTGAAGTTGAAGCTTGAGAACGGAACCATCTACCCCTTGACCGGGAAACTGGAGTTTGCCGAATCCGCTGTCAGTGAGACCACCGGCACCTATTCGGTGAGAGCTCAGTTTCCCAATCCCGATCGCCTGCTTCTGCCTGGCATGTATGTGCGCGCGCTGGTCGAGGAGGGGGTCGCCGACAACAGTTTTCTGATGCCGCAGCGGGCTGTTTCCCGCAACGCCAAGGGAGAGCCGACAGCGCTCTTCGTCAACGGCGAAGGCAAGATCGAAGAACGGGTGCTTGATGTCGGACAGAGCGTTGGCAACAACTGGCTCGTCAATTCCGGCGTCTCGGATGACGATCGCGTCGTCGTGGAGGGTTCACAACTCGTCCGGGCCGGTCAGGACGTGGACGCGGTCGAGGTTATCATCGACGATACGACTGGCGAAGTGCGAGAGCGTAAGCAAGGTGCACTTCCTTCGACGGAAGCGGTCAGCAATGTCGCGAGCAATGAAAGTCTTGGCAAGATCGAAGCCGATGCTTCGGTAAAGAACTGAGGTTGCGATGTCGAGCTTCTTCATCAACAGACCGAATTTTGCCTGGGTCATCGCCATCGTCATCATGCTAGGCGGTCTGCTGGCGCTCAATAATCTGTCGATTTCCCAATATCCGCAGATTGCGCCGACGACGGTACGCATCAGCGCCACCTATGCCGGCGCAGATGCCGAGACCGTCGAGAATTCGGTGACCAAGGTCATCGAGCAGGGCATGACCGGGATTGACAACCTTGACTACATGACCGCGACGTCGACCTCGACGGGCTCGGCATCGATCACCCTGACATTTACGAGTGAAGCAGACCCTGATGTCGCGCAGATGCAGGTGCAGAATAAGCTCCAGCTTGTCGAGTCACAGCTCCCCGAGATCGTCCAGAGCAACGGCATCACGGTCACCAAATCATCCGACAGCTTTCTGGTGGTCATCGGCTTCGTTTCGACTGACGGCAAGATGAGCGCCACAGATCTGGCCGACTATGTGGAAAGTACGTTGAATGACACGTTGAAGCGCGTCGACGGTGTGGGTGACACGCAGCTATTCGGTTCAAGCTATGCCATGCGCATCTGGCTCGATGCCGACAAGCTCGCCAAATACGCGCTGATGCCAAGTGACGTCGCCTCGGCGATCGAGGCCCAGAATACGCAGGTCTCCGCCGGACAGCTTGGCCAGCAGCCCGCACGCCAAGGACAGCAGCTCAATGCCACCGTCACCGCCCGAAGCCGGCTGCAGACGCCTGAGCAGTTCCGCAACATCATCTTGAAGAGCACGACCGACGGTTCGCTTGTGCGTCTCAACGACGTTGCTCGTGTTGAATTGGGGGCGGAGAGCTACACCAACACATCAACCTATAATGGCATGCCAGCCGCCGGCCTTGCCATCAATCTCGCCACCGGGGCGAACGCCATCAGTACAGCCACGGCCGTGCAGGAGACGATCTCACGCCTTTCTGGCACGTTCCCGCAGGGTGTCGAGGTCGTCTATCCATACGACACAACGCCTTTTGTTCGCCTGTCAATTGAGGAGGTGGTGAAGACGCTGATCGAGGCGATCGTGCTCGTCTTTATCGTCATGCTCGTGTTCCTACAGAACATCCGGGCTACAGTAATCCCGACGCTCGCCGTGCCGGTCGTGCTGCTCGGCACTTTCGGCGTGCTTGCCATCTTCGGCTATTCGATCAACACGCTCACCATGTTCGCAATGGTGCTGGCCATCGGTCTGCTCGTCGACGACGCGATCGTAGTGGTCGAGAACGTCGAACGTGTGATGCAGGAAGAGGGACTGCCGCCGAAAGAGGCAACCCGCAAGTCGATGAAGGAGATTACCGGCGCCCTGATCGGCATCGCCGTTGTGCTTTCAGCGGTGTTCGTGCCGATGGCCTTTTTCGGCGGTTCGGTGGGCGTGATCTATCGGCAATTTTCCGTCACGATCGTTTCAGCCATGATCCTGTCGGTGATCGTTGCGCTGATCCTGACACCGGCGCTTTGCGCCACCTTGCTCCAGCCGCCGACTGCACATGCAGACAAGCGTGGCCTTTTCGGCTGGTTCAACCGGACGCTCGACCGTGGCACCTTTGCCTATCGGAATGGCACAGGGGGTATCATCCGCCGCGGCCTTCGGTTTCTTGTCGTTTTTCTGGCCATCGTCATGGCCATGGGCTGGATGTTCACGCGTCTGCCGAGTTCCTTCCTTCCCCAGGAGGACCAGGGCATTCTTCTGACCAGTGTACAACTGCCGGTCGGCGCCACCCAGGACCGCACCGAACGGGTGATGAAGCAGGTCACGGACTATTACCTGAATGAGGAGAAGGATGCTGTCGAGGGCGTCTTGGGTATCGTCGGTTACGGCTTTGGCGGACAGGGCCAGAACGTTGGCCTTGCCTTCGTCCGACTCAAAAGTTTTGATGAACGCACGAGCGCCAATCTTTCTGCTCCGGCGGTCGCCGGTCGGGCGATGGCGGCGTTCTCGAAGATCAAGGATGGCCGGGTGTTCGCACTGGCGCCGCCGGCGATCCAGGGCATGGGGAATTCGAACGGCTTCGACTTTTACCTGCAAGACGTCGATGGCGCCGGTCATGCGAAGCTGATCGAAACCCGCAATCAGCTTCTGGCTCTTGCCGGCAAAAGCAAACAGCTTGCCAATACCCGGCCTAACGGACAGGAGGACACGCCGCAATTCTCGATCGACATCGATCAGGAGAAGGCGAGCGCACTTGGGGTCAGCCTCTCCGACATCAACGACACGCTGTCGACGGCTTGGGGCAGCGACTATGTCAACGACTTCATCGACCGCGGCCGGATCAAGCCGGTCTATCTCCAGTCGGATGCAGATTTCCGGATGCAGCCGGAAAATCTCTGGAAGTGGCAGGTCCGCAACTCCGACGACGTAATGGTACCATTCTCCTCCTTCTCCTCTAGCCACTGGACCTATGGTTCTCCTCGTCTCGAGCGATACAACGGCTCGTCGGCTATCGAGATCCAGGGCGAAGCTGCCTCGGGTGTCAGCTCAGGTGCTGCGATGGACGAGATCGACAATCTCGTCGCGCAACTGCCTTCAGGTTATGCGCATGAATGGACGGGGCTGTCCTATCAGGAACGCCTGTCAGGAAACCAGGCGACCGCTCTTTACGCGATTTCCGTCCTAGTCGTCTTCCTGTGCCTCGTCGCACTGTACGAAAGCTGGTCGATTCCATTGGCCGTCATGCTTTCGGTACCGATCGGTGTGTTCGGGGCGCTTGCCGCAGCCTTACTCTTCGACCAGACCAACGACGTCTATTTTAAGGTCGGGCTGCTGACGACCATTGGCCTGGCCGCCAAGAACGCCATTCTGATTGTCGAATTCGCGCTCGAGCGCCAGGCTGCCGGTCTGGAGCTTGTCGAGGCAACGCTGCAGGCGGCCCGTCAGAGATTGAGGCCGATCCTGATGACCTCCTTTGCCTTCATCCTCGGCGTCACACCGCTGGCAATCGCCAGTGGTGCGGGGTCCGGCGCGCAGAACGCCATCGGCATCGGTGTCATGGGCGGCATGATCGCCGCCACCGTCCTCGGCATTTTCTTCGTGCCGCTGCTGTTCGTCACGGTCCGACGCCTTTTCAAGGGAACGTCGACTGAGAACGCTTCTGTCGATGAAGCAGCGGCTACAGCCTCTATTGACAAAAACTGACGCAGAACGAGCGAGAGGGACGCATGTCAACAATAAGAGAAATGGTCGGGATGCTACGGCCGAATGGTGCCTGCGCTCGGATGATCGCATTGCTCCTCACGGCCACTTCGCTCGCCAGTTGCGTCGTTGGCCCCGACTACCAGAAGCCTTTCCTGGTACTTCCGGTAAGCTGGGGAAATGCCAAGCAGGCGAAACCGTCGAAACCACCTGAGCTGGCCGAGTGGTGGCGCCGTCTCAACGATCCCATGCTTGACGAGTTGATCCAGGAGGCCGTGGCCGGCAATCTCGATGTCGCCACATCGAAGGCGAAAATCCGCGAGGCGCGTGCCACTTATCGGCAGGCTGGCGGGGCTCTGCTTCCTTCTGTTGATGGGGCGGCTTCAGCGACTCGCAGCAGGACCGCCTCGACCGGAACTGACGGCGCAAGCACCGGCAACGAGTTCCAGGCCGGTTTTGACGCAAGCTGGGAGCTGGATCTGTTCGGGGCCAATCGCCGTACCGTCGAAGCTGCGCGCTACGGGATGGACGCGGCGGAAGAGGAGCTTCGTTCGACACTTCTGACGCTCCTCGGCGATGTCGCGTCCTATTATGTCGAGGCGCGCGGCTATCAGGCGCGCATCGCACTTGCCCGGCGGACCGCCGCCTCGCAACAGGAGACCGCGGCGCTGACCCGTCTCAAATTCGAGGCAGGCGCATCGTCGGCCGTCGACGTCGCCAATGCCGCCGGCCAGGCGGCCACCACCGAAGCTGACATCCCCGACCTGGAAACGTCCTATGCCGAGGCCGTCCACCGGCTTTCCGTCCTGACCGGTCGACCGCCTGCCACACTGGCGGACCGACTCAAGAAATCGAGGCCGATCCCAAGGCCGAAGCTGCCGATCCCGACGGGGATTCCCGCCGACACTTTGATGACCCACCCGGATGTCCGTCTCGCTGAGAGGCAGTATGCACAATATACGGCCAAGGTCGGCGAGGCCGAGGCAGCCCGTTATCCAAGCGTCAGCCTGACCGGCGATGTCGCGACGACCGGAACCCGGATCGGCGACCTCGGAAAGGGTTCGACCATCAGTTGGTCGTTCGGGCCGAGCCTTTCGGTTCCGATATTCCAGGGCGGTCAGTTGAAAGCAGCCGTCGAAATCGCCCAGGCGCAACGTGATCAATATTTTGTCGCCTACCGCACGGCCGTCCTGACCGCGCTAGAGGATGTCGAAAACGCCATCGTGGCCCTTCACCAAGAGCGCATCAAGAGCGGCAAACTGGCCATCTCGGTCAAACATTATCGCGATGCCGCCTCGCTGGGCCGATCACTCTATCAATCTGGGTCGCAGAGCTTCCTCGATCTTCTGGAGGCAGAGCGGTCGCTGTATTCGGCCGAGGACTCGCTGATCCAGAGCCAGGTCGCCATCACCACGGACTATATCGCCCTCAACAAGGCGCTTGGCGGAGGATGGAACGGATTAGTCGATAGCTCAAGGCCAGAGATTGTCGATGTTAATACCGGCCCGCAACTTGCTCTTCCAAGCGGTCAATCCAGACCGATTGCCATGAAGAAATGAGACACGATGCAGGCTGCTGTGAATAAACTTGTCGAGCTTGTCCGGTTTCCTGGAAATTGGACTCGTCCATGAAACGCAAATCCTTATTCGCGGCTGTCGCTATCTTTGCTGGCATGGCAATCGGCGGCTATTGGCTTTGGCTGGAGTTTTCTGCTTCGCAAAGTGTTGCCCTCATGACGGTCGCGGTCGCTCGCGGGAACATTGAGGAGACAGTCCTTGCGACCGGCACGCTGAAACCCGCCCGGCTGGTCGCCGTGGGCGCCCAAGCTTCCGGACGGATCACCTCGGTGAAGGTCAAACTCGGCGAGGCGGTCAAGGCCGGAGACCTGATCGCAGAGATCGATTCCGTCACCCAGCAGAACGACCTGCGTACAGCGCAAGCAGCACTCGCCAATGTGAAGGCGCAGCTCGTCGAAAAGCAGGCGACGCTCGTGCTCAACCAGCAAAGTCTGACACGCCAGAAAGAAATGGTCGCCAAGAACGCCGTCTCGAAAGCCGATTATGATAGCGCAGTCGCTGATCTCGATGTAACGCAAGCCCAGATCGAATCTCTCCAGGCCCAAATCAGGGAAGCCCAGGTCGAAGTCGAGACCGCTCGGGTCGATCTTGGCTATACGAAAATCACGGCTCCAATTGACGGTACGGTGCTTTCGATCGTCAGCCAGGAAGGACAAACCGTCAACTCCTCACAATCGGCGCCGACGATCGTTATCCTCGGACAGCTCGACACTATGATCGTGCGGACGGAGATCTCCGAAGCCGACATCACCAAGATCAGACCGGGGTTGCCGGTTTATTTCACGGCGCTCGGCGAGCCAGGGCGCCGTTATGACGCCATCCTTGAATCGATCGAACCAGCACCCGAATCGATCAAGAACGATAGCAGCTTCAGTTCTTCGAGCTCATCGTCCTCTTCGAGTTCGAGCAGCAGCAGTAGCTCCTCTTCTTCCTCGGAGGCGATCTATTACATTGGTGTCTTCAAGGTGCCCAACGAAGATAGTCATCTCAGAACTTATATGACGGCTGAGGTACACATCATTCTCGGTCAGGCAAAGGATGTTCTTATCATTCCCTCTGCAGCGCTCGGCTCAGCCGATACTGATGGCCGTTATACGGTTCGCGTCATCGCGCAGGATGGACAGATCACAAATCGTAAGGTCGAAATCGGCCTCAACAACAAGGTCACCGCGGAAGTGCGTTCAGGTCTCGTAGCCGGGGAAACCGTGGTGACCGGGGAGACGTCGGCACGGGCACCTACGATCAGCTCGCGCGGCCCTGGCGGACCGCCGATGGGACTTTGAACATGGCCGAACCGCTCATCGCGCTTTCCGGCATCAGGCGTGAGTATCCGTCGGGCGAAGGCACGATCGTCGTTTTGAAGGATATCGATCTGACCGTCGAGGCTGGCGAGATGGTGGCGATCGTTGGCGCGTCCGGATCGGGCAAATCGACACTGATGAACATCCTCGGCTGTCTCGACCGGCCGACAGGGGGAAGCTACGAAATTTGCGGGCGTCAAGTATCCTTACTGGACTTCGACGAACTGGCGGCCCTACGAAGAGAGCATTTTGGGTTCATCTTCCAGCGCTACCATCTGCTCGCCGAGCTGACTGCCCTTGGCAATGTCGAGATCCCTGCGATTTATGCAGACCGCAGCCGCGACGAACGCACAAAGCGTGCCACCGCCCTGCTGAAGCGCCTCGGTATGGCCGACCGCACACATCATCGGCCGGGCCAGTTGTCTGGGGGGCAACAGCAGCGCGTTTCCATCGCGAGGGCACTGGTGAACAATGCGAGCGTCATCCTCGCCGACGAGCCCACAGGCTCGCTCGACAGCCATAGTGGCGAGGAAGTTGCGCATCTTGGCGGAACTGCACGCGGAAGGCCGCACCGTAATTATCGTCACGCACGACATGGCCATCGCCAATAAGGCCGAGCGAATCATTGAAATCAGCGACGGACGCATCATTTCGGACCGCAAGATGGAACGGCCGCAAGCAGTCGAAAATTCAGCTCCTTCTGCTCCCGATCAGATCGCGCCCGCACGCCAGTTCAGACTGTTCGGCAGGATCGGCTCGGTGCGAGAGGCCTTTCTTATGGCGCTTTTCTCCATGAGGGCACATAAGCTGCGCACCTTCCTGACCATGCTCGGCATCATCATCGGCATTGCCTCGGTCGTCAGCGTGGTTGCGCTCGGCCAGGGATCGCAGCAACGTGTGCTGGCGAATATCTCCAGTCTCGGTACCAATACCCTGGAGATCTTCGCGGGCAAGGATTTTGGCGACATTCGCTCCGGCAAGATCACCACGCTGGTAGTCTCCGATGCGACGGAACTCGCCAAGCAGCCTTACGTGGCGGCCGTCACGCCGACGGTATCGACGTCCAGCACCGTCCGCTTCGGCTCTACGGAGGCAAATGCTCTGGTCAATGGTGTCAGCGAGCAATATTTCCTCGCAAAGGGCACGAAGCTTTCCGAAGGACGTCTCTTTGATGCCGACAGCGTGCGCACGCTAGCGCAGGATGTAGTCATAGACGAGAACACTCGGAAAACCCTGTTCGTTGACGGAAATAGCCCCGTTGGTCAGGTGATTCTGGTTGGCAAGGTGCCAGTTCGTGTTGTCGGGGTAATCCAAACCCAGCAGGGCGGCTTCGGCTCCAGCCAGAACCTCTCGCTCTATCTTCCCTATACGACGGTGCAGGCCCGTTTTCTGGGTAATACCTCGCTTCGTAGCATTACCTTGCAGGTCAAGGACCAGATCGATACCGGGCTTGCCGAACAAGCCGTGGCGGAGTTCCTGACCCAGCGACACGGAACGAAGGATTTCTACATCCTCAATACCGACGACATCCGCCAAACAATCACCAGTACCAATCAGACATTAAGGTTGCTGATCGCCGCAATTGCGGTGATCTCCCTCGTGGTTGGCGGCATCGGCGTTATGAATATCATGCTGGTTTCCGTTTCCGAACGGGTTTCCGAGATCGGCGTGCGAATGGCCGTCGGAGCGCGCCGGAGCGACATTCTCCAGCAGTTCCTGATTGAAGCCATTCTCGTCTGCCTGATTGGAGGCGTGCTCGGCATTATCGCGGCCCTCGGCTTCGGTGTCGTATTCAGCGTCTTCAGCACCAGCTTCAGCCTCGTCTATTCGACCGCCTCCATCGTGGTGTCTTTCCTATGCTCTTGCATCATTGGCGTCATGTTCGGCTATCTTCCCGCCCACAACGCTTCGCAACTCGATCCGGTTGCGGCTTTGGCAAAAGGATAAACATGGATCGTATCATTGTCGTCTCGGTTCGGGGGGACAAGCGACGGTCTTGCGTTCGAGGCCGGCGAGGGGACTTGGTTTTGATCCCGCACCTCGCGGCATAGGGTTGAGCCTTTTTTCGGTTGCACGAGCCTATCGCCTGCCGTCACGAGCAACGCCAGTCGCGTTTTCCGTCGCTTGTTGGTCACTGATATCAGCGCCGGCAGCCATAACCTTTCAAAAAGCGACTTGCCTTTGAGGATAAGACACGGTTGAAGCCCCAGCCGGCCAAAGCATCGATGTCGGCTTTTGTCACGGCGTTGTCGCGCCACGCCCGATAAACTGATCAGTCTTCTGAACGCTGACGATCTCGGCAATTCGGCTGCGGATCATCTGCGGAGTGCCCAAGTTCGGCAAACCCAGCATATAGCCTTCCTGGATCATCCATCCGCCCAGGCCCATGCCGCGCAGAATGAACGGCTTGCCTTTCCCATCGGCACTCCAGTTCTATCGCTCTGCGATCGGATTGAAACGGCGGCTCGGCTATTGAGGCAGGAAACACAAAGGTGGACGATTATGGGTACCGCTTGACGTGAAGGCGTGGCTGGCTGCCGGCAGCACGGATGTCGAAGGGCCCTCGGGTCCCCCTGCTCGGGCGCCGTCGAGGGCAGCTAAGAACTCGGTTTTTGCCTGGAGTTTTTGTCCGGCTGTTCAACATCCCCCGCCGCGGCTACGCATAGTGTCACATAGTTCGAGGCCTGCTGACGGATGGCCTGAGCGAGCGATTGTTGCGCCTCCAGATAATTGCGCTCGGCATCAAGTATGTTTATGAAGGTTCCCGCACCCAGTCCATAGCTGTCCCGGCCCAGTTCCAGGACCTGTCTCGAGGTTGATACCAGCTTCTGTTGGGCCGCGATGTTGCGATCATCCCGATTGTACGCAGCAAGAGCTTTTTCGACCTCCTCGACTGCATCCAGAACCGCCGATTCCCAGGCAAGACGAGCTTGCTTCATTTGCGATTGTGCCGCCGAAAGATTCGCTTGCCTTTTTCCGCCGTCAAAGACAGTCAACGCGGCTTCGGCCGCGGCATTCCAGATCTGCACATGCCCGACATCCACCACATACGTGGGCCTCAGATAACCCGAGAGTTCGAGTGTCGGATAGAGAGAGGCTTTCGCTATCCCGACCGACTGCGCTGCGGCAGCCAGATTGCGCTCGGCTACTCTGACATCTGGACGATTGCGTAAAACCTCAGCGGGCAGGCCAACGGAAACACGAAATCTCGCTGCAGGCTGCGGCGCACCGGATTGCAGCTTCGGGCGAATCATGGCCACAGGCTGGCCTGTCAACGTCGCAAGCCGGTCCACTGCGCTTTCGAAATTGACTTCCAATTCCGGCAATCCAGCTTCGGCTTTTGCAACAAGTTGCTCAGATTGAACGACTTCCAGCTGTGTCGCGTCGCCTGCCGTCTTCCTTATTTGCGTCAGTTCGAGGCTTTTCTTGCGACCTTCGATGCTTCTTTTGGTCAGTGCGATGCTTGCCTGATAATACCGCAGGTCGATGTATATTGAAGCAATCGCGCTCAAGATTGTAAGTCGGGCGACATCCGCAGTCAGATAGGCCGCATCCAGTTTCGCTTCCGCGGCCCGTTTGGAGGCGCGTTGCTTGCCAAACAGATCGACCATCCAAGAAGCAGTCAATGTTGAATAGCCTTTCGAATATGTACCGTCCCCATCGGTATCTCCCCGGCGAAGCCCACCGCCGGCAGTGATCGTCGGGAATAACCCGGCACTCGCAACCCCGACATTGGCCTGCGCCTCCTCGATACGTTCGACGGCCTGGCGAACATCGAGATTCTGCGCCAGCCCCACCTGCATCAACTGATCGAGGCGCGGATCCTTGAAAGCTCTCCACCATTCGGTGGGAACCGGAGCCGCGTTCTCATTCTTGGTAGCGGCCACGAAACGAGTGGGAGCGTCCAGTTTCGGTGGTTCATAGGCAATATCCACGCAACTCGTCAGGGTTAGTGCGAAGACGGCGAGGGGTATAGTCGAATGAACAGTTCGCAGAATTGGTTTCATGAATATACCGGAGGAAATCGTTGCTCATCATGGACAGCAGAATGGATTCGCAATGAAGGCGGGAGCATCGCGAGTCTTTATTTTCAAACCAGCAAGCTGATTGCAGGCTTCCCAAAACCGGATTTGAGGTTCAACGTTCGCCAGCGGGGTTTTCGTGCCCCTGAATCGAGAGCACCAGTTGCAGCTCAAGTCATAGGCAGGTCACGTGACCAAAATTCGGCCCTAACGTTTCCGAAAAATGCAATGTTTTTCAAAAGATTGCTGCTTAGCCAAAGGAGCGAATGGCAATCCGCTCTTCTTTGCAGATTGTGCCAACCGGGTCGAAGCGTCAAACTTGAAAAATGCGAATTTTCGCTCGACAGAGCTTGACCGGCCCGCTTCGTTTTCACTTCATGGCTTGTTGCAAGTTCTTCAGTCGAGCAAATGCCGCGGAGAACCCGCGAAGAGAAATCGTGAAGGGCAAAGGCGATCCAGATTCATAACCATTGGAGAATATTTGGATTTTATCCGCATGTTCCACGGCATCGATGGTCGCTGCCGATAAAATCAAAGATACCAAACAGCCTGCGGGAATGCAGGTCGCAAATTCTCCGTGTTGCTCTGCAACTTCATTATCGAGCCTTATGCGGATCCCGTCTGTGACCGCGAGGCCGAACGGGAGCAGAACAACCACCTTTACAACACCCTCAGCCGGTGGGGTTACTATTATCGCGACAATTGTCCTACTTGTTCTATAGTCTTTTTGGTATTGCCCAACGCCGCATTTCGTTGTCGCTTCGTGTGTCCTGCATTCCACGGCCCAATCGTCGAACTTCTCCTTCAGCGTAGTGGTACCGATAGGCAGAGACGGAAGTTCATTAATGCGCGGCTTAGCCTTCTTGTCTGGCTCTGACGCATGATCATGTTTAACCTGCTCCATCGTGATTTTGTGATGCCACCGATCATCAGTCAATGGTTCGGTTGGATTGGATGCTCGGGCAACTACGCACGCGTTCAGGAAAGAGATAAACGACAGGATCAATCCAATAGATCGAATTTTTCCCTTCCATTGGAAACCGTCCCATGTATCCGTTGTCATTATCTGCCCCACGGCAAAACGCTTTCAGACATGGTCAGAACGGGTTCGACATGCTGAACCGGAACTGCTGCACCTCGTCGAAGCTTTCCTTGAGGATGGGTTCCGCGTAGTCGATACGGATGCTGCCGAAGGGCGAATCCCATGTGAGCCCTACGCCCACCGATGCGCGCCAGGACATGCTAGTTCCCTCGATCGTATCGCCGAGACCATCAACCCTGTTGCCATAAAGTGTACCGGCGTCAGCGAAAACGGCAGCACGCAGACCGAAATCTTCCGGAACGCCTGGCAAGGGTGCCGACATTTCAGCAGAGGCCGTGAAATAGGTCGTGCCACCAAGAGGGTCGCCATCATCGACCGTGCGTGGCCCAATGCCGGAGGTTTTGAAGCCTCGAATCTGACGACCGATGGTAAACTGATCAAAGACGTTTAGGTCTTCACCATCGGTGCTGAAGAGATGCCCTGCGCCGAGAGCCAATGAGCCGACGAGGTCTGCCTCGGTCGACAGGGTGTGATAGTAGCGCGCGCGCGCAGATAGCTTATAGAAGTTGGAGTCGCCACCGAGGCCGGCAAATTCTTGTGTTGCCGTCGCGTAGAAGCCCTCCCGCGGCATCATCTGGCTGTCCAGCGTGTTGTAAGTCAGCGTCTGGGAGATGGACGACTGAACGTAGGTGCCGTGCTCGATCATCGCGATATAGGGCGTCGACATTTCATCGTCAGACGTGTACGCGACGCCGTCGTCACCATAGGCGCCGTCTTCGTCATATGTGATCTGTTTGTATGTATATCGGAACGTTGTTGCCAGGTCGTCGGTGATTGGTGCAATCAGGCGTAGCGTTACGCCATGCTCGTTATAAGTGTAATAGTCGTCCGATGACGTCTGCGTCTTGAACAAATCAAAACCGGCGGCTAGGCGATAGCCAAGGAAGTAGGGCTCTGTGAACGATATGTTATAGGTGCGTGCATCGTCGTCTCCTGCACCCGCTGCAACGCGGATATACTGGCCGCGGCCGAGAAAGTTCTTTTCTTCAACGGACGCTTCGAGAACGATTCCGTCGTCGCCGGAGTAGCCTACACCGATGCCGAACGATCCCGTTGCTTGATCCTCAAGATCGACAATGATCACCACACGGTCCGAAGCGCTGCCTTGGGCTGTCGTAATATTGACCGAGCTGAAAAAACCGAGTGCTTCAAGGCGCTTTTTGGCACGCGAGATCATCGATTGATTGAAGGCGTCGCCTTCACTGAAGTCGAACTCACGACGAATAACATAGTCCCGAGTACGCGTGTTGCCGCGAACATCGATTCGCTCAACATAGGCACGCTCACCCTGGTCGATCATGTAAGAAACGCCGATCGTATGGTTTTCGAGGTTGCGATTGCCGCGAGGCCTCACACGGGCGAACGGATAGCCCGCGGCGGAGACTCTCTGGGAGATCGCATCCATCGTGCTCTGAACCTGGCGAGCGTCGTAAATGTCACCTTTCTTTGTCTCGAGCTGTCCCTTGAGATCGTCGGCGCGGATGTCCGGCACTGTCGACCCAATGTCGATGTCACCGTACTGATAGCGTTCACCTTCATCGACGGTGAACGTGATATCGTATTTGTTGCCCGCCTCATCGAGCACGGCATTTGTTGAAATTACGCGGAAATCCGGGTAGCCGTGATTGTAATAAAACTTTTGGAGCGCCTCTTCGTCGGCGCGTAGTTTATTTTCGGAATAGACATCCTTTCGGGTCAGGAAGGACAATGGGCTGGATTCTTTGGTCTGGATGACAGCCTTCAATCGGCGATCGCCATAGGCGTTGTTGCCAACGAATTTGATGTCCGCGATCTTCGTACGCTCACCCTCATCGATGACGAAGGCGATGTTCACGCGACCTTGCCCCACCGACGCTGTCTGTGACGAAATCTGGATATCGCTGCGGCCGATGGCGCTATAGGCCTCCTTAATGCGTTCGACGTCCGCCTTGATCATTGCCGTATCATAGGGGGCAAGCGGCTGGCTCTTGACGATGCCCTGCAATTTGTCATCCTTGATCTTACGATTGCCGTTGAAGACGACTTGGTTGATCAGCTCGTTTTCTTTGACTGTGACGACGAGCGCGCTTCCGGAAACAACGATGCTGACATCGGAGAAATAGCCGGTGGCGTAAAGTTTCTTCACCGACTCATCGACATCTCTGTCGGAGAAGGAAACGTTTGGGCGGATCGTCAGATTGGAGCGAACGGCTTCCTCGCCGGCTCGCTGAGCGCCAAAAACCTGTACACTGCCTATGACGGCCGCCTCGGCAAGCGTAGGAGTAGCGAGCGTACCTGCGCCAGACACAAGAACTGCAGACAGCCCGAACGAGGACATTGCGTTCAGAAACCTTAAACCCGCCTTCATTTTCAATTCTTACCTTTCCTGACCCCTATCGGCCGGAGTACCCCACGTCGCTCAGCCCAAACGCCTTGTTCCCTACGAGCCGTGCACGTCGGGCTCAATCAAGAATGGCGCCAGTTGACTGCATGTCTCTTGCGCAGGGATCCCGATTAAGTGGAGAATAAGATCAGCGATGACGGCGGTACGATCTGCCGTCCCTGTTGAACAATCAGTGTTGCCACTGAAGCCGGATAACTTCTATTGTCGGCTGTTGTGATCCGAGCATTGCGCCGGATTGAGATTTTGAAGCGATGTTCCCTCCGATGCGTTCCGGACGCGATCAAGCCGCTTCTTGTCTCCTGCACTCGAACAAATGCCGAGCCAAATGGCCGGTTGATGATCAATCTGCGATACCTTGATGTTTCGCCCTCTTTCTGAACTGGGGCTTTCAAATACTAGGTAATCGTTTCGGTGATTGGTCTGAAATGTTTCGGACTGTTTCGCAATTAGGGTTTTTTGCTCCTGGCCGCACCTGTTCGTGTCTTTGTCTGCCGCATTTGACGGCGTAGTGCTGTTGGACAGCCAAGGGTCTGAGATCTGGACGAAATGGTAGGAGCACCTGAGCGCAGTGGAGAAGCTAACGCGACAATCCTTGGCCCGCATCCAAGAACCCGTTTGCGAAGGCGCTGAAGCACTGCGATGGATTGCTTAATCGCGGCCCCGTCAAGGCTAATTTTCGATCTTTCTCCGCCCTACGGTTGTTTCGTCGTAAGCTCGGCAGGTTTTGAAGCGCCTTCAACTTCTGCAGTGCGGTGATGCCGTTTGCCGGATGCAGGGTCGTTTACGTGGTCGAGGCAGCTCACCGCAGGATAGGTCTTCAATCACGGTATGGCGACGTCTACCAATTGCAGGAATCGGGTGTTGCGAGCCCCTGCAACCAGTTCCCCATCACAGATCTCGTTTCGATGGCGTCCGGCTCTGACATCCGTGACATGACGCCGGAGGCTGTTGAGAAACACTTCGGCGCAACCCGAGCGCCGCATGCCATCGAGCATCTTTCTGATACTTGTTCGCCTTACACGGCGCGGGAAACCAGATTGTTCGCCCCGGCTCTTAATCTGACGCCATGCTTCGCACCCGTCGCCAGTCCGCAGTCGAACGGCATCTCCGAAGCCTTCGTCAAAACGATCAAACGGGACTACATCCGCATCTCAATACGTCCGGACGCTGAAGCCGCGCTCCGGCAGATCGATGGATGGATCAAGGATCACACCGAAATCCATCCTCATTTCGCGCTCAAGATGGCTTCCCCTCGGCAGTTCATCCGGGCAAAATCAACCTAGCCGGCTGTCTGGTGAAATGGGGAGTACTCCCGCCAGACTCTCATCCATTCTGGAGGAAATTCTCCGTGGCGGGTCACCGGTCCGGACAAATGATCCGATTCCCAGAGATTCGCTTCTAGATTTCAGTTTGCGCCGTCGGCAGGCTACCCTCTGGTGATCCTCTTGAGGATGAGATTGAGCAAGGCGCGCAGGCGCGGCAATCTCTTGAGATCCCGATGATAGCCGATCCAGGTGTCGCGGGATGGAGGTTGTTCACCCAAATCGATCAGTCGGAGGCCTGCGGTCGCATCCCCCAGCGGGCGGGGCAGCACCGCCAGCCCGGCGCCAAGGGCACAAAGTCGTGCCTGGATCTCCCGACTGTTGCTTCGGCACACGATCGTCGCGTTCGGAAGAGCCCGCGTCACCCATGCGACATCCGGCATACCGCCGAAAGCGGTGTCCATCAGGATCAACGGGCATCCCGCGCCGTCGCCTCTTCGCGCATTCGGGTGATCTGACCTGGCATAGAGACCGTAGGGAATTGTAACCAGCTTGCGCGCAATCACCTCCGGCTCGTCGAAGGGCGCGATGCGCATGACGATATCCGCTTCGCGGCGGGCGAGACTGTAGAGACGTGGATCGGTCAGTAGTTCAACGGTGACTTTCGGATGGAGTTGAGCGAACTCCGCAAGCACGGGGCTGAGCATGGTCGCGCCGAACCAGTCGGAGCATGACACGCGCAACAAGCCTTCGAGCCCGCCGACACTGCCAGCCAGCTTGCGCTGCATGGAAAGCGCCTCTTCTTCCATGCGGACTGCATGCGCAAACATCGCCTCACCTTCGTCGGTCAGGACGAAACCATCGCTGGTGCGCTGGAACAGCACCAACCCGACCGCTTCTTCGAGCGCGCGGAGCCGCCGGCCCATGGTCGGCTGCGTTTGTTTCAGGCGACGGGCGGCCGCTCCAAGCGTGCCCTCTCGAGCGATCGCGAGGAAGATGGGCAGATCGTTCCATTCAAGAGTGCGCATCGCGTTACCCATACATTTTCGCATGCTTTTCGTGCGATATTTATGATGGTCATGCAATTGAGTTGAGCACATATCTGGGCAATCAACAAGGAGACATGTCCCATGACCAATCCTGCGCAGAGAATGAAGGCCGCGTTCGTTGAGACAAACGACGGCCCCTTCCGCCTTGCCGAAGTTGCTCGCCCGACCGTCAATGCCGGCGAGATTCTCGTCCGTATTCATGCCAGCGGCGTCAATCCACTGGACGCCAAGATCAGAGCGGGTGCCGCAGCCCACGCCCGCCATCCGTTGCCGGCCGTGCTGGGCCTCGACCTGGCCGGCGTAGTGGAGGCGGTGGCTGCCGATGTCACGGCTTTCCGCCCCGGGGATGAGGTTTATGGCATGATCGGCGGTGTCGGCGGCATTCAGGGCACGCTGGCCGAGTATGCCTCCGTCGACGCCAGCCTGCTGGCGATCAAGCCGGCCAATCTGACCATGCGCGAGGCGGCCGCTTTGCCGCTCGTCACTATCACGGCCTGGGAAGGCCTCGTCGATCGCGCAAAGGTCCGGTCGGGACAGACGCTCCTCGTGCAGGGCGGCGCCGGTGGCGTCGGCCATGTCGCGGTCCAGATCGGCCTCGCGCTCGGCGCGACGGTATTCGCGACCGACCGCGCGGCCAAGGCAGATTTTATCCGCTCGATGGGTGCAACGCCTATCGACTATGCCAGCGAGTCGATTGAGGACTATGTCGGTCGCCATACCGGCGGCGCAGGTTTCGATCTGGTGTACGACACCGGCGGTGGCGCCATTCTGGATGCGTCGTTCCAGGCGGTCAAGCGTTTCGGCCATGTGGTGAGCAGCCTTGGCTGGGGCACGCATGCCCTGGCACCGCTTTCGTTCAAGGCCGGAACCTATTCGGGCGTCTTCACCCTTGCGCCGCTTCTCGATGGTGTTGGCCGCGCCCATCATGGCGAGATACTCAAGGCCGCTGCGGCACTGGTCGAGGCCGGCAAGCTCGTTCCGCGCCTTGATCCGCGGGTCTTCTCGTTCGACACTGTGACCGAGGCCCATGCCGCAATTAGCGATCGGACGGCTGCGGGCAAGATCGTCGTTTCCATCGTGGAGGCCTGATCCGCGCCAGGGCGTGCGTCATGGTTCGAAGGAGTAGCCACATGAGGAGCATTGAGGCGTGACCCATTTCATTTCGGATTGCGGCTGATTAAAATGATGCCGCTGGCGAAGTGAACCTTACCGCTGCAGCGCCATGACCGTTGTTCAATGAGGTTAAGCTCCGGAAAAAAATGCCGCTGGGTCGCGGGCTGTCCCGGCTACACGTGTGCGACTGCGCGCGATGTCGCGTTCGACGCTGTTCTTTCGCGTTTGTGGAGCCGGCTTTCAGAGCGAGATGATTTTAGGTGGATGGCCTGTTTCCATATCGGTATATGCGGCCGCCGGCATCGACATAATCCGTACTGCCTGCCGAAGATTTGTTGCTCGAAGCAGGCCTCCCACCACGATCTCTTTCTCGCCGGAGTAATCAAAGATACGATTGATCAGGAGAGGTAGATATCTTCTACCTGTTCATTTGTTGGTGCTCATGCGCGCAACGAGCCGGCCCTGGATGGTCACCGTCTTGTCTGCCAGGTCAGCGTTGCCTGCCAGTTCGGCCAAGGCTCGCTCCCCCATTTCCGCAAAGGGCAGTGTCACGCTGGAGATTCCCAGGTCCCGCGAGAACTCGCGGTCGTCATAGCCGATAATAGCGAGGTCTTCCGGCACCTTCCGTCCCATATCGCGGGCCGCTGCCATGGCGCCGCGTGCGACGATGTCGTTGTGGCAAAAAATGCCGTCCGGCGGCTCTGAAAGCGCCAACAGGTCGCGTGCTGCGGCATAGCCGCTGGCATGGCCCCAATCGCTGACCCGCTCGAATTGGGTGCCGAGATTCAGGCCGGCCCGGTTGAGCGAACGATGATAACCGGCCAGGCGCTCAATACTGGCGATCTGCCAGGGGTCGCCGGTGATCGTGGCGATGCGCCTGCAGCCGATCTCGATCAGGTGATCGGTCGCAAGCATGCCGCCATGGCGTTCAGCCGGCAGGATGGCAAAACCACTGCTGTCTTCACGGCGGCAATTGACCAAGACGTGGCGAAAATTGCCGAGCGAGGCCGGCGGCGAAACGATGGCCGTGAACGTGTTGGCATAGATGACGCCCTCGACCCCGAAACGGGCAAAGTTTTCAAGGGCCGCAATTTCACGGTCGGCGACGCTGTCGGTCACTTGAAGAACAATCTGCAGCCCTTGCGCATCGGCCCAGTTCTGCAGGCCATAGATCAAGTCGATTGGATAAGCTGCAGAGATTTCGTTGATCAACACGCCAAAGAGCCGCTTTCGCTCGGGATCAAGGTTTTCAATCAGCGGACCCGGCGAATAACCCAGTTCGCGTGCGATCTGCAGCACACGCTGACGCGTCGCCTCCGCGATCCGCACGCCCGGAATGCCGTTCAGGACGAGTGATACGGTCGTGCGCGAAACATTCGCTGCCCGCGCTACATCAACCATTTTGATTCGTTTTTTCATTCCAACCCCTGTTTTGCATAACCTCCTTGACAACAGGATTTTCGTCAAGCAGGTTGCTAAACAAATTTAGCAACCGCTCCTGAAGGCGGTTTCATATCTTCTCGCTGGGCGAACGGACGACGCAGACAAGTGTTTGCGCGGAGGGTTTCGTTTGTCCTTCGGGAACCGGAGGAGGATGTATCGTGACGATTCAGTCGCCTGTCATGGCCGAGTTCGCGCCCAACCCGCAATTTCATCGGGAGGGTTTGATCGATCTTTGCGGCCAGTGGGGCTTTGCTTTTGACGACGCCGATCTCGGCATGCTGGAAGGCTGGTGGAAACGAGCCGATGTCTTCGACAAGGCCATCACAGTCCCCTATCCGCCGGAATCGAAACTCTCCGGGATCGGTGCTCCCGGCTTTCATCCGGTGATCTGGTACCATCGCACTTTCCAAACCCGAAAGCTTGCACGCGATGAGCGCCTGTTTCTCCATTTCGGAGCTGTCGATTATGCTGCAAGCGTCTGGGTCAATGGCCAATGCGTTGCGACCCATCGCGGTGGCCATGTGCCGTTTTCCGCCGACATCACCGGTGTATTGAATGGTGAAGGCGAGCAGACGGTCGTCGTCCGGGCGGAAGATCAGCCGCGGGACGTCCGGGTCCCGCGCGGCAAGCAGGACTGGCTCGAAGACCCCCACGCCATCTGGTATCACCGCACCAGCGGGATTTGGCAGCCTGTCTGGCTGAGTATAGTGCCGGCCCTGCATTTCACCGATATCCATTTCGTCCCCGACCTCATCAACGCCCGGGTCCGTTGCGAGGTCCGGCTCAATGCCGCGCCGATCGAGCCGACCCGGCTGACGTTGAAATTCGGCGTGAAGGGAAAGTCTCTCGCCGAACAGAGCGTCATGCTGGCCGATAGCGAACTGTGCTTCGATATCTCCATTCCGCAGATCGAGCACGGGACTTATCGCGATCACCTTCTCTGGACGCCGGAGAAGCCGAACCTCGTTGACGCAGAGATCACTCTCGAAGGAAAGATGCCGGACCGGGTGAAGAGTTATCTCGGCCTGCGCAGCGTGAGCGTCTGCAATCACCTCTTTCTGCTCAATGAGCATCCCTATTACCTGCGCCTCGTACTCGGGCAGAATTACTGGCCGGAATCGCATCTCGCTGCACCCGATGCCGCCGCCCTGCGCAAGGAGGTGGAACTCATCAAATCCATGGGCTTCAACGGCGTCCGCGTCCATCAGAAGATTGAAGATCCGCGTTTCCTCTATTGGTGCGACGTGCTGGGCCTGCTTGTCTGGGAGGAGATGCCGAGCGCTTATGCCTTCTCCAGTTCCATGATGGAGCGCTTGTCTCAGGAGTGGATGGAGGCGATCCGCCGCGACAAGAGCCACCCGTGCATCGTCGCCTGGGTTCCGCTGAATGAAAGCTGGGGCGTCTCTCATATCGCCACGCGCGAGGATCAGGCCCATTTTGCATCCGCGCTCTATCATATGACCAAGGCGCTCGATCCGAGCCGCCCCGCGATTTCCAATGACGGTTGGGAACTGGTCGAAAGCGACATCTGGTCGGTTCATGACTATGCCCCCGACGGCGAAGGGCTGAGCAGCCGTTTCCACAATCGGGAGGACATGGAGGCCATGCTGAAGGGGATGGGGCCAGCGCGCCGTCGTCTTGTTCTCGGGGGACGGGAACTCGGCGACAAGCCGGTCATGCTGACCGAGTTCGGCGGGCTGAGCTATACCCCGAAGCAAGGGGACAACTGGCATGGTTATTCCACCGTGAGTGATCCCCAGGAGTTCGAGGCTTGCCTGCGCGACCTGTTCCTGGCAATTGCCGCAAGCCCCAATCTGGCCGGCTACTGCTACACGCAGGTAACGGATACGGAGCAGGAGGCGAACGGACTGCTGACCGCCGCCCGCGTTCCGAAACTTCCCCTGGAAACCATTCGTGACATCACCACCATGCCTGCCGCCATCATGCCGCAGGAGAAGGTCGACAACGCCCGTCGCGTGGCGCGCAAGGCCGCCGGTCACGAATAGCCGAATAGATGTTGCGGGAGGCGACAGGATGGAGACGGTACAGACATCCCGATTGTTTTTCAGGCGCAAGCCGGTGCCGGTCGATGCACTCGCGCCGTCTCACCGTGGCGAGGCTCGCACCGCGTTCGTCTTTCTTCTGCCGTGGCTGTTGGGGCTGATCTTTCTGACCGCGCTTCCGATGGTTGGCTCCTTCGTCCTGAGCTTCAGCCATTACGACCTTCTTTCTCCGCCACAGTGGATCGGGCTGGAGAATTATGAGCGTCTCTTCGCACACGATCCCCGCTATCTGAAATCCCTCGAGGTGACGACGACTTATGTGCTCGTCTCGGTGCCACTCTCCATCGCAATGGCGCTGGTGATTGCGGTCGCATTGTCGCAACAGACACCCACCGCCAATCTCTTTCGCGGCATCTTCTATCTGCCCTCGCTGCTCGGCGGCAGCGTCGCAGTCGGCGTGCTGTGGCGCCAGATCTTCGGCGGCAACGGGCTCGTCAACATGATGCTCGGCGGCCTTGGTTTCCAGACCACCAGCTGGATCGGTGATCCGCGCTACGCGCTGTGGACACTCATTATTCTCCACGTCTGGCAGTTCGGTGCGCCCATGGTGATCTTTCTTGCGGGTGTGCGCCAGATCCCGAAGGAGATCGTCGATGCCTCCATCATGGACGGTGCAAGCCCCGTGCAGAGGTTTTTCCGTATCACGTTGCCGCTTCTGAGCCCGCTGATCCTTTTCAATCTCGTGATGCAGACGATCAACGCCTTCCAGGCCTTCGTACCGGCATTCGTGATCAGCGACGGCACCGGCGGACCGATCGACTCGACGCTTTTCTATACGCTCTACCTCTACGTCGAGGGCTTCCGGAACTTCCGTATGGGGTACGCGATGGCAATGGCCTGGGTGCTGCTCGCGATCATCGCCGTCTTCACCGCGATCTCCTTCTACGCCTCGCGCTTCTGGGTCCATTACGAGAGCTGACAGAGATGAGTACGATCACGGATATTAACACCGCTGTTCCGATCCGCCGCATCCTCCGCGTCGGCCTGCTCGCCGCTGTTGCACTGTTGATGAGTTATCCGCTGCTCTGGCTGGTATCGAGCTCTTTCAAACCGGAAAGCATCATCTTCAGCGACGCGGGCTTCGATCTCAACCACTTCACCCTCCAGAATTATATCGAAGGCTGGGCCAAGCTTGGAATGCCGTTCGGCGTCTTCATGCTGGATTCGGCGTTCATCTGCCTGCTTGCAATCCTCGGGAACCTCTTTTCCTGTTCGCTCGCTGCCTATGCCTTCGCCAGGCTGCAGTTTCCCTTTTCCAAGACGGCCTTCGCGATCATGCTGGTGACCCTGATGCTGCCGATGCATGTCACCATCCTGCCGCAATATATCGCGTTCCAGAGCGTCGGCGCCGTCAATACGGTTCTGCCTCTGGTTTTGCCGAAGTTCTTCGCGGTCGACGCCTTCTTCATCTTTCTGCTGGTCCAGTTCATTCGCGGCATTCCACGCGATCTGGACCATGCGGCTGAAATGGACGGCTGCAACAAGTACCAGATCTTCTGGTACATCATCTTTCCCGTCTGTCGGCCAGCTCTGGTCCTCGTTGCCATCTTCTCGTTCCTCTGGACCTGGAACGACTTCTTTTCGCAGCTCATCTACTTGAGCTCGGCCGAGAACTACACGGCGCCGCTGGCTCTCAATCTGTTCATCGATGCGACGAGCGGCGAATCCGCCTGGGGCATGCTCTTTGCGATGTCGGTGATAACCCTGCTGCCGCTCTTCGTGCTGTTCATGCTGTTCCAGCGGCAGCTCGCTGAGGGCATCGCGACGACTGGCCTCAAGGGCTAGGTCCGGCGGAACGCGTGATTATGAGGAGGAATGAAATAATGAGGAGGAGTGAAATGAGTTCAAGGAAATACGGCCTTTCCCTCGACCGGCGGCAATTGCTGAAAGTCAGCGTCGGCGGCACGGCCGCCCTTTGGCTGGGGCTCGGCGAGCAGGCTCTTGCCGCGAATGGCGGGGTGAAGGTGTCCTGGTATGGGGGGCAGGATACTCATGAGCGCATGCAGAAAGCGCTCAAGCTGTTTACCGAGAAAAATCCCGACATCCCGACTACGGTCGAATTCGCGCCTTTCAACGAGTTCTGGGACCGCTTGCCGGTGCAATATGCGGGCGGCGGGGCGCCGGACATGCACCGGCACTCGATGACCTATCTCTACAGCTATATCAAGCGCGGGCTGCTTGCCGATCTTGCTCCTTATATCGGCTCGACCATCGACATCTCCAAGCTCTATCCCGGTGTTGTCGATATCGGGACAATGAACGGCAAGACCAATGCAATCGGCAACAATCAGATCGCGTTCGCGCTTTTCTACAACAGGGAAAAGCTGGACAAGGCTGGTGTTACCGGCAAGCTCGACAATCTGACGTGGGATGGCTTCCGCGAAATTTCAATCGCCCTCGGGAAGGCCGGCGGCAATCGACACTATGGTACCAATGACAGCGGCGGTGTGCTGGCATTTCTCGAATTGTTCGTAACCCAGCGTGGCAAGTCGCTGTATGCCGAAAACGCACTTGGCTTCGAACAGCAGGATCTCGTCGACTGGTTTGCATTCTGGCAATCCATGCGCGATGAGCAGGGCGCTCCGCCGCCTGCCATTACCTCGGAAAGCACCGGCTTTCAGAACGCGCCCATGGTGCGCGACATGGCGGCTATGCAGACCGGCTGGTGCCAGCAACTCGTCTTCTTCCAGGCGCTGATGAAGCAGGAACTCGGCATTCACGCCTGCCCAAGCCCGGCGGAAGGCCCCGACAATGGCCATCTCATCCGCGCGCTCGACTTCTGGGCCGTGCCGGCGCGTTCGAAGAACGTCGACAAAGCAGCAAAGCTCATCGATTTCCTGCTGAACGACGAGGAAGCAATCGAAATCCTGGGGCTGACGCTCGGCGGTCCCGCCTCTGACAAGGCTTCCGATATTCTGTCGAAGTCCGTCGACAAGACGAGCGGCATGGTTCTCGACTATCTGAAGGGCCTGCGGGCTCATGCGTCGAAGAAGACACCGGGATGGATCGCCGGCCATGGGGAGCTGGAATCACTCCTGAAGCGCCTCAACGAGTCGATCGGTTTTGCCCAGACGACGCCCAAGGACGCTGCAGATGAGTTCTTCTCGCAGGCGGTTTCTATCCTCAGATGACGTGATGACGGCGGGCGACGCGTCCGCCGTCGCCTAATCAATGGAGCATGTCCGTGAATAGCAAACCCAATATCGTGCTGATCATGACAGATCAGCAACGGGCTGACTTCTTCGCCTCTGAAGGTTTTCCCGTCGATACCATGCCGCGTGTCGAGGCGCTCGGCCGGTCGGGCATGCGCTTCCGCCGCGCCTACACACCGATGCCGACTTGCACGCCCGCCCGCACCAGCCTGATGACCGGGCGTTTTCCCAAGGCGACGCGTGTCAAGCAGAACTGGTCGCCGCAAGAGAATGTCACCTATGCCGTCGATCTGCCGCAGGTTCTCCGCGCGGCCGGCTATACGGTCAATCTGGCCGGCAAGAACCACAGTTATCTCGCTCCTGAGGATTTCGATTTCTATGGCGGTCCCTATAGCCACACGGACGGGCCCACGAACGGTGCAATGCCGCTTGCGAAGGAGTTCGACAAATGGCTCTTCGATCTCGACCATCATGTCTCGGCGGAGCCGACACCGTTCCCGCTGGCAACCCAGCTTTGCTCCCGCATTGTCGACGACGCCATACGTTGCGTCGACGACAATAGGGAAAAGCCCTTTTTCCTTTGGCTTTCCCTGCCGGAACCCCATAATCCCTATCAGGCGCCGGAACCCTACTTTTCCATGTTCCCGCCCGAGCAGATGCCCGGCCGTTACGGTTCGCGCGAAACCGCCATTACACGCGGAGGTCAGTGGCGATGGCTCGCCGATCTCTTCGAGGAAAAGCGCCCCGGTTATGATGCCGAATGGCGGCGTTATCGTGCGGTCTATGCCGGGATGATCCGTATGCTGGACGATCAGATAGCCCGTTTTCTCGATCATCTCGATGCGAAGGGTCTCGCCGACGATACGGTCCTGATCTTCGTCTCCGATCATGGCGACTATGCCGGCGACTACGGTCTGCAACGGAAGGGTGCGGGCCTGCCGGAATGCCTGATCCGCGTGCCGATGTTGTTCAGCGGACCCGGCATCGTCGCGCAGGAGAACGGAACCGACTTCGTCTCGCTTGTCGATATCTTCCCGACCATCTGCGAGATGATCGGTTCGCCGATTCCTGCCGGCGTCCAGGGCCGCAGCCTCTGGCCGATGCTGACGGGGGCCGAATATCCGAAGCGCGAATTCGACAGCATCTATTCCGAGCTGGGAATAGGCGACCTGCCTTACGAGCCGGGCGAACGGCCGGAACTCCATTTTCCCTATGAGGGCCGAAAGCTCGACGAACTGAATGCCGCGACACAGAGCGGGAACCTGAAGATGGTCCGCAAGGGCGATTTCAAGCTGACTTTCGATGTGATGGGCCGGGCCGAGCTATTCGATCTCAGCCGGGACCCTGGCGAGCTCCACGATCTTTACGGCGATCCGAGCCATGCTGCTACGAAGGCGGAGATGCTCGAGGCCCTCCTCGCCTGGGCGATACGCACGGAGGACAGCCTCCCGCGCGCCAAATACATCCCCAAAGTCGCCAGGCACGGCTGGTACTGGCTGGGCGATAATGCAGGAGCAGGGCAATGACCGCAATCAGCCTCAAGGATATCCGCAAGTCGTACGGTTCGCTGGAGGTGATCAGCAGTATCGACCTCGATATCGAACGGGGAGAGTTCGTCGTCTTCGTTGGACCGTCGGGTTGCGGAAAGTCGACGCTGCTGCGGATGATCGCGGGCCTCGAAGGTATCAACTCGGGCGACCTTATGATCGGAGACGTGCGCGCCAACGACGTACCTCCTTCCCAGCGCGGCATCGCCATGGTCTTCCAGTCTTATGCGCTCTATCCGCATATGGATGTCTACGACAATCTCGCGTTCAGTCTGAAGATCGCTCATGTCGACAAGGCGGAGATCGACCGCCGCGTCCGGCTCGCCGCGGAGATGTTGCAGCTTGAACCCTATCTCAAGCGCCGCCCGCGCCAGCTATCCGGTGGCCAGCGCCAGCGCGTCGCGATCGGCCGCGCCATCGTGCGCGAGGCCGAGGTCTTTCTGTTCGACGAACCCCTGTCCAATCTCGATGCGGCGCTGAGGGTCGCCACCCGTATCGAGATCGCCAGGTTAAAAGAACGGCTCCCGGACACGACGATGATCTATGTCACCCACGACCAGGTCGAGGCGATGACGCTGGCCGACCGGATCGTCGTCCTGAACGGCGGCCGCATCGAACAGGTCGGCCGGCCCGTCGAGCTCTACGACAGCCCCCGGAACGTGTTCGTGGCCGGTTTCATCGGCTCGCCGGCCATGAACTTCCTGCCGGTCGATCTGGTGTTCGAGGGCGATGTCGCGCGCATTGCGCGCAGTGGCAAGCCTCTTCCGCTCGTTCGCTTCGCGGCCGGTGGCCGGACAGGCTGCGAGCGAGGCATCCTCGGCATCCGGCCCGAGCATATGCGGATCGGCACGGCCGAGCAGGCGCTGATTTCCGGACCGGTCGATCTGGTCGAACATCTGGGAGAGGTGACGATTGCCTATCTGCGGCTGTCCGACGATATTTCCGTAACCGTCAAGTTCGAGCGTACACGGGATTTGAAGAAAGGGGAGGTCCTGCACCTGACCGCCGATCCGGCCGATCTTCACGCCTTCGATCAATCGGGCTTGGCGCTGGCTCGTCCTGGCGGCGTTGAGGCAAGTGCTTAGACAGGAGCCGGAGAGACGCCGCACAGGCGGAAAGCAGGCATGGCAAAGTTTCGCTATTCCAACGGTCGTCAACCCGCCGTGAAATAGAGGATCGTTTCGCCATACCGGCATCCGGCCGCTTAACTGTTTTCCTTGCTGCGATAAATGTCCGGCAGGATGAAGATTTCGTCGGCGCGGCCGTATCCACCGTCCTTGACTTCCTCGATCAGGACCATCGTATGCGGTCGCGCTGCCTCGCTGAAATATTCGACGAGCATGTCCGTTGCGCGATGCACGATCTCTTCTTTCTGTGCGCGGCTAAGGGCGCCTTCCGGTGTCTTGATGTTCACGAATGGCATGGGGTTCTCCTGGTTCCTGAGGTATTAAATCATGCCGCCATTGGCGCGGATCACCTGACCGTTTATCCAGCCGCTTTGCGGGCTGGCGAGGAAGGCGACGACCGAGGCGATGTCATCCGGTTGGCCGAGACGGCCGAGCGGAATTGTCCGGGTGATGTTCTGCACCAATTCGTCGGACTTGCCCGTCATGAACATATCGGTTTCCACGGGGCCCGGTGCGACCGTGTTGACGGTGATCTTGCGCCGGCCGAGTTCCTTGGAGGCGACATGGGTCATGGCTTCGACGCCGGCCTTGCTGGCGGCATAGGCGCCGTAGGCCGGCCCATAAACGCCAACGACGCTGGAGGAAAAGTTGATGATGCGGCCGTCGTCGCGGAGCCGGCGGCCCGCTTCGCGAATGCCGCGGAACGTGCCGGTCAGGTTGACGGCAATATGCTGCTCGAAGGTTGCGTCATCCATGTCGGCAAGCGGCGCGAGCTTCATCATGCCAGCGTTGTTGACGAGGATGTCGACACCGCCGAAGCTTTTCTCCGCGGCGTCGAACAGATCGGCGGCAGCGGTCGGACTACCGATATCCGCCTGTACGGCAACCGCCTTGCCGCCGCTCCTTTCGATCTCGGTGACGACCGCGTCGGCAGCCTTGCGGCTTGTCGCGTAGTTCACCACGACGGCGATGCCGTCTCTTGCGAGCCGGAGCGCAATGGCTCGGCCGATGCCCTTCGATGCGCCGGTGACGATCGCGACGCGTTGTCCGTTGGTAGTCATGGCAAATTCTCCTTCGTTGATGAGCAAGAGATATTGCTGACACCAATCGAGAACAATTGTGAGCGAATTGACATGAGAATTCGTCTGTGGTGAACAAAGCCATGGATCGTCTCGACCGCATGCAGCTCTTCACCCGAATTGTGGAACGGCGTAGCTTTTCCGCTGCCGCTTCCGATCTCGGCCTTGCCCGCTCAACCGTGACCGAGTCGATCAAGCAACTGGAGGATGATATCGGCGTGCGGCTTCTCGAGCGGACGACCCGCCACGTTACGACGACGCTGGATGGCCGCGCCTTTTACGAGCGGTGTCTGGCGATCCTTGCCGAAGTCGACGAGGCGGAGAACATTTTTCGAGATGCCCAGCCGCGCGGCCTGCTCAGGGTCGATGCGCACGGATTTCTCACCCGTACGTTTCTGCTGCCGCGGCTCCACGAATTCCTCGACCGTTATCCGCTGCTCGAACTGCAGATCGGCCAGGGCGACCGATTGGTGGATCTTGTGCGCGAAGGAGTCGATTGCGTCATCCGCGCCGGCGAGGTGGCCGACAGCGGGTTGATCATGCGGCGGCTGGGCACGATCAGCGAAATCACCTGCGCCAGCCCGGCTTATATCGAAAGGCACGGCATGCCGCAGTCGCCCGATGCGCTGGCCGGGCATGCAGCGGTCGGTTTCATCTCGTCTCGCACCGGGCAGATCATGCCATTGGAATTCATGGTTGGGGGCGAAGTGCGTTATGTCACCCTGCCGGCCCGGTTGACGGTCAACAATTCCGACACGCTGATCGATCTCGCGCGACGGGGCTATGGCCTCATGCAGGCACCGCGCTACCGCCTGCAGCCGGATATCGACGAGGGCGCCTTGGTCGAGGTTCTCGCCAGCTTTCCGCCACCGCCGACACTGCTTTCGGCGCTCTACCCGCAGAACCGCCAGCTTTCGCCGCGGGTGCGCGTCTTCATCGACTGGATTGTCAAGGTGTTCGCCGAAGCAGGGCTTTAAGCTCAGCCAGGTTCATTTCCGCCACGCTACGATTCTCGGCGTGAAGACTTGTACGATCTCGCCCTTCTGGTTGATCGTCTCGCTGCGGAAGGTGACGAGCCCGCGCTCGGGCCGCGAGCGCGAAGGCGCGATACTCACCACCTCGCTTTCGACATGGATACGGTCGCCGGGCCATGTGGCGCGCGGCCAGGAGATTTCCCCGCCCGCGCCGATCAGCCCGCCGGCAAGCGGCAGGCTCTGCACCAAGAGCCGCATGGTGATCGCGGCCGTATGCCAGCCGCTGGCCGCAAGCTTGCCGAACAGGCTGTTGCGCGCCAGTTCCTCGTCGAGATGGAAGAACTGCGGATCGTAGCGTCCGGCGAATTCACGGATTTCGTCAAGTTCCATCACATGGGAAGGGCTGGTGAAACGCTGTCCGAGTTCGAGGTCGTTGAGATAGAGCTTCACCGTCTGCGCATCGTCGGTCATTTCGCTTTTCTCCTCAGCCGGCCAGCGTCCCGTCCGGGGAGCGCCTGGCGTATTCGTCGAGAACGATCTGGCGGATCGCGGTCTTGAGCAGCTTGCCGGTCGCCGTATGCGGCAGTTCCTCGACCACGATCACGTCGTCGGGAATGCTCCACTTGGCGATCTTGCCGGTATAGACGTCGAGCATGTCGTGGCGGGTGAAGGTCTGGCCGGGCTTCACCACCACCACGAGGACCGGACGCTCGCCCCAGCGGGCGTCGGGCGCGGCGACCACGGCCGCTTCCTTGATCGCCGGATGGGCCTGCGCGATGTTTTCGAGCTCGATCGAGCTGATCCACTCGCCCCCGGATTTCACCACGTCCTTGGTCCGGTCGACGATCTGCACGAAGCCGTCAGCGTCCATGGTGACGACGTCACCGGTGTCGAACCAGCCTTCGACGGCATGCGCCGGGCTCTCCGGCGTGTTGTAGTATCCGGCGGCGATCCAGGGGCCGCGCACCAGCATGGCGCCGAAGGCCTTGCCGTCGCGCGCCACCGGCTTGCCGTCGCTGCCGTCGACGCGGAACTCCATGCCGAACAGCGGACGGCCCTGCTTGGATTCGAGCATGAGCCTCTGCTCCGCCGAAAGCGACTGGTGCTTCGGAAGAAGCGTTGCCGCAAGCCCGATCGGGCTTGTTTCCGTCATGCCCCAGGCATGACGAACCGTGACCCCCATGTTGTGAAAGCGGCTGATCATGATCGGCGGCGAGGCGGAACCGCCAATGGCGACGCGCTTCAGCGTCGAGAAGCTCTGGCCGTGGGCGTCCATCCAGTCGAGCAGACCGAGCCAGACCGTCGGCACGCCGGCGGTAAAGGTGATGCCCTCGCTTTCGAACAGTGAGTGCAGGCTAGCACCGTCGAGGTTCGGGCCGGGCATGACCAGCTTCGCGCCGACCATGGGGGCGGCGAACGGCAGGCCCCAGGCATTGACGTGGAACATCGGCACGACCGGCACCACGGCATCCGTCGCCGAGAGGTTCAGCACGTCCGGGAAGCTGATCGCCATGGCATGCAGTACGCTGGAGCGGTGGCTGTAGAGCACGCCCTTCGGATCGCCGGTGGTACCGGAGGTGTAGCACAGGCCGGATGCGGTGTTCTCGTCGAACACCGGCCATTCAAATTCGTCGGGTTCGCCCGCGATCAGTGTCTCGTAGCAGATGAGGTTCGGTAGAACCTCCGACTTCGGCATATGCGCCTCATCGGTCATGATGACCACGGCCGTCAGCGGCGCCAGTCGGTCGGCCAGCGCTTCGAGGATCGGCAGGAAGGTGAGGTCGGAGAAGAGCACGCTGTCGCCGGCATGTTCGATGATGTAGCCGATCTGCTCGCGGAAGAGGCGCGGATTGATCGTGTGGCACACGAAGCCCGATCCGGAAACGCCGTAGTAAAGCTCCATATGCCGGTAGCCGTTCCAGGCAAGCGTGCCCACCCGGTCGCCATGCTGCAGGCCGAGCTTCTGCAGAGCGTTGGCGAGCTTCTGGCTGCGCTTCGAAAGATCGGCGTAGGTGTAGCGATGGATGGGGCCTTCAACGGTCTTCGAGACCACTTCCGTGCCGCCGTGATAGGTCGCTGCGTGACGCAGGATCGATGACACGAGCAGCGGTGCATTCATCATCATGCCAAGCATGGTCTTCTCCTCCCAGGGAACGGTTCAATCAGAACAGGTCGGCGTCGAGCGCCATGATGTCAGATGCGCCGGCGCGGACGGCCGCGTCGAGGCTCACGGTCTGCGGCAGCAGGCGGGCGACAAAGAAGCGGGCAAGCGCAAGCTTGCGCTGCTTCAGCGGCGTCGTTGCATCGGCTGCGGCCTTTTCGGCCATGCGCACCCAGAGCCAGCCGAAGCTCACCAGCGCGAAGAAGCGCAGGTAGTCGGTGGCGCTCGCTCCGGCCTCCACCGGATCGGCGCCCCTGGCCAGCAAGTCTTCCGTCAATTTCTCGAGCCGGGCAAGGGCCTCGATGACCGAGTCCTTCACGGCCTCGAGTTCGGCCGAACCCTTCGTTGCCGAAAGCTCGCTGCGCACCAGTGCGAAGAAGCCGCGCGCCACATTGCCGTTTTCCATCGGCAGCTTGCGGCCGACGAGATCCATGGCCTGCACGCCGTTGGTGCCTTCGTAGATCTGGGCGATGCGGGCGTCGCGCACATACTGCTCCATGCCCCATTCGCGGATATAGCCGTGTCCGCCGAACACCTGTTGCGACTGGACGGCGATCTCGAAGCCGAAATCGGTGAAGGCGGCCTTCACCACCGGCGTCAAGAGCGCGACGAGGCCATCGGCCTTGCGGCGGGTTTCCGGATCGGGATGGCGATCGGCGATGTCCATCTGCAAGGCGGTCCAGACGGCGAGCGCGCGGCCCGCCTCGGTCAGCGACCGGCCGGTCAGGAGCATCTTGCGCACGTCGGCATGCTCGATGATCGGCACGGGGCCACGCGCGCCATCGGCGGAACGGCCCTGCAGGCGCTCGCGGGCGTAGGCAACGGCCTTCTGGTTGGCGGCCTCGCCGATGCCGAGACCCTGGATGCCGACGAACAGGCGTTCGGCGTTCATCATCGTGAACATGGCGTTGAGACCGCGGCCGGGTTCGCCCACCAGCCAGCCGATGGCGCCGTCATAGTTCATCACGCAGGTCGGCTGGGCATGGATGCCCATCTTGTGTTCCAGCGAGCCGACAGACATGCGGTTGCGCTCGCCGAGCGAGCTATCTTCATTGACGAGGAACTTGGGCGACAGGAACAGGCTGATACCCTTCACGCCCTTCGGCGCGTCGGGCAGCCGTGCCAGCACCAGATGCACGATGTTGCCGCCGAAATCCTGGTCACCGGAGGAGATGAAGATTTTCGTGCCCTTGATGGCGTAGGAGCCGTCCCCCACCGGCTCGGCGCGGGTGGTGAGCAGGCCGAGGTCGGTGCCGGCTGAGGATTCGGTGAGCGCCATGGCGCCCGTCCATTCGCCCGAGATCATCTTCGGCAGATATGTCTGCTTCAGCTCGTCGCTTGCATGGTGGGAAATCGCCTCCACCGCGCCGCGCGTCAGCCCCGGGAACAGGCCGAAGGAGAGGTTGGCCGACGACAGCATCTCGTCCAAGAGGATCTGCAGCACGCGCGGCAGACCTTGTCCGCCGAAGTCCGGGTCGCCGGAAAGCCCGCCCCAGCCGGCCTCGACGAAGGACTTGTAGGCCGCCGCGATGCCCTTCGGCGTCGTCACCAGCCCGTTTTCCAGCTTGCAGCCTTCCTCGTCGCCGGGGCGGTTGAGGGGTTCGAGGATCTCGGCGCAGAACTTGCCGCCTTCTTCCAGAACGCTTGTCGCCAGTTCGGTGTTGACCTCTTCGTAACCGGGCAATGCCGCCATCCGGGCGTCGAAGTCGAAGACCTCGCCGAGCAGGAACGTCACGTCGTCAACGGGGGGGATATAGCCAGCCATGGGTTCTTCCTTGCCTCTTCTTGTTCAGTTGCGCAGCGGCTTGCCGGTCGCCAGCATGTGCTTGACGCGGTCGACGCTTGCAGGCGTTGCGAGCAGGTCGATGAAGGCCTCGCGCTCCAGCGCGATCACATCGTCTTCCGTGAGCGGTTTCAGCGGATCGGCGGAAGGGCCGCCGGTCAGGACGTTGGCGAGCGCAAGCCCGACGACGCGGTCATGGGCGGTGGCGCGTCCGGCCATCGTCTCGCTGTCGAGAATGTTGCCGATGGCGGATGCTCCCGACGAGCCGGCCATGGCGATCACCGGCGGCTCCGGCGTCACATAGTTTTCAGCGAGCGCCAGCGCCTTCGCCTTGGCGTCGGCGATCAGCCGGCTGCGGTTCATGGTAATGCCGTCGGATGCCCTGAGGAAGCCAAGATTGCGGGCGTCGAAGGCGCTTGTCGAAACCCTGGCCGGCGCGATCAGGTTGAACGCGGCAATCGCCGGAGCGACCGGCCCGCGCAGGGCGGCGGTGGAGGCCGAGAAGCGCAGCATCATCTCCTTGCAGCCGCCCCAGCCCGGCACCACGCCGATGCGGGTCTCGACGAGGCCGATGGAAAGCTCCGCATGGGCCTGGATGGCGTCGCAGTGGAGCAGGATCTCGCAGCCGCCGCCGAGCGCCAGCCCGGCTGCCGCACCGACCACCGGGAAGGGGGCGTATTTCACCGCCTTGAAGGTGCGGTGGCCATGGTCGATGAAGGCGCCCAACGCCTCGCGGCCGCCCTTTTCCATCGTGTCGAGGAACACCCGCAGGTCGGCACCCGCGCTGAACACGGCAGCATCGCTGCCGATCACCATCGCCTTGAAATCCTTTGCCGTGCGTTCGACCGCCTTGTTGATGGCGTCGAGCAGGGCCGGATTGTAGGTATTCATCTTGGTGCGGAATTCGAGGCAGGCGACGCCGTCGCCGAGATCCCAGAGGCTCGCCGCACCCCAGTCCTCCACCGGCTTGCCGGCGAGCTTGAGATCGGAGAGGAGCAGCACGCCGTCACCCTTGGCGACAGGCTCGACCTTGCCGTTCGGAAGCAGGTTCGCGCGCCGGCCGTCCACGACCGAATAGAACCCGCCCTTTTCGGCTGCGAGCGAGAGGTAGGCGGGGACAGTAACGCCGCGCGCTTCGAGCCGCGCCTTCAGCCAGCCGGCGCCGAGCCGGTCGATCAGCTCGAACGGACCCTGCTTCCAGCCGTAGCCGGTGCGCATGGCCTCATCCACGGCATCCGGCGTATCGGCGATCTCCGGCACCAGCAAGGCGGCATAGGCGAGCGATTTTTCCATGACGACCGAGGCATAGCGACCGCCGAGGCCGGGATGCTCCATCAGAGCGCGCGGATCGCCGCCCGAGGCATCGAGGCTTTCGGAGGAAACCGCCTTCTGCGGCCGGTAGTCACCGGTCTTGAGATCGGTCACATCGCGCGACTTGCGGTCGGGCGAAAGGCGCACGAAGCCCGCACCGCTTTTGCGGCCGAGGCGGTTTTCCGCGATCATGCGGGCGATCAGCGCCGGTTCGGCGTCATAATCCTTCACTGCATCGCCTTCAGGCGTCGCGTTCTGCAGGCTGCGCAGGATCGTCGGCATCAGGTCGATGCCGACGAGGTCCAGCAGGCCGAAGATGCCGGTCGACGGAATGCCGAACGGCCTGCCGATGATGGCGTCGGCTTCCTCGACGTCGAGGCCGAGTTCGATGGCCTCGTTCTGCGCCACCACCATCCAGTAATTGCCGACGCGGTTGCCGATGAAGCCGGGCGTGTCCTTGCAGATGACGACGCTCTTGCCGAGCCCGCGATCGGCGAAGTCGCGGATCGTCGCCGTGACCTCGGGCTTCGTCGCCTTGCCGGAGACGAGCTCCAGCAGCCGCATGATGCGCGGCGGATTGAAGAAATGAGTGATGAGGAAGTCGGCGGCGAAACCCTCCGGCAGTCCATCGACCAGCGAATGCAGCGGAATGGTCGAAGTGTTGGAAGAGACGATGGAACCCTTCCTCCTGACGCCGTCGATGGCGCGGTAGAGCGTCTGCTTGATCTCCAGCTTTTCCGCGACAGCCTCGACGATCCAGTCGGCGTCGGTGATCAGCGCAAGGTCGTCCTTCGTCGAGCCAGTGGTGATGCGGGCCGCGAATGCCGGGTCCATGAAGCCGTTGGCCTTGAGCTGGCGGGCGACGCCGCCATCGGCGAATTTCTTCTCCATGTCGAGCAGCACCACGTCGAGCCCTGCATTGGCGAGATGGGCGGCGATGCCCGAACCCATGACGCCCGCGCCGATGACGGCGGCTTTCCTGATCGTGGTCATGATCACGCGGCCTCCAGAACCATGGCGATGCCCTGACCGCCGCCGATGCACTGGGTGGCGAGCGCATGGCGTCCGCCGTCACGCTTCAGGAGTAGGGACGCCTTGCCGACAAGGCGGGCGCCGGTGGCGCCGAGCGGATGACCGAGCGCGATCGCGCCGCCGTCGCGGTTGAGGCGGGTGGGATCGATGTCGAGGTCACGGCAGCAGGCGAGAACCTGCACGGCGAAGGCCTCGTTCATCTCGATCACGTCGAGGTTGGCGGCGGAAATGCCGGCGCGCTTCAGCGCCTTGCGGCTGGCTTCCACCGGGCCGATGCCCATGATTTCAGGCGCGCAGCCGGCGACGGCATATCCCGATATGCGGGCGAGGGGCTCAAGGTTATGGCGCTTCACGAAGTCTTCCGAGCAGACCAGCGTGGCGGATGCGCCGTCGGTGAGCGGCGAGGAATTGCCGGCCGTGACCGAGCCGCCGGCCTTGAAGGCGGTCTTGAGGCCCGCGAGCTTTTCGGCATCGGTGTCGCGCGGGCAGCCATCGGCGGTGACATCGCCGATGGGAGCGATCTCCGCGGCCAACCGGCCATCGGCGCGGGCGGCGAGCGCCTTCTTCTGGCTTTCCAGCGAATAGGTGTCCTGCTCCTCGCGCGAGACGCCGTAGCGGTCGGCGAGGTTTTCGGCGGTCAGCCCCATGTTGAGGAAGGCGATGCGCTGGGCGTCGCTCCAGGCCGGGTTCGGCATGGGGTTGAAGCCCATCATCGGCACGCGGCTCATGCTTTCAACGCCGCCCGCGACGAAGGCGTCGCCCGCGCCCATGGCGATTGCGCCGGCGGCCATCTGGATCGCCTGCATGGAAGAACCGCACCAGCGGTTGACGGTGGAGCCGCCGACAGATTGAGGAAGTCCGGCGATCAGCGCTGCGCAGCGGGCGATGTTGAGGCCCTGTTCTCCCTCGGCAAAGGCGCAGCCGAGGTTCACGTCCTCGATTTCCGCCGGGTCGATGCCGGAGCGGTCGACCAGCGCCTTGATGACGCCGGCTGCGAGATCATCCGGGCGAACGCCGGCAAGCGCGCCGCGATAGGCGGGCGCAAAGGGGCTGCGCAGGTAGTCGACGATGTAGATTGCGGTCATGGTCTTTTTCCTGTCCGGAACGGGCGTCACATGTTGGGATAGTTCGGGCCACCGCCGCCTTCGGGCGGGGCCCAGGTGATGTTCTTCGACGGATCCCCGTGATGTCGCAGGTCTTGAAGCACGCAGTTCTGCTCGTTGATCGCGAAATGGGGATTAGTCCCCGCCTGCTCGTCGACGTCGGCGGCATAGCCGGGCCGGCTCGGGTGTCGCTCAATCTCTCCTCCTCCAACTGACGGTGGCATTTGTATCAAACGATTGTTACAGTTCGCAAGTGCGAAAATCGGCGTGACTGCGGCGGAGCCCTGTGGAGAGCTTTTCGAGCGACATTTGGGAAAAGCGCGTGTCTGCGCTAAGAGCGTGACGAGAGCTATGCCTGCAGTAGGATAATGAGAGAGTAATGACCGACGAGAGCAGCCGGGAAGCAGCAGCGGCGCCGCGGAGCCGGTTGGCCGATGCTTTGGTGGAAAGCGGTCTGAGCCAGCGGCATCGCGACATCCTGGAAGCCGCTGCGGCCCTCTTTGCCGAGCGCGGCTATGCTGCGACCTCGGTTCGCGATATCGGCGAGCGGGTGGGGCTGCTCGGCGGCTCGCTCTATCACTACATCAAGTCAAAGGAAGCGTTGTTCGTCCGCATCCACGATATTGCGCTGCAAGTGGCCGGGGATCGCATTCTTGCCGCCGTTTCGAAGCTCTCCGATCCCTGGGAGCGGCTGGAAGCGGCTTGCGTTACGATGCTGGAGATCCAACTCGATCCGAATTCGCTCACCATGCCACTGATGAACGACTTCGCCTCCGCGCCGCCGGAGATCCGTGGGCGGTTGGTCGAAAAGCGCGATGCCTTCGAGTTGATTTTCCGCGATCTGATAGCGGACCTGCCGCTCGATCCGTCACTCGATCGCGGCGTCTATCGCCTCTTGCTGCTCACGCTACTCAACAATGTCAGCGGCTGGTACAGGCCAGGCCGGATGACACCGGAGCAGATCGGCCGCCAGATCGTCCGAATCTTCCACCATGACGGTGACTAAAGGAAAGCTGCGCGAAGCGAGGCTGGAGAATTCCGTCTGCACACCTCTTCCATTGCCGTGCCGGTGATCGTGTCCGGAACAACGGTCGTTTGCGTTTCGATGATCTGGATCCGGTCTGCCATGACTCTTAAAGAGACTGTGGTGCGGTATATCGGCCCGTTGTCCGAGATTGCGAAACGGATCGCCAAAAGCGCCGTTGCCGGTTAGGCGGATCGAGGAGACGGGTTGCGAGTTCAGCGGCGATGGCACTTGGCCAATTGTGATTTGATACGCCTCCGCACCGCCGCCTGCGTGTATGATCGGTCAATGTGTCACGATCGGTTTGGGCTTCTTCTCGGTCCATTGCGGCGGCGCGCCATATTTGGAGGCCACGGCTCCGATCAGGCCAGGTGCCCGGCCGAAGGCATCGCAGGCGGCATATTTAGGCTTGCCACCAAACCAGGATTGCATGCGCTGCCTGGACGGGAGCGAGATATCCAATCCCTTCGGTTCCTTGCCGGCGATCAGCACTCGCGAGAAGTCGCTCGCAAACTTCGTCGCCAGACCATAGGCGTCGCCGACTTCGGAAACGCGCGGGTTGTTCTGAATCGAGTTCGCCCCGCGCGCCCACAACATCGCGGCGCTCTGGACGCCATTGCTATCCACCGCTTCAGCTTCGACGGCCAATCCTCCAAGGCCGAAAGGCAGGCGTGGCACGCTGACGGGCAGGATGAAGCCTGTCCCGACACTGACGACAGTCGCAGCGCCCGCCATCGCCTTGTTGGTTGGAACAATGTCAGCGACGACCGAGCGGACCGTCAGATCGGCTGGTTCACCGGCTGAGACCATTTGATATTTATCGCTCAGCGATACACAAAGCGCCCGGTCGAGAGCGTTCGACACCAATGCGCGATCGGTCTCCGATTTGATCCGCACCGCGGCGCCGAAGGAGAAGGTTGTCGGCACGATCCGAACCGTCTTCACCCGGGCGAGCTGTTGCCCATCGACATAGAGCCGCTTCTTGGCAATCGTTCCCTTGGGAGGGCCGAGATTGCTGTAGGAGGTCAGCGTTCCGGTCTCCTTTATGGGCACCGAAGTGCATCCGCTGATCACCATGGCCATGAGCAGTGCCAGACACGCGAATAAAGGCGGTCTCGGCGGGTTGTGGAAAAATCGGCGAAATGGATGGGGGTTGCTGTGCACGCTCTCTGGCCTCCGTCGGTGATACTGGGAGGACAGTGCGAGCGAAGAATTGCCGCAGCATTACGAACTCAAAGCTGCATTGCGACCTGCGTTCCCGCAGAGCTGCTTTTCATGCTGACCCGGCCCCCGTGATTGGCAACGACCTGCTTCACCAGGCTCAGACCAAGGCCCGCGCCTGTGCTCTTGGGGGTGACGCGATAGAACGGTTCGAAAACGAGTTCCTGATGTTCAGCCGGTATGCCAGGCCCTTCATCGGCCACATCGATCCGCCCGTCGGCCGAGACCGAAACCGTGATCATTCCGGCATTGCCTCCGTGGTCGATTGCATTGCGAACGAGATTGCTGACCGCTCTCGACAATGCGGAAGAATTGCCTCCGCGTGTGAGGCTTTCCACCTCACTCTGAAAGGAAATCTGGTACCCGGCCGTGATTGCCAAGGGCGCAAGGTCCGCCACGACTGTTCGAGCATTGTCGACAAGATCGACCACTTCGTGCAAATCCGTCGCCTGGTCGTTACGCTCGAAATCGAGGAGCTGCTCAGCAGTCTCAGCTAGGCGCGCCACGTCTTGCAACAACCGCCTGCGTTCCTGGCCTTCGGACATTCCATCGATCCGCGTCTGCATGATGGCGATCGGCGTCCTGAGCTCATGTGCCGCATCGATCAGGAAGCGTTGGCGTTTCCTGAATTCACTCTCAAGCCGTTCAAGCGCATCGTTGAATGCGATCACCAGCGGAGTGACCTCCTTTGGGATGCCATCCACCGGAAGGCGTGTTCCCGGCCGACGCGGCTCGATCTGCGATGCCTTTCGAGCGACGTCGCTCACACGCGCAAGGGCGCGGCCCACAATTCGAGGAACGGCAAGAAAGATCGCAGGCAGGGCAAGCGCGAGCAACGAAATGTAGATCGGGTAGGCCCTGCTCAGAAGGGCGAGGACGGGCCAGCCCTTGTCCGCGACGCCGCCAAACAGAATTCTAACTTCACCCACTGCCGCTTCGGCGGTTTCGACAGTTGCGATCTCGTTTGTCATTGCGGACCCCCGTATGTCCGCGTCATCGAACAGATGAACCAGGCGGGCGAGTTCGGCATAGGCAGGGGGGATGGCGCCATAGGATACGAAAGCGCCATCCGTGGTGGCCGCGACATACCATAGCTGGCCGTTCTGCTCCTTCAGCGCCTTGAGCTCCAGCGTTTCCCGCAGCTCCAGATGTCCCTGTCCATCGCGTGCCGCAGCTCCGGCTATCACCGAGCCAATCGTTTCCTCCATGGCGATGTTCGGCGACATGATGGTGGTGGCCCAGATGCAAAGACCGATGATCACTGCGGCGATCACGGCGATGATGACGAGATTGAGCTGCCAACTCAGCTTCCACCATAAGGATGGGTTAGGCCTGTTTGCCGCGCGCATTATTCTTCCTTCAGCAGATAGCCGACGCCTCGGATGTTGTGGATCGTCACACCGGCACCGGCATCCAGCAGTCGCTTCCGCAATCGGGAAATATGTGCATCGAGTGCATTGGATTGGATTTCTTCCTCATAATTGTAGACTGCGGCCTCAAGCGTCGGTCGAAGGACCGTTTTGTCCTTCCGCTTGGCGAGCGTCACCAGAACCAGGAGCTCGCGCCTTGGAAGATCGAGCGGCATCGAGTCTATCGTGACATTCAGATGCAGGGGATCAATCGTCATCCGACCGGCGGCGATGCCGGGCTCTGCGAGATTGGACGGCCTTCGAAGGACCGCACGCAAACGCGCCAAAAGCTCTTCGACAAGAAAAGGCTTGCCGAGGTAGTCGTCTGCGCCGATCTCCAATCCCTCGACGCGTTCCAATGGTTCATTCCTTGCCGTCAGCACGATGATCGGTGTGTCGGTTCCCGATCGCCGCAATTTCGGAATGAGCGTCAGCCCTTCGCCGTCGGGCAGGCGCCGGTCCAGCAGGATTGCATCATAGGGGTGCTGCCGCGTCAGTTCGGCGGCGTCTGCGAGATGCATTGTATGGTCGGTGAGGATGCCGTGCTTGGTCAGTGCCACCGACAGCGCATTTGCCAGCTCCTTCTCGTCCTCTATCAGCAGAATTCTCATCGCCCCTTAGCCTCTCGTCCTGCCTCTTGTCGGCTGCAAAGGTTGCAGCGGCATTACGGAGCTTGAAAGGCAGTCAGGTAATGCAGCCGCAATTGTCGAAGCTTACCAAACAAGACATCCGCCCATCGAACGTCGGCGGCTCGCAATAGCGAATTATATGGTCTGGAAAAACAGTGAGCTATCTCGAACCTATTCTGTGCTTCGTGGCCAGGTATTTCCTGTCAGCCATTATATTGGGCGCGCTTTTGGGAGGGCCGCTCGCCATCCTGCTCATGAAATGGAGTTCGATCAAAGCGCTCATGTGATAGCGTTTCCATCCCTCCGCGATCTTGTCCGTGCCCGTTGCTATTTCGAAAGCCGGCCCGCGATGCATCCCAGTCTTTACGACGGGTCCGGCCACTTCGGCGATCAACGTCTCCCGGGATAGAATCGAGTGAAGACCGATCAAATTTTATAAGCTATAATCGTGACTTGACTTCATAATACCTGAACATACAGTTTCAACTGGTCATATCTCGAATGGAGGAGGCTACCCATGAATGTCGACCTCTCGCGGCGCAGCTTTCTGAAGCTGGCTGGAGCAGGTGTTGCGGCAACGTCTCTCGGTGCGATGGGTTTTGGCGAGGCTGAAGCCGCCGAAGTCGCGCATGTCCGGCCTTTCAAGCTGACGACGACCGCCGAAACGCGCAACACCTGTCCGTACTGTTCCGTCGCCTGCGGCGTCATCATTTATTCGAAGGGCGACCTTCGCAAGGGTGAGGCTGCCGACATTGTCCATATCGAAGGCGATGCCGATCATCCGACCAACCGCGGTACGCTCTGTCCCAAGGGGGCGGCGCTCAAGGATTTCGTGAAGTCCCCGACCCGCCTCAAATACCCGATGCACCGCAAGCCGGGTTCGGACAAGTTCGAGCGCATCTCCTGGGATGAGGCGTTCGATCGCATTGCGCGCCTGATGAAGGATGACCGCGACGCCAATTTCGTAGCGACGAATGCCGCGGGTGTTCCGGTCAATCGCTGGACGACCGTCGGCATGCTGGCTGCGTCGGCGACCACCAATGAAACGGCCTGGGCGACCTTCAAGTTCGCCAAGGGGCTGGGAATAGTCGGTTTCGATAATCAGGCACGCGTCTGACACGGCCCTACGGTGGCGAGTCTCGCCCCAACTTTTGGCCGTGGAGCAATGACCAACTCCTGGACCGACATCAAGAATACCGACCTCGTCGTCGTCATGGGCGGCAATGCGGCCGAAGCGCATCCCTGCGGCTTCAAATGGGTGACCGAGGCCAAGGCCAATCGCGGCGCCAAGCTGATCGTGGTCGATCCGCGCTATACCCGTACGGCGTCGGTTTCGGACTACTATGCCCCCATCCGACAGGGAACCGATATCGCCTTTCTGAACGGAGTGATGAAATACTGCATCGACAACGACAAGGTGCAGTGGGAATACATGAAGGCGTTCACCAACGCCTCCTACATCGTCAAGGACGGCTTCGGCTACAAGGATGGCCTCTTCACGGGCTATGATCCGGAAAAGCGCGACTATGACAAGTCGACCTGGGATTATGTGCTCGGCGATGACGGCTTCGTCACGACGGACCCGACGCTTCAGAACCCGCGTTGCGTCTGGAATCTGCTGAAGGAGCATCTGGCCCCCTACACGCCGGAAATGGTCGAACGGATCTGCGGCACGCCGAAGGACAAGTTCCTGAAGGTCGCCGAGATGATCTCGGAATGCTCATCTCCGACGAAGACAATGACGTCGATGTATGCACTCGGCTGGACGCAGCACTCCTATGGCTCGCAGAATATCCGAGCCATGGCCATGTTGCAGCTCATCCTCGGCAATATCGGGGTGCGTGGCGGCGGCATGAATGCGCTTCGTGGCCACTCCAACATCCAGGGTTTGACCGACCTCGGCCTGATGTCGCATCTGCTAACCGGCTATCTGACGATGCCGAGTGAAAAGGACGTGGATTTCACGACCTATATGTCGACCCGTCAGTTCAAGCCGTTGCGTCCCGGCCAGACGAGCTATTGGCAGAACTACAGGAAGTTCATGGTTTCCTTCCAGAAGGCCATGTGGGGCGATGCTGCGCGCGCCGACAACGACTGGGCCTTCAACTACATCCCCAAGCTCGACGTGCCGTCCTATGACGTGCTCCGCATGTTCGAGTTGATGTATCAAGGCAAGGTCAACGGCTACATCTGCCAAGGTTTCAACCCGCTTCTTGCCTTCCCCAACCGGGACAAGAACACCGAGGCGCTGTCAAAGCTCAAATGGCTCATCACCATGGACCCGCTTGAAACCGAGACGGCGCGGTTCTGGGAAAACCACGGCGACTTTAATCCCGTCGATACGGTCTCGATCCAGACCGAGGTCTTCCAGCTGCCCACGACCTGCTTTGCCGAAGAAGACGGTTCGCTCACCAATTCGGGCCGGTGGCTGCAATGGCACTGGGCGGGCGGAACTCCCCCCGGTGAAGCACAGCACGACACCTACATCATCGCCCAGATATTCCTGAGGATGCGGGAGTTGTATCGCAAGGAAGGGGGTGCCTTCCCCGATCCGATCCTGAACATGTCTTGGGATTATGCTGATCCGAACGAGCCGACGGCGGAGGAACTGGCGAAGGAAATCAACGGCCGTGCACTGACCGACCTCATGGACCCGACCGATCCGACGAAGGTCCAGGTTGCCGCCGGCAAGCAGGTGTTGAACTTCTCGCAATTGCGCGACGACGGATCGACGATGTGCGGCTGCTGGATCTATTCCGGTAACTTCAACGAGCAGGGCAACAACATGGCTCGGCGCGACAACCACGATCCGGACGATACAGGCGCCTATCTCGGCTGGTCCTTTGCCTGGCCTCTCAACCGCCGCACGCTCTACAATCGCGCTTCGGCCGATCTGCAGGGCAGGCCGTGGGATCCGAGCCGCAAGCTGCTCGAATGGGACGGTTCGAAATGGACGGGCTACGATATCCCCGACATCGCGCCGACGGCCAAGCCGGAGGACGTCGGTCCCTTCATCATGAACCAGGAGGGAACCGCGCGTCTGTTCACGCGCGGAATGATGCGCGATGGTCCGTTCCCGGCGCATATGGAGCCTTTCGAGTCTCCGGTCGCCAACGTCTTCAATCCGGAAATGCGGGGCAATCCCGTCAGCCGTGTGTTTGAGACGGACGTGGCGCAGATGGGGCTTTCGGACGAGTTTCCTTATGCGGCGACCTCCTACCGGCTCACGGAGCACTTCCATTACTGGACCAAGCACAACCGCGTGAACTCGGCACTGCAGCCGGAATTCTTCGTCGAAATCTCCGAGGAACTCGCCAAGGAGAAGAACATCGAGAATGGCGGTTGGGTCCGGGTCTGGTCGAAACGCGGTTCGGTCAAGGCAAAGGCGGTGGTGACGAAGCGCATCCGGCCGCTCATGTGCGACGGCAAGCCGGTTCATGTGGTGGGTATCCCGCTTCATTGGGGTTTCACCGGTTCAGCGAAGAAGGGCTTCGGTCCGAACTCGCTGGCGCCCTTCGTCGGTGACGCCAACATCGAGACGCCGGAATACAAGGCGTTTCTCGTCAATATCGAGCCATCGACGGCACCGCAGGAGGCTACAGTATGATGGACAGTCCTCGCACCGCCATCAGCAATCCGCCGGTCCAGCCGATGGAAAGCAACCTCACCGAGCGGGACCTCATCCGCCGCTCGGCCACCAGCGAACTGCCGCCGCCTGAGCGGCAGCTCACGCCAGTCGCCAAGCTGATCGATGTCTCCAAGTGCATCGGTTGCAAGGCCTGCCAGTCCGCCTGCGTGGAGTGGAACGATACGCATCCGGAAATCGGTGCAAACGTGGGGTACTATACGAACCCCCATGATCTTACCGAGGACATGTTCACGCTCATGCGCTTCACGGAATGGGTTAATCCCGAGACCGACAATCTCGAATGGCTCATCCGCAAAGACGGCTGCATGCATTGCGCGGATCCCGGTTGTCTCAAGGCCTGTCCGGCGCCGGGTGCGATCGTGCAGTATTCAAATGGCATCGTGGATTTCGTCCACGAGAACTGCATAGGCTGCGGCTATTGCATCAAGGGCTGTCCCTTCAACATTCCACGTATCTCCAAGGTGGATCACCGTGCCTATAAATGCACCCTCTGTTCCGACCGTGTCGCGGTAGGTCAGGGGCCGGCCTGTGCCAAGGCCTGTCCGACCCAGGCGATCGTGTTCGGCACAAAGGAGGATATGAAGAAGCACGCGGACGACCGCATCGCCGACCTCAAATCCCGTGGTTACGCGAATGCCGGGCTCTACGATCCGCCGGGGGTTGGCGGCACGCACGTGATGTATGTCCTGCACCACAATGACAAGCCGCATATCTATGCCGACCTGCCGGATGATCCCAAGATTTCCGGCGTGGTGCAGGCCTGGAAAGGCGTGACCAAATACACAGGTCTTGCCGCAATGGGGCTTGTGGCTGCCGGCGCGATTCTCCACGGCGTCTTCGGCCGGGCCAATCGCGTGCAGCCCGAAGACGAGGAGAATGCGGAAAAGCTCGTCGATAGCGCCGAGGGCCGCAGGGAGGAAGCCTGATGAGCGAACCGTGGGATGTTGAATCCGATGATGCCATCCATCGCGGACCGCCGGTCACCGTCGATCGTTATGGGCCGGGCAAGCGCGTCAACCACTGGATCACGGCCTGCAGCCTGATCCTGCTTCTGCTCTCGGGAATGGCCCTGTTCCACCCGTCGCTGTTCTTCCTTACTGGGCTTTTCGGCGGGGGGCAGAACACCCGCATGCTGCATCCGTGGATCGGCGTGGTGCTCTTCGTCAGCTTCTACATCTTCTTCTTCCAGCTCTGGAAGGCCAATCTCTTCACCAAGGCGGACATGGGGTGGTTCACGGGTATCCGTGACGTGATCGGCGGACACGAGGAGCGTCTTCCCGAGATGGGCAAATACAATGCCGGCCAGAAAGTGATCTTCTGGGCGATGGCCTTGCTCATCATCGCGTTGATCGCCACCGGCATCCTTATCTGGGATCAATACTTTTATGATTACACGTCGATCGAGACGAAGCGCTTCGCTGTCCTGATCCATGCTGTGTCGGCCGTGCTCATCATCTGCGTGTTCATTGTCCATGTCTATGCGGCGATTTGGACCCGCGGAACCATTCGTGCGATGACGCGCGGTTCGGTCACTGGCGGATGGGCCTGGCGCCACCACCGCAAGTGGCTCAGGGAACTGGCTGGACGCGGGCGAATTGATCCTGCAGAATAGTCATGGAAGCGCATTTCGAAAAGTGTGACGCGGTTTTCGGCAATATGCGTGACAGAACAAGAGCTGTGGCCGGTCGGCCCGCGAGGTGAAATGTCCGTATCCCCAGTACAGCCCGATCCCTCGATGATCGGTGGTGTTTCCAAGGCTCCGTTTGCCTTGATGCCCAACCCGGTGCGCCTCTTCAAGGAGCGCGCCAATCGTTTCGAGGTTCTCGCCGAAGGCAGTCGACTCGCTCCCTATCTCAAATTCCTGGCAGGAATCGCACAGATCCAGAGCGAGCTAGCATCCACCCTGTCTCCGCTTGAGCTGATCCCTGCCGATCAGGTCGAGCGAGCGCGTGCGAATGCCATGCCAGCGATCGATCGTTTGGCGATGGTCTCGTCACCGGATTGCCGGCAGGTGCTTCAGCAATTCCTGGAACGGATGGAAGGATTGGAGAAGCCTCCTGTCGCCGCAGAAGCGCTTGCGCAGGTTCGCGCTGCCGACGATGAGACATTCAGCTGGATGATCGGCAATGTGGTGGCCGACAACCTGCCGGTCGAAAGCCTGGCCCATCATCTTTACATTGCTGCGGCGATCCAGATCCACGCGGCGCGCCTCGCCGCCGGCCTTGATGGAAGCAGGCTCGTGCCGATCGGCATCGGCGTCTGTCCCGCCTGCGGCGGCAAACCTGTCGCTTCCATGGTCATCGGTTTCCATGGAGCGGAAGGTGCGCGCTATGCCTGCTGTTCCTTCTGCACCACGATGTGGAACGAAGTCCGCATCAAATGCCTTGCCTGTGGCTCCACCAAAGGCATTGGCTATCGTGCCGTCGAAACCGGCGATGAAGAGGCGACCATCAAGGCGGAGGTCTGCGACAGTTGCAACAGCTGGGTAAAGATTCTCTACCAGAACAGGAATCCTTCGCTCGAAGTCGTCGCTGACGATGTCGCAAGCCTCGGACTCGACCTGCTGATGAAGGACACCGAATACAAGCGAGCAGGTTTCGATCCATTCCTGATGGGCTACTGATCCGATGTCGGGACCTGCCGATCTGCGAGCCTTGCCCTCCGTCGATCAGATGCTGAAAGCGCCGGCCGCTTCGCCGCTAGTCGAGCGGCATGGCCGGACCGTGGTGACGGACGAGCTGCGCACGGTGCTCGGCGAAATCCGCATTGCCGTGCGCGGTGGCGGTGTATTGCCCGATGAAGACGGCATCCTCGCCTCTTTGGTGAGCCGCCTCGACTATCGAGACCGCTCCAACCTTCGCCCGCTCTTCAACCTGACCGGTACCGTACTGCACACCAATCTCGGTCGGGCGCTACTTGCCGAGGAGGCGATTGCGGCTGCGATCGACGCCATGCGGGAAGCGGCAGCGTTGGAATTCGACCTCGATACCGGCAAGCGCGGTGAACGCGACAGTCATCTGCGGGAACTGCTCTGCGAATTGACGGGTGCAGAAGACGCGACCATCGTCAACAACAACGCCGCAGCCGTTCTGATCGCCCTCAACTCTGTCGGCGCAGGACGTCAGGCGCTCGTCTCGCGTGGCGAACTGATCGAGATCGGCGGCGCTTTCCGCATGCCGGACATCATGGAGCGCGCCGGCGTCGACCTCGTCGAGGTCGGCACGACCAACCGCACCCATGCGAAGGATTATATCAAGGCGATCGGCCCCGAAACGGCCCTGATCCTCAAGGTGCATACGTCGAATTACCGGATCGAAGGGTTCACCAAGGAAGTCCCGGGTGCCGAGCTTGCGGCAATCGCCCATGAGGCGGGAGTGCCGCTCCTCAACGACCTGGGTTCGGGCACATTGGTCGACCTGTCCCGCTACGGTCTCGGCAAGGAGCCGACGGTGCGCGAGGCGGTCGCCGAGGGTGCCGATCTGGTCACGTTCTCGGGCGACAAGCTGCTCGGCGGTCCGCAGGCGGGTTTCATCGTCGGCCGTAGCGACCTGATCGCCGAGATCAACCGCAACCCGCTGAAGCGGGCGCTACGTGTCGACAAGATCCGTATCGCGGCCACGGCGGCGACCTTGAAGCTTTACCGAGATCCGGATCGACTGGCCTCTCGCCTGCCGACGCTTCGCATGTTGTCGCGGCGGGAACCGGAGGTGCGGTCGCAGGCGGAGCGGCTGGCTCCACAAGTCGAAGCGCTTTTGGCACGCAAGGGTTACGCGGTGGAGGTCTGCCGTTGTGCGAGCCAGATCGGTTCGGGCGCGCTTCCGGTGGATACGATCCCGAGCGCAGGACTCAGGATCACGGCGTCCAGCGGAAGTGCGCTTGAGGCGCTGGCGGCCTCGTTCCGGTCTCTCTCCCGCCCGATCCTGGGGCGGCTGCGGGACGGCGCGCTGATCCTCGACCTGCGCTGCCTGTCCGATGACGCTGCGCTTCTGGAAAGCCTGTCCGAGGGCACCGGCCATGCGGTGGCTTGACCGTATTCGAGGCCGCAAGTCCGAGGCGGCGCCTGAGGCCGATCCGATGGCCGAGGCGCTGGCAGCAGCCAAATCAGGCGACTATGAAACGGCGTTGCGGATCTGGGAGCCTTTGGCGCGTGCCGGCGTGGCGCGTGCGCAGAACAATATCGGCGCCTGTTTCGCCGAAGGGCTCGGTGTGCCCAGGGATCGTGAACTGGCGCTCAAATGGCTGGAATTGGCCGCCGATGCCGGCGATCCGGTGGGAGAGCGCAACTACGCAGCCTTCCACATGCAAGGGCTCACCGGCACCGATGCCGATTATGGCATCGCAGCCGAATACTACCGGCGCGCGGCGGAAAGAGGTGATGCGCCGGCCCAGGACATGCTGAGCTGGATGCTGCTGGAAGGCGAGGTCATGACCGCTGACCCGGCCGAAGCGCGGCGCTGGGCGGAAAGCGCCGCGGAAGCCGGCATCGCGTCTTCGATGACGCGGCTCGGCATGCTCTATCATAATGCGCTGGGCGTCGAGCGCGATCCCGAAAAGGCCGTCCATTGGTGGCGGAAGGGGGCGGAAAGGGGCGATGCCGATGCGCAGGCGATGCTGGGGGCCGCTTGCCACATGGGAGCCGGGACTACGCGCGACGGGGTCGAAGCCCTGGCCTGGCTGATCCGGGCGACGAACGCGGGCAGCGCGTTGGCAAAGCCCTTCATCGGGCCGGCTCGCGACAGGCTTTCGCCAACGGAAATCCAGGAAGCGGAACGTCGTGCCTCAGAGCCGCTTTCGAAGGAGGCGTCATGATCGTCGGCACGGCGGGGCATATCGACCATGGCAAGACAACGCTCGTCAAGGCATTGACCGGCGTCGACACCGATCGCCTCAAGGAAGAGAAGGCGCGGGGTATCACCATCGATCTCGGCTTCGCCTATGCCCGGTTCGCAGGGGAAGCCGTTACCGGCTTCGTCGATGTACCCGGCCATGAACGTTTCATCCATACCATGCTCGCCGGTGCCGGCGGTATCGACTATGCCTTGCTGGTCGTTGCGGCGGACGACGGCATCAAGCCGCAGACACTCGAACATCTGGCGATCCTCGATTTGCTTGGCATCTCTCGCGGGCTCGTCGCGATCACCAAGGCAGACCTTGCCAATCCTGCCCGCCTTGAGGGCCTGACGGCGGAAATACGGGGAATTCTCTCGTCGACGAGCCTCAGGGAGGCCGAGATACTTCCCGTTTCCGCAACGACCGGACAGGGGATTGAGCTGTTGAAGGAACGGCTGGCGGAGGCCGAAGGGGCGACAATCGCATCGAGCGCCGATGGTCGCTTCCGGCTCGCCGTTGATCGTTGTTTCACGCTTTCTGGGGCAGGCACCGTGGTCACCGGGACCGTGCGTTCGGGTTCCGTTGGTATTGGCGATCAGGTTGTGGTGTCACCATCGGGCCTTGCTGCGCGCATACGATCCCTTCATGCCCAGAACCAGCAGGCCGAGCGCGGTTTTGCCGGGCAGCGTTGCGCGCTGAACCTTGCGGGAGAGGGGATTTCCAAGGATGCCATCACTCGCGGCGACATGGTCGTCGATCGCTATCTGCATGCGCCGGCCGATCGCATCGATGCGGAGCTTTCGGTGCTTGAAAGCGAGCCGAAGCCGATCGGCGAATGGTTTTCCGCCCGTTTCCATCACGGCAGCGCCGAGGCCGGTGTCCGCATCGTGCCGCTCGAAAATCCGGTGCCGCCGGGCGGGAGTGGCAGGGTCCAACTCGTCCTTGACCGTCCGATCGCCGCGGCTGTCGGCGACCGCTTCATACTGCGGGATGTTTCGGCCCAGCGCACGATCGGCGGCGGGCGGCTTGTCGATCTCAGGGCTCCCTTGCGCAAGCGGCGGTCTCCCGAGCGACTGGGTTTCCTGAAGGCGGCCTCCCTGCCTCATGCAGGTGGTGCGCTTGCGGCTTTGCTCGACGTTCCGCCTTTTCTGGTCGAACTCGATGTCTTTGCCCGCGACAGGGCTTTGTCGGAAGAGGAATTGCAGGCTGCGATCAGTTTCGCGGCGGCTGAGGTCATCGAAAGCGCTTCGGCACGTTATGCGCTCTCGGCGAACAAACGTGCGGGCTTTTCCGATGATATTCAGCGGGTACTGACCGCTTTCCATGCGGAGAATCCCGATCTGCAGGGGATTGGCCGCGAGCGCCTGCGGCTGCAGGTGACGCCACGGCTTCCGGCGCCGGCCTTTCTGGTGACGCTCCGGGCCGAGCAGGCGCTGGGACGCCTGGTGCTGGAAGGCGCGTTCGTGCGGCTGCCCGGGCATGAAGTCCGACTGAGCGAAAAGGAAGAGGCACTCTACGCCCAGATCCTTCAGCATCTTGAAGGGGAGGAAAGGTTCCGTCCGCCTCGCGTGCGCGATTTCTCCGAAATGCTTGGCGTCGACGAACGGGAGGTCCGTCGCGTCCTGAAGCTCTGCGTGCGGCTTGGCCGCGTCGACGAAATCCGGCATGACCACTTTTTCACCCGTCAGGCGACAGCAGAAATGGTCGAGATCATCAAGGATGTCGCGGCCAATGTAGAGCGGGGGGAATTTTCCGCAGGTCTCTTCCGCGACCGCGTCAACAACGGTAGAAAGGTCGCGATCGAAATCCTCGAGTTCTTCGATCGTCAAGGGGTGACGCTTCGGCGCGGTGATATTCGTCGCGTCAATCCGCACAGGCTCGACCTTTATGGCGGGCCTGTTCCTGAGGCAGTTGAAGGAAGAGATTCGTCCCCGGTGGGGCGTCCGGACTTCAAATCCGGGTGGGGCAGCGAGGCTGTCTTGGGTGGGTTCGACTCCCATTCTCTTCCGCCATCAGGAGGTCGTTCGTGATCCTCAAGTCCCAGGAAACCGACTTCGACGATTGGGTGGTCGCGACTTACGGAGAGGTAGGGTCTTTCACCATGCTCTTCGTACTGGTGCGGGTCGGAGAGACCAGCGTCGATCTGCTGCGTTCGGCCTATCTTCACGTCGTCGGAGACGAGCTGCGCTGGCCGGACATGGTGCAGCTTTTCAGCAGCGCCGGCGTCGAATGGTCGGGCGCCGTCTTCTATCGGGCCGGCCGAGAAGGTCTCGTGGAGGACCGGGAGGCCAAAGCGAGGCTTTCCTCGCTGGTCCGCAAGCTCAACGAGGACCGATCCCTGATCCGTGATGGAGAGTTCTTCAACACCGATGGGTTGAGGCTGACAATCGAGGAAATCCAGCCGCACTGAGCCGGCTGCTGGTGGTTCACCTCGCGCGCGATCGCCAATCCGATATTCAGGCTGTCACTTCTTTCGAGGTGATGGAATAGGCGAAGGTCTTCGGGCTGAGGCAATCCAGTCCGCCACGCGAGGTGATCGCAGCAGGGTACATCAGGAAGCCCTGCTGCAGATCTCCTCCGGGCAGAACGAAATCCCGGGCCGTGTTGTATCCCACCCAGTTCATTTCCCAGTTGCCATAGGCCTTTTCGCGGAAAGCCCGGACGGAGGCATTGTCAAGCGGCAGGTTTTCCTCGAGCACGACCTTGCGAACGTCTGCCGGATCGACCGCCACCCAGCCATGGGCGTCGAGATAGACTTCGGCGCGACAGTGCTGCGCTTTGGTAACGTCGCCGGAACGGCCGAGGCTCTTGAAATCTGTCGAATCGGCGACCCGGATGCCGAACACGTCACGGGCAGGCAGGCCGGCAGCACGTGCCAGCGCCACGAACAGGCTGGAAATGTCGGCGCACTTGCCGCCGAAATAGCCGCTTTCCAGCATGTCCTTGACATTGCCGACGCCGCAGCCATCGATATTGGCATCGCGGAAGGTATTGTCGATCACCCAGTCATAGATCGCCCGGGCGCGGTCTTCGGGGCGGTCGCGCCCCTCGACGATGCGCATCGCGGTCGTCTTAACGATGCCGTCCACCGGCATGCTGGGCGTGCCGCGCAGTTCGTGTTCGAGTTCCTCCGCCGTTGCGGAAACCCGGTCCCTCGTACCGCGATTGCGGGTGGCGACGCGCTGGATCACGTCGATCGTGCGCTGCGGTTCGCCGCTCCAAGTGACATGAAGGATGTCGGCATTGGAGGCAGGATCGTTCTCGATGCGGATGTCGCTGCTATTCGATTCCCAACGCGGCGTCTCCGCCTTCTGGTAATCACCGGCGGACTGGATGACCGGCAGCCAGAGTTGCGCCGGGCCTTCGGTCCGCTGGAGGTCGATCTTGGTGGAAACCTCGAAAGTGCGCCAACCGGCGTCGGTCCGGGTGGTTCCCTCGGCACGGGCCTCCGCCGCTCCTCGTGTGATCCAGGCGGTCGCCAAGGTGGCAGTCGCTGCGTTTGTCAGAAATCGGCGGCGGTTCAGCATGATCCAAACTCCCGTTTGATCGTGGCGCGATCACTCACTCCCTTAAAAGCATTACAGCCATGTTCGCTGCTTGCAACAGAATTGACAATCATCACGGCAATCGTGACCGGATTCAGCAATCCGCCGGTGCCGGGGTTTCGGGAGCCATGGCAAGATCGAGGCCGCGCGCGGTCGGCGGCTGCCAGGTCGTCGAACCGCTGGTCGCTCCTTGAGGATTCGTGCCGATATACGCGCCGCCCGTGCCGCCGGTCCAGCCAGTCGATCCGCTGTTGCCGGGCGCGGTGCCGTCGGCGCTCTCGCGATCGGGTGCCGTTGCCGGCTCCGCCTTGCCGGCAGCCGTGGCGCAATTGGCCTTTTCATTTGCGATCTGCGCCGATGCCGGCTCTGACATGGAACTCAGCAGGCAGAAAGCGACTATAGCAAGCGTGGGAAAGGGGACGATTGTCGGGTTTCGCATGGCGATCTCCTTTTCATCGTTCACCAACGACGTTCGGGTCCGCTTGTTCCCGGCAGCGATCGCGATCAGGGAACGACCTTGATCCCGGCCGCACCCGCTTCCGCGGTTCCGATAATGCTCGCAAGCGGATAACCGTCGAGGCGGATCTTGTCGACCAGTGCCTCAGCCTTTTCCGGCGCGCATGCGACCAGAAGACCGCCTGAGGTCTGCGGATCGGCAAGTAGCAGGCGTTGCCAGTCGGGCAGGCCCTCGGGAAGTGCGATATCGACGCCGTAACTTGTCCAGTTGCGGCCGGAGGCACCTGTGATGAAACCCTGTTCTGCGAGCGCCTTCGCCTGCGACAGGAAAGGAATTGAGGAAAGCTTCAGGACCAAGGACAGGTTGGAAGCACGCGCCATTTCAAGCCCGTGGCCAAGGATGCCGAAACCGGTCACATCCGTGATTGCGTGGACGTCAGGGTCGGTGGCGAGGTCCGCGCCGATGCGGTTGAGGAGTGTTGTGGAACCGATCATTTCCTCATAGCTGCCGGGCGGCAGGGCGTTCTTCTTGATAGCCGCCGAATAGATGCCGATGCCGATACCCTTGGTCAGGATCAAGGCGTCTCCAGGTTTTACTCCACCATTGCGGCGAACCTGATCCGGGCGGCAGATGCCAATGACCGCAAGCCCGTAAATCGGCTCAATGGAATCGATGGAATGACCACCCGCGACAGGGATACCTGCCTCGGCGCAGACCGAAGCGCCCCCCTCCAGGACCTTCGCAATGATCTCCGGAGCAAGCTTGTTGATCGGCATGCCAAGGATCGCCAATGCCAGAATCGGTTTGCCACCCATTGCGTAAACGTCGGAAATGGCGTTGGTCGCTGCGATCCGGCCGAAATCGCGCGGGTCATCGACCATCGGCATGAAGAAATCGGTCGTGGCGATCACACAGGTGTTGTCGTCAACCTGCCACACAGCTGCGTCATCAGCCATCTCGTTCCCGACGAGGAGCTGAGCAAAAGGTTGGACGGCCGGTTGGGCAGAAAGCAAGCTTTGCAGAACCGAAGGTGCGAGCTTGCAGCCGCAACCTCCACCGTGGGCGAGTTCTGTCAGACGGATCGCGGGCGTGTCCATGGAACCTCCGGTGGATTGCTTGAGGACCTCGGCAACATTCAGCATTTCGAAGACATGAATGCAAGTATGCGAAAAATGCGCCTGTGTTCTTTCTCGCCATAGGGGAGAAGACCGTAACATTCCTGGCACCGGTTATGCCAGTTCCGGGCGATCGACTGTCGCCTCCTCCGGGCTTACCGTCAGCGCTGAACGGCTCAAACCGACGTCATGATTGCCGAAAGCGGCTGGATGCCGGCCACTGCCGGAGTCGTACAGCGCGCGATGTTTCGTCAGACTTCGGGATGGGTAAGGGGGCATGCGGCTTTTACGACTTCCAGGGGGAATTCTTGAACCACCGAACCAGATAGGCGGTTGCGATCAGAAGGCTGAAGCCAAACAGGTTCGCGGCGGCTTCTGTGAAGACCGTGCGACCTGTCTGATCAAGAGCAATCCCGATTATTTGTGCGATGACCATGCCGGTGACGAAAACGGCAAGTGACTGCTGGCCGACGACGACAAGAATACGCACGGCCGGACCGTGCAGCCGCGATCCTCGTTCACCAACGATGTGAACTGCGATGTAACAGAGCGCCAGGAAGTGTACGAACCGCAGAATGCCGAAGCGGGTCTTGTCGGTGAGAGGGGTGATGAGGTCCGCAACGCTGCGGAAAAAGGGATGCATCTCCAAAAAATGTACCCAGGCGAAAGGTATCGTGATGAGGACGATCGCTGCGGCCAAAACCATGAGGCGCCGATCATAACCGGGCGCGGGCAATGTGCCGCGCATCAGAAAAAAGCCGGTGAAGAAGATGAGTTGCCAGCCAAACGGATCGAAGAACCAGGGACGGTCGGACCACGGTTCGGCAGAAAGGCTGGCGTAGCCAAACTGCGATGCCAGCCAAAGCCCGATCATCAGCACGAATGGAAGGATCTTGTTGATACGACTTGCCAGCAGCATTACCGGCAGGAGCGCCAGAACGACCATATACATCGGCAGGATGTCGAAGTAGTTCGGCACGTAGCGCAGGGTCAGCAGCGCCGCCAGAAGGGAACCCGGATCCTGGATGAAGGGCAGCAAATTCAGGCTGCCCAGATAGGAAACGCCATCCGGGCGCGTTCCCGCTATTGCCATCAATGCGACAACGGTGACGAAAACCGAAATATGCGCCCAATAGATCTGCCACAGGCGTCGCGCGACCCTTGCCATGAGAGCCATGGTCCCGGCCCGATCAAAGGTGGTGCCGAAAGCGATCGCGGAGGCCATTCCAGACTGGAAGACGAACATCTCGGTTGCGTCGGAAAAGCCGAAGCGGGCAGGAATCCACAATGCCCAGCCATCGTAGGGGATATGGGCTATCAGGATGATCAGCATGCCGACGCCGCGGAAGAAATCCAGCCGCAGGTCGCGCTCACGCTTGACCGGAGGCGCTGCCGTACCGGCAGAAGCGATCTTAGAAGGCGTCCTCATATGCGCTTGCGGCGAAGCGGCAGCAAATGAGGGTGAAGCCTGCGCGGGTTCTTGCCGCCGTAAGCTCGTTACGGAAGTCATCGATAGTCTCCACATTGATACCGTATCCGCCGAAGCCTTTTGTTACTGCGGCAAAATCCGTAAGCCCCAGAGCTACGCCCGCGGGGGCCAAACCTGCTGCGGCCTGTTTCTGGGCGATGAGCGCAAGGCTCTGATCCTGGAAAAGCACGATGGTGATCGGCTGACCGAGGTCACGCAGGGTCGCGAGCTCTCCTATTCCCATCTCAAGCCCGCCGTCGCCCATGACGGCAAACACGCGACGATCCGGATCAGCAACCTTCGCTCCGATCGCGAGTGGCAGTGCCGCCGCCATGGTGCAGAAACCCGCCGATTGGAGCAGCGTCAGCGGCCGACGCGCCACCCATTGCTGGGAGAGCAGGATGCGATGGGCGCCGCTGTCGACGGTGACGACGGTGTCATCCCGGATTTCGGATTGCAGCGTTTCAATGATCGCATGAGGACCCCAGTCGTCCCTTGCTGCAAAGAGACTACGAAGCTTTGCTTTGGCGAAAGCCGGCTCGTCCCGTACCCATGTCCTCCGCCGCGTCGCAGAATGCGCCAGTATGCCAACGAACGGCGCGATATCCGCGACCACGCGTGTACCGGCATGGTGCATGGCATGATCGGGTGCCGTTCCGGTGATTTCCACGAGCGTCGTCGCATCCTTGACGAAATCCAGCCAGCCGAGACGCATCTCGATCGGATCGTAGCCGATGGCAAGCACGAGATCGGCGCTCGCCACAAGCGGTAACAGAATGGCATCGGCCCGTGGCGAGAGCCCTGCGCCACCAAGCGAAAGGTGGTGATTTTCCGGTATCAGTCCCTTTGCCTTGTAGGTCGTGATCACCGGCGCCCCGGTTGCCTCCGCCAAGGCAAGCACGGCGGTGCCCGCACCACTGCGGGCAGCTTCAAAGCCGGCGACGATCAAGGGGCGTTCGGCGCGTTTGAAGCGGTCTGAAAGCGCCATGATGGAAGGATCAGTTGTCGTCACCATCGGCCGCAGCACCTGAGGAGGTGCAACCAGAGGCGATTCCAATGCTTCCATTTCCGCGACGGCCGGAGAAAGATCCAGGTGGACCGGCCCCATGGGGTCGGCCATTGCGAGCGCAATGGCGCGGGCGACCGTCGAGGCGGCGCTTTCCGGCTCGACCTCGAAGGATGCCTTCACCAGAGGCTGCAGCAATTGGGCGTGATTGATGACCTGATGTGTGTAGCGAGCCCGCGTGGCACGATCGACGATGCCGGAGATCACGATCAACGGGACACGCTCCTGGTTGGAGTCGGCAATGCCGTTGACCGCATTGGCAAGACCCGGGCCGATCGTCGTCACCAGCATCTGCGGTTTGCCGGAAATCACGCTCGCCCCGGAGGCCATGATCGCAGCCGCCGTTTCGTGGCGAGCAAGATGGAACGCGATGCCGGCTTTCTGCAATCCGTCTATCAGCGTCACAACCTCTCCGCCCGGCATGCCGAAAGCGTGCCTGACGCCATGATTATGCAAGGTGCGGGCGATGGTGTCCGCCACCCTCGTGCTACCACCTTTCGCCTGATTATCGGACATCTCTATCTCACGCTTAATGGATTGGCCTCGCCCCGAAACTGTTTGCCTTTCCCGGAGCAGGTTGCTCATTTCGGGTAGCCGAGGGCGGTCAGCCCGGCATCGAGAAGATCGGGCCGGGCCTCATGCCCGCCGTCATGAATGCAAAGAATGCTTTCGCCGCGCAGACAGCCGGGAACGTCGTCGCAGACGATACCGTCGATCGTGCTCTTGTGAGCGGCGGGCAGGTCGCATCGCGCCCTCTCACGGTAAATGGCGACACTCTTGAGTGCGTCGCCCTGATGGAAAGTCCTGCCGATTGGTCTGCCGGCTAACGGAAATGTTCTATCCGCCGTTCCGTGAAAGTGGATCATCGGCGGCAGATTGCCGGTACAGTCCGCTGCCTTGGGCAGAGGGTCCCAGAACACACCGGAAAACGTTACCATGGCGGCCACCCGGCCTCCCTGTTCACAGGCGGTGTACCACGCCATGGAAGCTCCGACGGAGAAGCCGCCGACGATCACTTTTTCCGGCGCGAAGCCATGTCGGTTCTGGAGGTCGTTCAAAACATTTCCGATGAAGCGCCTTTCGTCGCGGTCGCGCCGTGGTGCGCCTGGATACGACCAGCCGCCGGCAAGCCCATCGACGGCGACATAGGCAAGATGATGAGCAAGCGTCGTATCCACGAGAGCGCGCTGTCGCATCTGCAATTCCGCAGAACTCTTGAAGCCGTGGAAGTAAACGTAGGCGCCCCTTACGTCGCCATCTTGCGGCAGTTCGATGCGGTAGTTGCCGCCGTCCACCGTGCATGCGACGTCTCCGCCGCAATAGGAGCCGGCAAGCCCCGGATCTGCGCCGAGACAGAGGGCTGCCGCGAGCAAGCGCTGGAACATCGGTCTCCCCGAGATCGATGCGCAAAGATCGAGCAAGCGTCCCGTCACCTTCCAAACGCCCGGATGGTATAGGCGACTGTGACGCCGAAGATGATATGCCCGGCGAGCGAAGCCCAGGTCAGCGGAATGAAACCAAGAAAAGGCGGCAGTCCGGCGACAAGATGGGCCATCACGAAGAGCGCAAACACCCATAGCCCGGCGCCGAAGCCGATGCCGGTCAGGAGCAAAGGCAACTGCGGGAAGACGATTCGTTGCAGAGGCCGGGCGATGAAAAGATAGCCGATCGGATAAAACACGATGCCGACCGTGGCATGGATCGCCTCGGCCAGAAGCAGATTGTTGAAGCCGAAGACCGTTTGCACAAGTGCCGCGGGCTCCAGGGGGCCGCCGACGAGCAAAGGCGTAATCAGGCGCGCCCATATTTCCCAAGCAATGTCCGCGGCAAGGCCGGACACGATGATAGTTTTTCCAAGGCCGGGCTCGATTGTCGGGAATATGCTCGGTTTCTGCATTTCCATCATGGTCATTTCATTCACCCTCATATGTTGCGTTGAGGTCAGGCCGACAGCTTCATGCCGGCAGATTGTTCGATCGAGCGGATCAGGCGGTCCTCCGCTTTCAGATGCCTGCGCATATGACGGATTCGGGAGATGCCTGCGTTGTCGCCGCGGCTGCCGACCGCCTTTGCAAGCGCAAGGACGAAGAAATCGCGTTGTGCGTTGCTGCCGCCGATCTTTGGTAGATTGACAATCACCCGATCGAGCATCTGCCTGTCCGCCGGGGCGCCGAGTCCCGCAAGCATGCGTGCCATCGGAACGCCGATTTCGGCTGCGACCCGTGCCTGGTCGCCGATACCCATGGCTTTCTCCTCTATCTCCGTGACGAGTTCGGCTGCGCCAGCCCGATCTCCGATCGCGACCAGTGCCGCGAGATTGTGGAGAGCTGCGAAGATGAGGGTCGTGTCCCGCCGCCTTGCCCGGGCGATGCCGGCGAGGTCATGCCAGCGCGATCCCACATGGACACCCATCTGGTTCAATCGCCACAGGAGCGAGACAGCATTTGCCATATCCCTGAAATCATCCGTCTGCTGGGGACGCACTTCATCGTCGTAGAGCTGAAGGACACGCTCATGGTCGCCGCGTTCGAGGTGCAGCAAAGCGAGATGCCAGGCCATGTGAAAGGAGAAATTGTTGCAACGTGACCAGGCGCTTCGACTGTTCTCGAGCCAATCGACGCCCTCCCGGGTCTGTCCGCGCATCTCGAAGACATGCGAAACCGCATGCAGGCCCCAGGAATCATCCGGCTGCAAGGCGACCGCCTTCCGCCCCGCTTTCATGGCCTCCTCATAGCGACCGGTTTCTTCCAGCGAAAAGGCATAACAGCCGAATGCGAAGCCGGCGGAAAGGCTTGCTGAATCAAGACCATCTACCGCTCGTGAACTCGCCGTCAGCATTCCGGCGGCATCACCGAGCATGAAGCGAAGGGCGTGTGAGAGCTTGAAAGGGAGGAAAGTCGCCGGGCGATCGGCAAAGCCGCGATCAAGCGTGTCGATGGCGCCGGAAAATGAGCCCCCGCTGGCTGCAGCCAAGGCCTTCACGAGTACCTGTTCGTCTGCCGTTCCACCGTTCTTCCTCGTCAGTGCTGCTCGGGCCTCGGCGAGCGCTGCTTCGGCGCCGGCGGCCAGTTCCGAGCGAGCAAGGATGAGGTTTGCAAAACCGGTAAGCGCGTGTGCGGCAACATGATCGGGATCGGCGGCAAGCGTTGCCTGCAGCGATGCGCCCGTACTCGGACGGTGCGTTGCAAGACCATAGACAGCTTGCTCGAAAGCTCGCCGGGCTTCGGCGCTGTCGCTGCTGGTGATCAGATCATAGGCATCGCAGTTCATGTCAGACTCCTTGGGGAAGCCGGCGGACGGGAGGATTTCCGGAAACAACGGCTGTCGGATTGGCACCGATAACGGCCTTTACGGGTTGGCCACCGAGTTCGTTACATCAGGCGATGATTTTTCTGCTGGGGCGATCGCGGCCGGGCCCTCCAGGGAAAATTTGAACGCGGATGTAACGAAGCGGTTATCCTGGGCGAACTAGGCTCAACGGACTTCCGGCCGCATGCATCAACAACAGGAGCCGATCGGATGGATGTCAGGAAGAATGATGAGCACTTTCCGTTTCGCCGAGTTGACGACACGCAACATCGTTCCGGCGGGCACGACGTGGTATGGGATGAGATGATCACGCCGGAACTGTCCATCCTGCTGCCCGTCGGAACGACCTTGGAGGCGCGGCTGCGCGATCCTGCCGGCACCGGTGACGGTCATTCCGCGAGAAAACTTGTCCTTCTTGGAGCGGATGGCGGAAAGGCTTTACTCCTCAGTCCTTCCCATGCCCTCGATCCCGTGGAGGATTTCCAAGGGGCTGCTGTCTTGCAGTGTCATCGCGGAAGCCGCGTCATTCAGTTATGGGGGCGGTTTCGACCCAGTCCGGCCAGGGACCTGCGGTTCGCCCTGATCCTCTGGCAGGTTTGGCCGGCAGGCTCTGCCGAAGCGCGGCAGACGGCGCGTCGGCTCGAAGAATATCAGCAGATGATCAGACGTCTCAGGCTTGAAATTGCACTTCAGCATTGCCAGCAATAGCCGGAGCATTGTTCTGCAGAGGGATATATCGAATGACGATATCCGCGCGCCCAATCGGGCCATGGCTCTTGTGGCGCTGATTGGCTACATTGTTGCTGATTGGCTGCGGCGTTGTGAGAAGAAGCTGGTGCGGATCTTGACCGCTGTGAGCGCATCAAGTCGTTCGTTGATAACGAGGCAGAGTGGAGTGAATGGATTGAATACCGATGATTTGATCAATCTCCTGGCGCAGGATGCTCCAGTCCGCGTTCGCCTTGGGCGAGCGTTGATGGCGGCGCTGGTGATCGGAGCTTCGGTGTCCGCGATTGTTCTCGTCTCGACCGTCGGGATTCGCGCGAATATGGTGGAGGCGCTTCAAACGAGCCGCGTCGATTTCAAGATCGCCTTGACGTTGATCCTTGCGATAGTCGGGTGCAACCTGGTCTTCAGGATCGGCAGACCTGGCGTTGACATCAAGGCGCACGTGCTTGCATTTTTCCTGCCACTTATCCTGCTTGTGGCCGGTATCCTTGTCGAACTGTTCGTTCTGCCCATGGATGCCTGGAAGGCGAGCATGATCGGACGTTATCCAAACGTCTGCCTGATCTTCATCCCGCTTCTGTCGCTGGCACCCTTCATGGCATTCTTTTGGGCGTTGAAGCATGGCGCCCCGGAAAACCCAGGTCTCGCCGGAGCAGTCGCGGGTTTGGCAGCGGGAGGGATCGGGGCTGCCATTTATGCCTGGCATTGTCCTGATGACAGCCCCCTGTTTGTGGGGAGTTGGTATATGATAGCAATCGCTATCATGACCTCCTTAGGTTATATTTCAGGGCGGCGCTGGCTTCGCTGGTAGGAGAGGGCCGTTGGTGCCGTTGGTTCTGCCGATCTCGGAACCATTTCGTACGTCGGTGTAGGCACTCCCATTGAGACTTCGTTCAGTTCTTCTGCATCATGAAGCCGTCGAAGAAGGCGGCAAGTTCGATATGCGCGCCGAGAGGGAGAACATGCGCGACGTATTGGTCCGGCCGCACGACTAGCAAACATCCCTGTTCCCGATCGATACCGCGCATGTCGAAAATATCATTGCCGCTTTTCAGGTCGGGGCAGAACATCTTCTCGTAATCGCGAAGCCCCAGGCGTCCCTTTGCCGGAAGGAGGAGGGAATGCATGGCCTCGACGGCGAGTTCGCGATGGCCATGCTGAAAGACCGCGCGGACATCGATAACGGCATCGATGTCCGTGCCAGCCGGCGTATATTTCCCGACGGGGGATTCGTGCGCGTCGGCGAGGAACTCGCATAGGGACCGAATGCCGGAGCCGGCGGCAATGGGATCTCCGGTGCCGGCGAAAGCATAGAGGCGCCAGCGGCCGTCCGCCTTCGCGGCGTGGCCGAGCTGAACCGGCTTGGCATCCGCGAGGCGAATGACCGGCGCGGAATGAAAGCGTGTGCCGATCGTAAACCCCTTCGCCAGATATTGATGGGTCGATTCGCCTGTGAGGATGGACGGGCGGTAATGGGTCGCCGTTCCCGCCGTATAACGTCCGTGCCTGACGAAATATTCCCGGACCTCCGCCGGATCGACGCCTTCGCCATCCGGTGAGGATTTCAGGGGGGCACTCAACATCTTGGCCCATTCGCGGTCGAAATCGATCAGTTCTTTGGCGATAGCCTGTCGTTCCGCCGAGTAGCTGTGCAGAAGTTCGGGCGAGCAGCGACCCTGAAGGACGGCTGCAAGCTTCCAGCCCAGATTGAGCGCGTCCTGCATGGAGACGTTCATACCCTGGCCTGCCTTGGGACTGTGGGTATGGCAGGCGTCGCCGGCGATGAACACATGAGGCAGACGCGTCTCGATTTTCCCTTCGGGCACGTCATCGAACTTGTCGCAGAGCCGCTGGCCTATCTCATAGACGGACCACCACGCGACTTCCTTCACCTCGAGCGTATAGGGCTTTAGAATCCGCTGTGCAGCGGCAATCAGGTGGTCGACGGTGATGTTTCGATTGGCCACCCGTTCGTTTTCGTTGAGTTTGTCGAGTTCGACATAGATGCGGACCAGATAGCCGCCTTCCCGCGGGATGAGCACGATGCTGCCTTCATTGGCGGATTGGATCAGCGCCTTGAGGCGAATATCGGGAAAGTCTGTGACGGCCAGCACATCCATGACCCCCCAGGCCTGATTGGCCGAATCGCCCTTGAGTTCCCGCCCGAGTGACTTCCTGACGACGCTGCGCGCCCCGTCACAGCCGACCACGTAGCGGGCCCTGATGGTCTCCCCCCGCCCTTCATGCGAAGGATCGAGTCGCTCGAGCCTGGCCGTCACGGGATGGCCGGGAGGCTGATCGCGGGAGGCTGACGGCGGATCAATCTGAAGGTCGAGGAGTCGCCGCGCGTAGTGCGGCTCCAGCGGGTTTGGCGATCTGCGCATGACATCCAGATAGAAATCATGCACACGCGCCTGATTCAGGATCACATGGGGAAACTCGGAGAGACCGTCCTCGACGTCCTGAATCCTGCCGTGGCGAACGATCTTTTCCCGTTCGGCATCGTCCGGTTTCCAGAATGACGTCTCGTTGACCCAATAGGCTTCCTTCAGCACGCGCTCGGCAAAGCCGAAGGCCTCGAACATTTCCAGAGTGCGACAGGCAATGCCGTCGGCTTGCCCGAGTTGCAGGGGACCGGATTTCTGATCGACGATGCAAGTCTTGATGTCGGGAAAGGCCGCCAGTTGGGCGGCGAGCGTCAATCCGGCCGGCCCGCAGCCGATAATCAGAACATCGACTTCTTCGGGAAGCGGATCCGAACCGGATGACGTCGTGTGCTGGCCGGATGGCTCCGAAATTGCCGGATCTCCGGTCCGGAACCCGTTGAGGTGAAATTGCATGGATGTACCTCCTCCGCGTGTCTTGCTGGGTATCCGTCTGATCCTGGCTGCAACCGTACCCCGCGGCTGCCATAGGCTTCGGTTTGCTGGCTGCCAGTATCGACGGTTGAACCGCCTCGTGGTTTAAGTTGTTGCGACGATGTCAGAACGATGAGCCTGGGTCGTTACGATAATTAATCAGTATGCTGATTATATGTATGCTGTCAAGGCGAGGATCGGTCATGGAGAGATCGGTGAAAGACAACAATGACATGCCGGGGCACTTGGCCCGCCGGTTCCAGCAGATTGCCGTTGCCGTCTTCCATGCGGAAGCAGAGGCCGCCGGCTATGACCTGACACCCGTTCAATACGCGGCGCTGGCTGCGATCAGCGCGAATCCGGGCATTGATCAGGTGACGCTCGCCGGGTTGATAGCCTACGACCGGACGACCATTACCGGCGTTGTGGATCGACTGGTGCAGAAGGGCTTCCTCGAGCGCCGTGCGAGCAAAAGGGACAGGCGTGCGCGCGAACTGGAGATCACGGAGGCAGGGCGGGAAACGCTTTCCGGTATCATGCCGGCGGTTGAGGCGGCGCAGCGCATGATGCTGCGAGGCCTGAATGCAGACGAGTCGGAGGAACTCCTGCGGCTTTTACGCAAGGCGATCGCCGCCGGTAACGAACTCAGCCGGGCGCCGTTCCGGGAGGCTTCGGCGGATGTTGCGAAGACCGCTGGCAGGATCGAAAGCGATCGGGATGGGTAGTGCGCCTGGCCCTTGATGTTTGGCGTGCACTCGAACCTGCGACCAAATCCCTTGCCTGCCTTGCTCGCCGTTCATATTGTTGCAGAACGTCATGGATGGGGCGGTAAGAATGTCCGGTGAAGAGCGCGCGCGTATCGATTGCCTGGATGAAAGGGGAAACTCTGTGTCAGTATTCAAGGCCATCCGGAGCCGCGGCGATGGGCATCGGGAGAGCAGAGAAACTGGCACCGTCACCCGCTTCGTTTACTACACCTCCGATGGCTATCTGGTGGAACCGCTTTCGGATGGAAACTTTCAGGTCGTCCTTTCGGGCGAAATCCTGACACGCCTATGATGTCGGATGTGCCGGTACGGCGCTTCGAGCGTTGATTTCCCTCAAAGCAATTTAGATGCCGTGCAAGTAAGGTCCCGTAAGAAAAGGACCAAAAGAATGTCTCGTGCACCTGATGCTCAATTCACTCACGAACAGATCATGATTTATAAGTCGCTGATCCACGACCTGGAGCGGCGCTTTCCCGAACTTGCCGATGTTGAGTATACTGCTGACCACCCGTCAGCGGCAACGTTGCATCGACTGATGACTTATCGCGAGTCCGTCAAGATCCTAAAAGGATTCGTCAGGCAGGGCGACGAATGATGTTTGGGCACATGGCGAGCCATATTGTCATTGGCCGACCGCTTATCTGACGCTTCAGGACGCCTAAAGACATGTCAAAACCTAGGATGTTTCGGGATTGGTTCAGCCTATGTTAAAGTCAGCAAGCTTAAGAGAGGCCCCGATATTCATTCCTCGCGGCTCTTTCGATGCGCATCGTCCTCGCCAAGTCATTGCTGACCGGTCTGCTGTCGCTGCTTGCCTCCCTCATTCTCTCATTCAGCATCGTTCCGATGCTCGGTGGAGAGGTGGCCGGAGCCGGTCTCATAATGACCATCGTTTGCCCGCTGGTTATCTCCATTCCAGCTTCGGCCGTGCATTTCCGACAGGCTGAAAAACTTCGGCGCGCAGAAGTGGCAGCCTCGGAGGCACTCCAGAAGCTGGCGATCGCATATGAAGAGCTTCGCCTACAATCACGCCGGGATGGGTTAACCGGGCTTCTCAACAGAAATGCATTCCTTGAAGAATTGGAAACCTTCAGCCGCAAAGGCGTGGCGGGTGGCCTACTGTTCCTGGATCTCGATTATTTCAAGTCGATCAATGATGGGCATGGACATGCAACGGGCGACGAAGCTCTCCGTCGGACAGGACAAATACTTGCGGCCTATCAAGGAGAATTCGACATTGCAGGCCGCCTTGGAGGAGAGGAGTTTGCGCTTTTTCAGAGTGATTTGACGGCTGAAGCGATGTTGCGAAGATGTGAGGAAATTCGCGGATTGATCGACTGCATGGATTTTCGTTCAGCCTCCGGATCAATTATCTCCGTATCGGCGAGCATCGGAGCATTTTATTGCGTTCCTGGCTTTGATCCTCAGGAATGCCTCAAGGCTGCGGACGCAAATCTCTACAAGGCGAAAACGAGCGGCCGAAACCGGGTCGTTTTGTCAATCTAACCGGCCTGCCGGTCAGCGGCTGTTTCACCGATATCCCAATAAAGACCGGCCATCATGGCAAGTCCCTCGCGAACGATGCTGACCGGCAGGTGCTCGTTTGGAGCATGTTGCAGGCAGCCGGGATAGGAATGCGGAATCCAGATGGTCGGCAGGCCGAGCAAATCGGAGAAGATGTTGTTCGGCAGTGAACCGCCGAGATTGGGCAGGATGGCCGGCGGAGCGCCCAACGTCTTCTCGGTCGAGGCGACGATACGTCTGACCCAGGGATGGTCGGGATCGAGGCGGCTGGCGAGGAAGATCGCGTCGGTGGGATCCTTGACGACGACGCGGTCGTAACCGGCATCGATCAAAGCCTTGCGAACGGCCGGAACGACCTCATCCGGATCGACGCCGACCGGAAAGCGGAGCTGCACGCGGGCGCGGGCTTTGGGCGGGATGGCGTAAAGCGGCTGGGCGAGGTTGCCGCATTCCATCTCCATGACCTCGAAGGAGCTCCAGGCGAAGACTTTTTCCTCGGGCGTGAGGCCCGGCTCGCCCCACCACGGCTCGATCGGCGGATCGTCGGCGGCCGGGGTGATCTCGCAATCCTTCAGCGCCGCGCGGACGTTTTCCGGGATGTTCCCAGGTGTCATCTCGCGGACCTTGATCCTACCTGTCCGATCCACCAGCGCCGTAATCGCATGGCAGAGCTCTATGCCGGGATTGGAGAGGATGCCGCCCCAGTTGCCGGAATGCTGAAAACTTTCGCGCGCATTGATCTCCAGATGAAAGGACATGCCGCCGCGGGCGCCGAGAAAGATCGTCGGCCGTTCCAGTGCCAGGCGAGGACCATCGGAAGCGATGAAGACGTCGGCCTTGAGCTCGTCCTTGTGGGCAGCGCACATCTCTTCCAGACCGAGCGAACCGGACTCTTCTCCCATCTCAATCAGATATTTGAGATTGAAGCCAAGCGAGCCTTTGACTGCCAGCAGAGCCTCGATCGCGGCAAGGTTAATCGTGTGCTGACCCTTGTTATCGGCCGTGCCGCGGCCATACCAGGCGCCGTTTTTTTCCGCCATCTCGAAGGGGGATAGACCTTCCTCCCACTGACCATCCAAACCGGCGACAACGTCGCCATGGCCGTATTGCAGGATGGTGGTGTAGTTGGGGTTCTCAACCCGCTCGGCGATCAGGAAGGGGCCTGGAGCCAGGTCGTTCTGGTAGATCTTCGTCGCGAAGCCGAGGCGTTCGAAGAAGGGCTGCATGTCCCCAGTTACATAGCGCCAAAGGTCCAGCCTGTTGGCCGCGACACGACTTGCCGACGGGATCGCGACGCGCTTGCGGAGCGCCGCTTCGAAGGAGCCGTCGTTGAGATAACCCACAGCCTTTTCGATCGTCGCCTGGCGGGAAGGGGCAGTCGTCATTGGGGCATCCTCGGGATTTCAGGCGGTTCTGGCTTTGGCGATCGGCAGGATCGCCTGCCCGTTCGACAGATCGAGATCGAAATGGCAGCGGAACATGCTGTCGGCTCCGGTCGTTTTCTTCGGCGGCACCGTGCTGCGACAGATATCCTTCGTGAAGGGACAACGCGTGTGAAAACGGCATCCGGAGGGCGGAAAGGCCGGGTTGGGCAGTTCGCCAGCAATCGGATGTAGCGTGCGGTCGCCAGTATCCATATCCGGGGCGGCATCGATCAAGAGGCGCGTATAGGGATGGCGAGGCCTGAGGAACAGCTCTTCCGACGGTGCTGCCTCCACCAGTTCACCGAGATACATGACGCCGATCCTATCGGCCATGATCCGCACGACCGAGAGGTTGTGGGTGATGAACAGGCTGGTGAGTGCCAAGTTCTTCTGCAGGTCGCGCAAAAGGTTGAGAATCTGTGCCTGGACTGACACGTCTAGCGCCGAAGTCGGCTCGTCGAGGATCAGGAATTCCGGTTCGCCGGCAAGCGCGCGGGCGATGCAGATGCGCTGCCGCTGGCCGCCGGAAAATTCCTGAGGGTATTTTTCGGCATCCGCCGGCGACAGGCCGACCTGAACGAGCAGTTCGTCGACGCGGGCGCGGATCGCCGCCCGGCCCCGGCGCAGCTTATGGACGCGGATCGGTTCGGCGATGATATCCTCGATCGTCCAGCGGCCGTTCAGTGACGAATAGGGGTCCTGAAAGATCATCTGGAGGCGTGGCGTCTTGCCGGCTGCATCCCTGCGGAAGGCGATCGCGCCGGAGGTCGGCTCCATGAGGCCGGAGACGAGGCGGGCCAGCGTCGACTTGCCGCAGCCACTCTCCCCGACGAGGCCCAGAGTTTCTCCATGCCGGACAGCGAGGCTGACGTCGCTGACCGCTTTGGTGCCGCTAGTGTCGTTCTTCTTCAGCCGTTCCAGAAGGCTCTGATTGCGGCGATAGACCTTGCTGACGTGGTTGAGAGTAAGGAAATCCCGGGCGCTCATGCAATCTCCTTTTCCAGCGGGTGGAAACAGGAAAACGCAACGCTTTCCTTCATGGTCAGCGGTGGTGCTGCCGAGCAACAATCGCCTTCGGCCTTGAAACAACGCGGATTGAAGGCGCAGCCGGGCGGAACCGCGCCGAGCCCCGGCATGGCGCCGGGAATCTGATCGAGCCGCACCTCGCCATTGGCCGATGGCATCGGCGTCGCGCGGATCAGTCCGTGGGTATAGGGGTGTTTCGGCGCGTTGAAGAGTTCGCCGACAGGGCTGATCTCGGCAACGCGGCCGGCGTAAAGCACAGCGACGCGGTCGGCCATCTTGGCGATGACGCCGAGGTCATGGGTGATCAGCATCATGCTAGTCTTGCTTTCGCGATGCAAGTCGCGCATCAACTGCAGGATATGGGCCTGGACCGATACATCGAGCGCGGTCGTCGGTTCGTCGGCGATCACGAGCGCCGGATTGGCGCAAAGTGCCAGCGCAATGACAATACGTTGCCGCATGCCGCCGGAAAGCTGGTGCGGATAACGCTTGAATTGCGTGTCAGGGTTCGGCAGGCCGACTCGTTCGATCCATTCGAGCGCCTTTTTCTTCGCCCGATCGCCGCCGATCTTCAGATGCGCCTCGATTGTATCGCAGAGCTGCCGGCCGATAGTGATGACCGGGTTGAGGCTGGTCATAGGGTCCTGGAAGATGAAGCCGATCCTGCCGCCGCGCACGCGACGCATCGCCTTCGGTGACAACTGGTCGAGACGCTCCCCGGCAAGCGTAATGGTGCCGCCGGTGCGTTTCAGGGGCGGCACGAGAAGGTCGATGATCGCAGCCCCCGTTATCGATTTGCCGGCACCGGATTCGCCGACGATGCCGAGCACCTCTCCCGGATCCACGGAGAAGGAGACCTTGTCGAGCGCTGTGATCAGACGGCCGTCGCGGTTGATGGTGACCGTCAGGTCGCGGACGTCGAGAAGCGGTGTCGTCACGAGCGTCCCCTTAGTCGCGGATTATAAACGTCACGCAGGTGGTCGCCGAGGATGTTGACCGACACGACGAAGGCGACGAGCACGAGGCAGGGCCAGACGGAGATCCACCATTCGCCGGATTGCAGAAAATTGTTGCCATTGCGGATCAGCGTGCCGAGAGACGGCGAGGTGACCGGGATTCCGATGCCGAGGAAGGAGAGCGTTGCCTCGGTGATGATGGCGATGCCAAGATTGATGGTTGCGATGACCAGAACCGGTGCCATGACGTTCGGCAGGATGTGCAGGATGATGATCGACAGGCTGCTGCGGCCGGTGATGCGGGCGGCCGAGACATAATCCTGGTCTCGTTCGATCATCACGGATGAACGGATCGTGCGCGCATACTGGACCCAGAAGGCGATGCCGATCGAGAGCACGACGATGGCGATCGCCGTCATGACGCTCCGCTCCTGTCCAAGCGCGGCGCGAGCTGCCCCGTCGATGATCATCGCGAGCAGCAAGGCTGGATAGGCGAGCTGAACGTCGGCGAAGCGCATGATGAAAGCATCCACCTTGCCACCGACGAAGCCGGCTATCAGGCCGAGACTGCCGCCAAGCACGAGACCGATGATGACGGACAGGAAGCCGACGATGATCGAAGTCCGCATGCCATAGGCCATGGCGGTCAGGAGGTTGCGACCCTGGTCGTCAGTGCCGAGTGGGAAATCCGGCATACCGTCTACCATCCACATGGGCGGAATGAAGCTGTCCATCACCGACATGCCGGCGAATTCGAAGGGATTCTGCGATACCAGCGGCGTCATGAAGGCATAGACGAGCAGCGCGAAGATGACGAGGGCGCAGGAGGTCGGCCCGGGTGCCTTGCGCATGGCGCGCAGAAGTTTCGACAGGCGGCTGCGGCGGACTGTCGGAACCGAAGGAGTGTTGACGACAGGGGTCATGATTGCCTCCTCAACACGCGGGCATCGATCAGCGGGTAGAGCAGTTCTACGACCAGATTGATGACCATGAAGACCAGGCCGACGAAGATCAGATAGATGGCGATAACCGGAATATCCGCCGCCTGGATCGATTGCAGGAAGAGCGAACCGAGGCCCGGCCAGGCGAAGACGTTTTCCGTCACCACCGAAAAGGCGATGATGTTGCCAAGCTGCAGGCCAAGCATGGTGATGACCGGCAGAAGCGTGTTCTTGATGGCGTAGACATACCAGATGCGCGCTTCCGACAGACCGCGGGCGCGGGCGAAGCGGATATGCTCGCTTTGGCCGACTTCCATGAGCTGGGTGCGCAGCATTCGGATGATAAACGCGACCTGGAAGGTGGAGAGTGTCGCTGCCGGCAGGATGATCGCTCGCCAGCCGGAAACGGAGAACAGGCCCGTTGTCCAGAAGCCGAGATCGACGACCGTGCCGCGCCCAAATGACGGTAACAGACCCAATTGCACGGAAAAGACGGCGATCAGCAGCAGGCCGACGACGAAGTTCGGAAGCGTGATGCCGGCCGTCGAGATCAGCATGATGAAGCGGCCGAACAGCGAGTTCGGATGCACGCCGCAATAGATGCCGGCTGGTACGCCAACGAGGATGGTGATGAGCAGGCTGACGAAAGCGAGTTCGATCGTCGCCGGCATGCGCTCGATGATAAGCTTCGCCACCGGGTCCTGGGTGCGGTAGGAGAGGCCGAAATCGCCCTGCAGCAGGTTGCCAAGAAAATGCACGAAGCGCGTGCCGATCGGCTGGTCGAGGCCGAGCCTGGCGATCAGTTCCATCCGCTCCGTCACGGTCGCATCGGCCGAGAGGAGTGCCGCCAGCGGGTCGCCGATATTGGCGACCAGCAGGAAGGCGATGAAGCTGATCACGAGCAGAACGATGACCGTCTGCACGATCCGGGATGCGGCATAGTTCAGCACTTCAAATCCTCAGCAGCAGGTGTCACCAAGCTGGTCAAGAAAGGCGATGCATTTCTCCAGCTCGGAAATCGCAATCGACTCGTCCGGCTGATGAGCATCGGCGATATCGCCCGGGCCGATGACGACCGACGGAACACCGGCGATCTGGAAAATGCCCGCTTCCGTGCCGTAGGAAACATAGCGCGGCTCCGAGCGTCCGAGAAGCTTCAGGAGCTCTGCGTCGAGTACCGGATCGTCGTTCGGCTTCAGGCCGGGAATGCGTGCCTGCACATCGAAGAAGACACCGGAGGCTGGGTCGATAGCCTGCATGCCAGGATTCAGCTTTTCTACCGCGAAACGCTGCATGCGCTCGAACACCGCCATTTCGCTCTCGCCGGGGATGATGCGCATCTCCCAGAAGAAATCGCAGTTCTCGGCGACAATATTGCCGTGCAGGCCCCCCTTGATGACGTTGACGGAAATCGTCGAATAGGGTGGATCGAGGCCCTCGAACTGCGGCCCGCTGCGCATGTCCTCGCGGATGCGGTTGATCTCGGCGATCATGTCGCCGGCTGCCATGACGGCGTTGACGTAGCGGTCCGGCTGGGAGGAGTGACCGGGCTTGCCCTTGACGCGGCACCAGCCAATCAGGCCGCCCTTGTGCGCGGCGATCATGTCCATGCTGGTCGCTTCGCCGATGACGGCGAGCCGCGGCTTCAAGTCGCTTTGCCCCACCCATTCGGCCATCGAGCCAACACCGGTGCAGCCGACTTCCTCGTCATAGGAGAAGGCGAGATGGATAGGCTTCCTGAGTTTCTTTTGGACCATGCCAGGTGCCGCAGCGAGACAGCAGGCCAGGAAGCCCTTCATATCGGTCGCGCCGCGGCCGATCAGCCGGCCGTTCGCTTCCCTCAGCGTCCAGGGATCGCCGGACCATGCCTGACCTTCCGTCGGCACCACATCCGTATGGCCGCTGAAGATGATGCCCCCAGGCGCTTCGGGGCCAATCGAAATAAGGACGTTCGCCTTGTTGCCTTCGGCATTCGGAAAGCGCCGGACGCGTCCTCCGAAGGGGGCGGCCTGGTCTTCCACGTATTTGATCAGGTCGAGATTGGAGACGGCGCTGACCGTCGGAAAGGACACCAGACTTGCAAGCTGTTTCGTGATGTCCTGTTTCGTGATGCCGGGGGCAATCGTCATTACTTCACCGTGAAATAGCGCAGCGGATAGGCGAGGTCGGCTGGCTGCACAACGGTGACATTGTCCTTCACGCCCCAGAGAATGTTGAGCTGGTGAAGCGGAATGAAGCCGACATCGGCCTTGATGAGCTTGAAAGCCTGCTGGATGAGATCGGTGCGCTTCTCCTGGTCGGTTTCCTTACCAATGGCGGCGATCAGCTTGTCGACCTCGGGATTGGAATAACCGCCGATATTGAAGGCGCCGAGGCCGCTCTTCGGATCACGGGTGGCGGCAATCGAGGTCAGGAAGATATGGGCGTCATAGGTCGCCGGCGAATAGCCCAGCATTGCAAGGCTGGTATTGTATTCCGGCGGGTTCACCTGGGTCGCCCAGCGGCTGGTGGCCTGGGCGCGAGGTTCCACCTTGATGTTGATGCGGGCGAGGGAGGCGGCGACCGCTAGGCAGGTCGCTTCGTCGTTCATAAAGCGGTCGTTGGTGCAGTCGAGCGTGACGGAAAAGCCGTTCTCGTAGCCGGCTTCCTTCATCAGTTCCTTGGCCTTGTCGACATCCGGCTTGACCGGTGCACCGAGTTCCGGATCGAAGCCGTTGATCTCCTTACCGATCGGCAGGCCGACGGGAACCGAATAGTTGCGCATGATGCGCTTCTGGATCGCCCCGGTATCTATCGCCAGTTCCATGGCCTGGCGGACCTTGAGTTCCTTGAAAGGGTTCTTGGCCTTCTCGCTGCCGAAGATCAGGCTGTCTCGTGCAACATCCGGCTGGACATAGATGGTGCGCAGGTCCGGCCCGGCCTTGACATGTAGGCCATCGGCCTTGTCGATACGTTCGGCATCCTGCGGCGGTACGCCGTCGATCAGGTCCACTTCGCCGGAGATCAGGGCCGAGACGCGAGTGGAAGGATTTGGGATCACGAAGAAGGTGGCATTATCGATATTGCCGGCCTTCTTGTCCCACCAGCCAGAATTTGTGGCGAAGACGGTCTTCACGCCCGGATCGCGCTCCTTGATGACGTAGGGGCCGGTGCCCATGGCGTTGCGGTTGGCGAAGGTCTCGGTGGCGTTGTTGGCGGCACCCGGCTGTACGGCGCCGTTCGCCTCGGCCCACTCCTTATCCATGATGTACCAGTTGGTGATCTGGTTCGGCAGGATGGGGTTGACGGCGCGTGTCCTGATACGGATCTTATAGTCGTCAACCTTTTCGATCGAGGCGATGGAGTTCAGGTTTGCCTTGATGCCACCGGCCTGGCCGCGGGTCAGCGAGAAGACCACGTCATCGGCGGTAAACGGATTTCCGTTCGAGAACTTGACGCCCTGGCGCAGAGTGAATTCCCAGGTCGTGTCGTCCGTCTGTTTCCATTCGGTCGCAAGTGCCGGCTCGATCTTCTGTTCGGCGTTGCGGCGGACCAGTGGTTCATAAACATTGGCGAGAACGGCGAAAATCAGGGTATTCGAGACAGCATGCGGATCGAGCGTATAGGCATCCAGCGGGCCGGCAAATTTGAAATCCGCGGCTTGGACGCTGGTGGCCAGCGGTGCCGTCAGGGCGGCCGCGGCGATCGTGCCCAGCAGCATCTTACGTTTGAATGCGGGAAACGAGAAAGGCATCATGATCTCCTATGCGCCACGAGAGAGTCGGAATGCGGCAACGACGCGGCAGATATTTTAAATTTAAAATATCTCAGCAAAGGAAGCTCATCAGATGAGGACATGCAGCGTTCCCTGTCGTTGCTTGGAGTTGCCTACTTGCGAGGCTTGGGCAAACAATAGGCGTTTTGAGGAAACATGCAAGCAATTTTGATCAAATGAGCGAAACTCTTTTGGCGAGGAAGTGTGCGGCAGCAGGCGACCATCCCGCCTGCATTAGCAGGAGGCAGGACGCAAGAGATTTCAATGTGTTATTTCAAAGACAGAGATTTGCAGATCAGGTCCTGGCGAACATCGGGCCGCCCTTATGGGCTGGAAAGCCGTAGCCGTTGATCATCACCAGGTCGATGTCGCTCGGCCGTGCGGCGATGCCTTCGGCCAGCAATGCTTCGCCTTCGGCGGCCATGGCCTTCAGCATCCGCTCTTGAATCTCACTTTTCGGGAATGCGCGCGGTGTAATGCCCTTTTGGGCACGGGCGGTTTCGATGATCGCGGTCACATCCGGATCGATGGTGCGCTTGCCATCCGGATAGGCATACCAGCCGCGGCCGGCCTTCTGGCCGAACCGCCCCATTTCACAGAGCGTATCGGCTATCCCGACGTAGCGTGTAGCGGGATCGCGGGCGGCGGCCTGGCGTTTGCGGCGCGCCCAGGCGATCTCAAGCCCTGCCATGTCGTAGACGGCGAAAAGGCCCATAGGGAAACCGTAATCTTCCAGCGCCGCATCGATCTCGTGTGGCAGGGCCCCATCTTCCAGCAGGAATTCGGCCTCGCGGCGATAGGCGGAGAAGATGCGGTTGCCGATGAAGCCCTCAGTAACGCCGGTGACGACCGGCAGCTTTTTGAACGTCTTGGCGACGGCTAACCCGGTCGCCAAAACATCCGGTGCGGTCCTGGCGCAGCGGACAATTTCCAGCAGCCGCATGACATGCGCTGGGGAGAAGAAATGCATGCCGAGCACGCGCTCCGGATAAGCGGTCGCGGCGGCAATTTCGTCCGGGTTCAGATAACTCGTGTTGGTCGCCAGCACCGCATCCGGACGAATGACTTTGTCGAGACGGAGGAAGAGGTCGATCTTGATGTCGAGATCGTCAAAAACGGCTTCAATGACGAGATCGCAGGGGGCGAGGTCGGCGTCCGATGCCGTCACCGAAAGCCGGGCCTTTTGCGCCTCGAAACCGTCCTGATCGAGACGGCCGGAAGCGAGATTGCGTTCCAGCAGGCCGACAATGCACTCGCGGCCTTTTTCGGCAATTTCCACCGTCTGGTCGAGGCCGATGACCGTGTAACCCGCTGCGAGGGCGGCGACAGCAATGCCGCTGCCCATCAGGCCGAGGCCGCAGATGCCGATCGTCTTGACTGGGCGAGGCTCAATGCCTTCGAGCCCTTCGACCCTGGAAGATTCCCGTTCGGCGAAGAAGACGTAGCGGAGTGCCGCAGCTTCGCGGCTATCGCGGAGGGTCAGGAAGGTGGCTCGCTCGTCAGCCAGACCTTCGGCGAGAGGGCGGTTAGACGACGTGATCAGACGCACGGCTTCGGCCGGTGCCTTCTGACCGCGCGCCCTGCCGAGAATTCTAGCGGCGGCTCTTTCGATTTCGGCCGCCTCATTGGTGGCTATGCTCAACTCGCCCGTGCGACGGAGCTGTTTGCCTGACAGTTTTTGCGCTGCCGAAATGGCGGTTTCGACGAGATCGGCCTTGGCGATTTCATCGATGATCCCAAGCGAGAGAGCTTCGTCGGTCTTTGCAGAACGGCCCGAGATGATGAGGTCCAATGCGGCCGGGATGCCGATCAGGCGCGGCAGACGCTGGGTGCCGCCGGCGCCGGGAACAATGCCGAGCTTGACTTCGGGCAGACCGACTTGAGCAGTGGAAGAAGCAACTCGATAATGGCAGGCGAGCGCAACTTCCAGGCCACCACCGAGGGCTGCCCCATTGAGCGCCGCGACGACCGGCTTCGACAGCTTCTCGATCTTTTCAATAACAGCCGGCAAGGTCGGCTCTATAGCCGGCTTGCCGAATTCCCTGATGTCGGCACCGCCGATGAAGGTCTTACCGGCGCCTGTGATGACGACGCCTGCCACATCGGCAGTCGCTTCCGCATGGACAAGCGCCTTTTCAAGCCCGCTGCGGACGTCGGCAGACGTCGCGTTGACCGGCGCATTGTCGATGGTAACGACCAGAATCCCGCCTCGGGTCATAGCCGAGACCGTGGACGAAAATTCGATCGCGTCGTTCATGGCTGCCTACTCCGGAATGACTGCTGTTGCCTGGATCTCGATCTTGGCGCGGTCTTCCACCAGAGCAACGACCTGCATGGCGGCCATGGCCGGAAAATGCTTGCCCATGATCTCGCGATAGGCCTGGCCGATACCCCTCAGATTGCCGAGATATTCCGCCTTGTTGGTGAAGTACCAGGTCATGGTCGTGACATGTTCAGGCCGCGCACCGGCCTCTGCCAGTATGGCAACGACGTTCATGAGCGTTTGACGCACCTGGCCCACAAAGTCGTCCGTCTCGAATTGGCATTGGGCATTCCAGCCGACCTGCCCGCCGACGAAGACCTGGCGGCCGGTGGCGGCCACGCCATTGGCGTAGCCGATCGGTTTTGCCCAGCCTTCAGGCTGCAGAATCATGTGCATCATTCTTCTCCAAATGCTGTGTAAGCGCAGTGCGCATATCGTCCGGCCATGGGCAGGCCTTGTGTGTTTCGAGAGAGGTCGCGACCAGCCGCTGCTTGGCGGTCCAGAGCAATCGATCGCCAGCGCGCACCTCATGTTCGAGATCGACCGAACTGGTACCGATCCGCATCACCTTGATAGTGAAATCCATCATGTCGCCGTGGAAGCCGGGGCTCTTGAAGGTGAGATCCAAAGTGACCGTCGGAAGACCGATCTTTCGCTCGTTGATCAACTCCGGCCAGGGAAAACCGATCGCCCTGAAGAACTCTTCGTAAACTCCAACCAGGATATCGAGGTAGGAGGGGAAATAAGCGATACCGGAAGGATCGCAATCACCGAAGTTCAACCGGCGGGAAATGGTATAAGCCATGGTTGCCCTCACGCCTTCAACAGTTCGCGGGCGATGATGAGCTTCTGCACTTCGGTGGCACCTTCGTAGATGCGCAGCGCCCGGATCTCGCGATAAAGGCTCTCCGTGATTTCGCCGCTCTTGACGCCGCGGCCGCCGAAAATCTGCACGGCGCGGTCAATGACCTTTTGTGCATTTTCGGTGGCTACCATCTTCGCCATTGCCGCTTCCTTGGTGGTCGGCAGGCCCTGCACGTCGCGGCGCCAGGCGGCGCGGTAGGTCAGAAGAGCGCCCGCATCGATCTCGGCTGCCATGTCGCCGAAAGCGGCCTGGGTAAGCTGCAAGTCGGAAAGGTGGTTGCCGAACATCGGCCGCGCCTTGGCATAGGCGACCGCCTCATCGAGCGCCCGCTTGGCGAAACCCAAGGCGGCAGCTGCCACGGATGCGCGAAAAATGTCGAGCGTCCGCATGGCGATTTTAAAACCTTCGCCGGGAGAACCAAGCATCCGCGAGGCCGGAATGCGACAGTTTTCGAAGCGGATCGTCGCCAGCGGGTGCGGGGCGAGCACATCGATCCGCTCGGCGATCGAGAAGCCCGGATCGTCGGCGAATACCACAAAGGCTGAAATGCCGCGCGTGCCGGGCGCCTCACCGGTACGGACGAAGACCGTGTAGACATCGGCGATGCCGCCGTTGGAAATCCAGGTCTTTTCGCCGTCGAGTACATAGTGGTCGCCATCCTTGCGTGCCGAGCAGGCCATCGCGGCGACATCCGAACCGGCCTCCTTTTCGGAGAGCGCGAAGGCGGAAATCCACTCACCGGATTGCGCTTTGGGCAGTATGGTGCGGCGCAGGTCCTCCGTGCCTGAAAGGCCGATTGCACCGGTGCCGAGGCCCTGCATCGCGAAAGCGAAATCGGCAAGCCCGTCATGCCAGGCAAGTGTCTCGCGCGTCAGGCAGGCAGCGCGACTATCGATCGGCTGGCTGCCGCCGGCACCGGTTGCGGCATCCAGCAGGCCGGCTTCCCCAAGCGCCTTGACGATCGCACGGCAGGCGCCGTCCGTGTCAGAATGGTCGATATGACTCAGCGCGCCGGAGGCCGCGAAGGCATCGAGCTTTTCGGCTAGCGCCTTGTGGCTGTCATCGAAGAACGGCCAGCCGAGGAAATCGCGGGTCGGCCCTTTGAGAGTGGTGGGAGCCGCCATCAGTTACCCTCGAAGACTGGCTTGCGTTTCTCGGCGAAAGCCTCGAAGGCGCGGCGGAAGTCCTTGGTCACCATGCAGATCGCCTGGGCCTGAGCTTCGGATTCGATCATTTCGTCGATACCCATCGCCCATTCCTGGTTCAGCATGGTTTTCGTCATTGTATGGGCAAACCACGGTCCGGCCGCCAGCGAGTGGGCAAGCTTGACGGCTTCCACCTCGACCTGATCGGCGGCGTGCAGGGCATTGTAAAAACCCCAGGCCTGGCCCTCGTCGGCGTTCATCGCGCGGCCAGTGAAGAGCAGTTCGGCGGCGCGGCCCTGGCCGATGATACGCGGCAGGATCCCGCATGCGCCCATATCCGCGCCGGCCAAGCCGACCCGGGTGAAGAGGAAGGCTGTCTTGGCTTCCGGCGTTGCCAGCCGCATATCGGAAGCCATGGTGAGGATCGCGCCGGCGCCGGCACAGATACCATCGACGGCTGCAATGATCGGTTGCGGGCACTTCTTCATCGCCTTCACGAGGTCGCCGGTCATGCGGGTGAAGGCCAGAAGATCCGGCATGGCCATGTGAGTGAGCGGCTCGATGATCTCGAAGACATCGCCGCCGGAGGAGAAATTGCCGCCAGCACCCGTCAGCACGATCGCGCGGATGTCCGATGCGTAGACAAGATCGCGGAAGAGATCGCGAAGCTCGGCATAGCTTTCGAAAGTCAGCGGATTCTTGCGCTCCGGCCGGTTCAAGCGGATCGTCGCGACGCAGCCGCCTTCGCTCACTTCCCAGAGGAAATGCTTGGGCTGGTAATCGCGAAAGCCGCGCTTCATTTCGTTCATCGCGTCGCTCATGCTTCTTCCTCTCCCGTAATCGACTGATCGCCTTTTTCAGGTGGCCGGAAATTGTCTTCTGTGTCTCAGTCGTTGGCCGAAGGCGGCAGGAAATCCACCTCGTGTGCGGCGGAAACTTTCACGATTTCGTCCACATCGGTCATTTCGTGCAACGCCTCGAAAAGCTGGTGGAGCTTGCGGGCCGGCGAGACCCAGAAGAGCGCCCGGCACGGCTTGTCGGACTTGTTGAAGTAACCGTGCGGGATACCGCGCGGCATACGGACAAGATCTCCGGCCTTTGCCTTGACCCATTGGTCGTCGAGCTTCAGATCGAGCTCACCTTCCTGCACGAGGATGAATTCATCCTGGGTCGGATGAATGTGCACGGGGACGAACTGTCCCGGCAGGCTGTTGGTTTCAAAGGCGAAGGTGTCGTCGGAGACGGCTTTTGGAAAATAGATCTGGCCCAGGATGTTCCAGGTGATACCCCTATATCCGCTGCCGTTCTCCGTAATGCCCTTTTCCAGTTCCATCGTGATCTCCCAGGTTTCGTTTCCTTGGTTCATGTCGGGCAGACTAGCCTGCCAGGATTTCTCCCCCGGCAACCGCGATTGCCTGCCCGGTGATCGCTGCAGCGCCGGGCGATGCCAGCCACAGAACCGTGTCCGCGACCTCTTCCGGCCTCACCAGCCGCCCCTGCGGATTGCTCTTGGTGAATTCTTTCAGCGCCTGTTCTGCGGTCCGGCCGGTCTTGGCGACGATCGTCTCGATCGAACGGGCGATCAGCGGCGTATCGGTAAAGCCGGGGCAGACGGCGTTAACGGTGATGCCGGTCTTCGCCAGCTCCAGCGCGAGCGAGCGGGTGAGGCCGATGACGCCGTGCTTGGCGGCGACATAGGCGGTGACATAGGCGTAGCCGGTCAGGCCGGCCGTCGAGGCGATATTGATGATTCGTCCCCCGGTCGCGTGGGCCTTCAGGTCCGGCAGCACGGCCTGAGTGACCAGGAATACGCCGGTGAGATCCACCGACATGACCCGGTTCCACATATCGAGCGATGTCTTCTCGAACGGCGCGCTAGGGCCTTCGCCTGCATTGTTGACGAGGATGTCGACGGGGCCGAAAGCGGCCCGCGCCGTCTTCAGACCATTGTCGATCGCCATTTCGTCGGTGACGTCGAAGCCGTCTGCGACGCAGGTCCTCTCTGTGCCAAGCGTTGCGGCCAGCGCTTCCAGCGGTTCCGCCCGGCGGCCCGCCAGCGTCACGTGCGCGCCGGCCTCCACCAATGCCGTAGCGATCGCCGCACCGATGCCGCTGCCCGCGCCGGTGACGAGGGCATGGCGGTTGGCAAGCCTGTCCGAAATCGCTTCGCTCATGACGCGATCCTTATTTCGCCACCACAGCCGGGCCGACCGCCGGAGGGGCTGCCGCCGCCGCAGCGCGGGCGAGGTTGGTTTCGTATTGTGCCTTGCCGGAATAATACTGCTTCGGCCAGGGAATGTTCGTCAGGCCGATCTTCGCCGCCTCGTGCAACACCCAGGCCGGATCGGCGAGATGCGGACGGGCCACCGCGCAGAGATCGGCGCGGCCGGCAGCAATGATCGAGTTTGCGTGATCGGCCTCGGAGATTGCGCCGACGGCAATCGTCGGGATGCCGATCTCGTTGCGGATCTTGTCGGAGAACGGCGTTTGGAAAAGGCGGCCGTAGACCGGCTTTTCCTCTTTCCATACCTGGCCGGACGAGCAGTCGATCAGATCAGCGCCGGCTTCCTTGAACATTTTCGCAAAGATTGCCGCATCTTCCGGCGTGTTGCCGCCCTCGAACCAGTCATGGCAAGACAGACGTACGGAAATCGGCTTGTCTTGCGGCCAAACCTTGCGGATCGCCTTGAAGACTTCCAGCGGATAACGCGCCCGGTCCTCGTGGCTGCCACCATATTCGTCATCCCGCAGGTTTGTCAGCGGCGAAAGGAAGCTCGACAGAAGGTAGCCGTGGGCGCAGTGCAGTTCCAGCCAGTCGGCGCCTGCCTGTGCCGCATATTTCGCGGCGCGGACGTGATCGGCCTTCACCCGGTCCATATCGGCGCGATCCATCGCCTTCGGCACCTGGCTGTGCTTGAGATAGGGGATCGCGGATGCCGAAATCAATGGCCAGCCGCCGTCCTCCAGGGGTTGGTCGATACCTTCCCAGGCGAGCTTGGTCGACCCCTTGCGACCGGCATGGCCGAGCTGGATGCCGACCTTTGCGGTGGAATTGTCATGCACGAAGTCGATGAAGCGTTTCCAACGCGCCGCCTGCTCGTCGTTCCAGAGGCCAAGGCAGCCGGGTGTGATGCGGGCATCCGGCGAGACACAGGTCATTTCTGCAAAGACGAGGCCGGCGCCGCCGAGCGCACGGGAGCCGAGGTGGACCAGATGGAAATCGTCCATCAACCCGTCCTTCGCCGAATACATGGCCATGGGCGACATGACGATGCGGTTCGGCAGGTGGGTTTCCCGCAGCGAATAGGGCGTGAACATCGGCGGCAGGGTGCGGCCGTTGCTGCTGACATCGAGGCCGTTCTTCCTAGCGAACCACCGTTCGTAGCCTTCCAGCCATTTCGGATCGCGCAGGCGCAGGTTCTCGTGGCTGATTCGCTGGGAGCGTGTCAGCATGGAATACATGAACTGTTCCGGTTCAAGCGTGTCGGCGTAACGCTGGCCGACCACTTCGAACCATTCCATGGCGTTGCGGGCCGCATTCTGGATGCGGGCGACATCGACGCGGCGGATTTCCTCGTAGGTTTCGAGAACCTGCGGGATCTTGTCCCTGATGTGGCCCAGCTTGTTGAACTGGTTGGTCAACTCGATCGCGTCGTCGATCGCGAGCTTGGTGCCCGAGCCGATCGCGAAATGGGCGGTATGGGCGGCGTCGCCCATCAGAACCACGTGCGAATTGCCGTTGAAATGGCTCCACTTGCCGCAGATCAGGCGATTGAAGTTGAGCCATGCCGAGCCGCGCAGATGGCGCGCATTGGTCATGAGCTCGGAGCCTTCGAGTACCTCCGAGAACAGCTTCTCGCAGAAGTCGATGGACTGCTGCTGGTCCATCTGGCCGAGGTCGTGCTTTTCGTAAGCCTCCTCGGTCGTCTCGACGATGAAGGTCGAGGTCTTGTCGTCGAACTTGTAGATATGGGCCTGGAACCAGCCGTGTTCCGTCTTGCGGAAGTCGAAGGTGAAGGCGTCGAACAGCTTATTGGTGCCGAGCCAGATATAGCGGTTCGGGCGAACCACGAGGTCCGGCTGGAAAACGTCCGGATAACGATTGCGGATCTTTGAGTTGAAGCCGTCGGAGGCGATGATCAGGTCGGCATCCGGGTAGTCAAGATCGCCATTGGCCTCCGTCTCGAAGACCAGTTCCACGCCGAGCGCCTCGCAGCGGCGCTGCAGGATGTTCAGAAGCTTCTTTCGGCCGATGCCGACGAAGCCGTGGCCGGAGGTGCGCTGGCGCATGCCCTTGAAGAGCAGCTCGATATCGTCCCAATGGTTGAAGGCATCCTCGATCTCGGCCGCACTTTCCGGATCCCAGGCGCGCATGGAAACCATGGTTGCGTCGGAGAAGACGACGCCCCAGCCGAACGTGTCATAGGGCCGGTTTCGCTCGATCACCGAGATGGAATGCTCGGGATGAAACTTCTTCATCAGGAGCGCGAAATAGAGGCCTGCGGGACCACCACCGATGCAGACGATGCGCATATCCAAATCCTCCTGATGTTCCGTCTCATTATTTTAAGTTTAAACTATATGGCGTTCGAGCAGGGCGTCAAGCTGATAATTTCCCCCCGAGTCTGGTTTTGTCGGGCGCCTGTTCAGGTTTCGGTTCTTCGCTCCAGCCAGCCCGGATCGTATTCCGGAAGCGGGATCGCATCGAGAAGCGCGCGGGTGTAGGCAGCGGAAGGGCTTGCAAAAACCTGCTCGCAGGGCCCTTCCTCGACAACCTTTCCGAGCCGCATCACATAGACATAGTCGCAGACGGCTCGAATGACAGAGAGGTCATGGCTGATGAAGGCCATGGCAAGTCCGAGTTCGCGGGAAAGGCCCTTCAACAGTTTCAGCGCCTGTGCTTGGGTGGAGACGTCGAGGCCGGAGACAATTTCATCGGCCAGTACGAAATCGGGCTGCATCAGGACGGCACGCGCAATGCCGATGCGCTGGCGCTGGCCGCCGGAAAGCTCGTGCGGGTATCGCTCGAGGCAAGCGGTGGGCAGGGATACGCGGTCAAGCACGGATTTTACCTGTTCCAGCGCCGTTGCCGCGTCGCCGGCCAGGCCATGCAGCAGGAGCGGACCCGTCAGGATGCGGCGGATCGTGTGGCGTGGGTTCAGCGACGCCATGGGGTCCTGGAAGATCATCTGCATGCGCCGGCGCAGCGGCCGCATCTCGGTTTCCGGGATATGGGTAATGTCACGACCGCCGAATGCGATCTTGCCGGCAGAGACATCGACGAGGCGGAGTAGGGCACGGCCGAGCGTCGTTTTGCCGGAGCCGGATTCGCCGACGATGCCGACCGTCTGACCCCTGCCGATGCGGATATCGACGCAGTGCAGGACGGGCGTCGAGGGTTTGCTGCCGAACAGGCCGGCGTGCTTGGCGTAGGTGACTTTGATGCCGGTGGCGACGAGCAGGTTCTGATCCATCAACTGATCCCGATCTCCTGGCGAAGTTCGCGGAAGACGGCTTCCGGCACGGGCTCCAGTCCCGCATCCGGCCGGTCGTAACGGGGGCCTGCAGCAATCAGCGCCTTCGTATAGGCGTGTTTCGGGTTTTCCAGCACGTTACGCACCGGTCCTTCCTCGATGACCTTGCCAGCGTAAAGCATCGTGACGCTGTCACATATCTGCGCCACGATGCCGAGGTCATGGGTAACGAAGAGCACGCCGGTACCGCGCGCCTCCTGCATGTGGCGGATAAGGCGGAGGATTTCCTTCTGTACCGTCACGTCGAGCGCGGTCGTCGGTTCGTCAGCGATGACCAGTTCCGGCTCGATGGCGAAGGCAGCGGCAATCAACACACGTTGGCGCATGCCGCCGGAGAGCTGATGCGGAAAGCTCTTCATCACCCGGTCGGGATCGCGGATCTGCACGTCGGCCAGCAATTGCAGCGCATGGGCCTCTGCTGTTCTGGCGGACATGCCGCGCTTCAGTTTCAGACCGTCCGCGAGCTGTGCGCCGATGCGGCGGGCAGGATTAAGGGCCGTCTGCGGATCCTGTGGAATCAATGCGATTTCCGAGCCCATAATGCTGCGCAGGTCCAGCGGCTTCATGGTCAAAAGGTCGCGGCCTTTGAAATTGATCCAGCCGCCTGTGATACGCACCGTTCGTGGCAGGATGCCGAGGATGGCCTTGGCGATCGTCGATTTGCCGGCGCCGCTTTCGCCGACGAGGCCGCGGACGCCACCGTTCTTCAGCGTCAGGCCGACATCACGGAGGACCGGCATGCCGCCTTCGCGGTCGGAAACGGCGGAAAGGCCGGTTATGGCGAGCAGGTTTTCCGTCATCGTCTGAGCACCGGATCGAGCGCCCGGCGCAGGCCGCTGCCGAGCTGATTGAAAGCGAGAACCGTGGTGAACAGCACCGCGAGCGGTGCCACAAGCAGCCACCAGGCATGGTGGATGAGCTGGCGCCCCTGCGCGATCATGCCGCCCCAGGTGGGTGTGTCGGACGAGACCGACAGGCCGACGAAGGAGAGGATGGCTTCGACGACGACGGCGATGCCCATTTCCAGGCTGACGAGTGCGATCAGCACCGGTACGACGTTGGGAAAGATTTCTCGCGTCAGGATTTTCATGCGCGGGAAGCCTGCGGTGCGGGCGGCCGTCACGTAATCGAGCTGCGACTGGGCGAGCGTTTCGGCGCGCACGACGCGGCAGAAGCGGGTCCAGTCAATAATGACGATCGCAGCAATCACCGAATGCACGCCGGAGCCGAAGACCGCGACGAGCAGGATGGAGAGCAGGACTGGCGGGAAGGCCATCCAGATGTCGACGATCCTTGAGATGATGCGGTCCGCCCATCCACCATACCAGCCGGCCAGCAGGCCGAGCACAGTGCCGATCAGCGCCGCGAGGCTCGCCGAGACGAAAGCGACGAGCAAGGCGATCCGGCTGCCGTAGATCAGGCGGGATAGGACGTCGCGGCCGAGGTCATCGGTGCCAAGGTAGTAACCGGGTTCAGCACCGTCGAGCCAGGCGGGCGGCAGCGAGCCCAGCATCAGATCCTGTTCCAGCGGATCCTTTGGCGCGATGAAAGGCGCGAAGATCGCGATGACGACCAGGAGCAGGATGAAGCCGCCGCCGAACAGCACTTGTCGTTCGGCGAACAGGTTCCGCAATCGTGACGGGGTGCGACGAGGCTTGGCCGCCGGGCCAGTGATGGTGATGGGCTCAGCCATGGCGGAGCCTCGGATTAAGCGCAGCGGCAAGCAGGTCTACGGCGAGGTTGATGACGATGAAGATCGCACCAAAGACCAGAACGAGGCCCTGGATGAGCGGCAGGTCACGATTGATGACGGCGTCAATCGCCATGTTGCCGATGCCGGGATAGGCGAAGATGCGCTCGACGATGACCGTGCCACCGACGAGGAAGGTGAATTGTACGCCAGTGAGCGAGAGGGCGGGGCCGACGGCATTGCGCAGCGCCTCCTGCAGCACGAGCCGCAATTCCGACATGCCCTTGAGCCGTGCCAGCAGCACGTAATCCTGTACCATCGCTTCCAGCAGCGCTTCCTTGAGAATGCGGGTGATAACGGTCGCAAGCGGCAGGGCGAGTGCCAGGACCGGCATCACCATATGGGCGGCAACATCGAAGAAGACGTCCAAGCGGAACCTGATGAGGCTTTCGAGGAGATAGAAGGGGGTGAAGAAATCGATCGATAGCGTCGGGTCGATGCGGCCGGAGAGGGGGAAGATAGGGATGAAGACGCCAACAACCAGAACCAGCGCAAGCGCCCATACGAAATCCGGCACGGCGAGCAATACGCCATTGGTCGCGTCGATTGCCGGTTCCAGCGGCGTGCGCCGGAAGAGCGTGCCGACCACAGCGACCGCGCCGCCGACAGCCAAGGCGACGATCAAGGCCGCGAAAGCGAGCTCAAGGGTGGCGGGCAAGCGCCCAAGCAGCAGTTCCAGCACGTCGCGGCGGAGCGAGATTGAGGTGCCGAAATCGCCCATCAACACGGACTGAAGCCAGACGCCGAACTGCGCCGGCAAGCTGAGGTCAAGGCCGTATCTGGCGCGCAGCGCTGCGATATCGGCGGGACTGGCTCCCGGCGCGATCATCATCGCGATCGGATCGCCCGGCATGATCCGCAGGAGCACGAAGACGATCGCGGCGACGCCGAGCAACGTCACGGTCGCCACGATCAGTCTGTTGAGGATGGGTATTGCGATCATCGGCTCATGCGGGTCCTTTGCCCCTCACCCTTGCCCTCTCCCCGCAAGCGGGGCGAGGGAACGTGCCTCACGCGACGCTGAGGCTTTGGCAGGCGGTGCGACATATACCTTCTCCCCGCATGCGGGGAGAAGGTGGCGGCAGCCGGATGAGGGGCAACGAGACCCCTGTGGCAAAATGCCGTTTAGACCTTTGACACTAGCGTCGGCTGCAGCGCGCCGGAAACGTTCGGCACGACCGTCAGCTTCTCCTTGTAGACGATCGGCTGGACGTATTGCAGCAACGGGATGACGTAGCCCTGTTCGGCGATGTATTTGCTGACGGCCTTCCAGCCGTTGATACGCTTCTTCTCGTCCTTTTCGCCCCAGAGCGGCATGATCATGTTGTCGAGGTCTTCCGTATTCCAGACCGAGTGCGGCGAGGGTCCGAACATGGCGAAGCCGGTGGAGGTCGTCGGGTCGCCGATCGCGTTGCCCCAGTTGTAGAAGGCGGCGGGCGCCAGTTGGTCGGCGGCCCGCAGTTCGTAATGCTTGGCGATCTCGTAGACCTCGATCTCCGCCTCAATGCCAACGCGGCGCCACATGCCGACGATCGCCTGGATCATTTCGTAATCCTTCGGCTTGAAGCCGCGCGTCGTCTGGATCTTGAATTTTACAGGCTTGTCGGTGGAATAGCCGGAAGCTTTGAGCAGGTCCTTGGCTTTTGCCTGGTCATAGCCGACCTTGATGGACGCGTCATAGGCATCGTATTCCGGTGCCTCGAGCGTATCGATCGGCACGCCATAGCCGCGCAGCAGCCGATCGACGATCGCTTTCTTGTCGATCGCATGATGGGCGGCGAGGCGCACGTTCTTGTCGAGCATGGCGTCGATGTTGTTCAGGAAGATCATGCCGATGTCGGAGATCGGCGTGACGGCCCCTTTCAATCCGGCCTTCCCCTTCAGGCGGTCGTATTCTTCATAGGGAATTTCGAGCGTGATGTCGGACGAGCCGGACTCGATTTCTGCCACACGGGTAGTCGCATCCGGCACGAACTTGAAAACGACCGTGTCGAAGACCGGCTTGCCGCCGTAATAGTTCGGGTTGGCTTTGAGGCGCAGGAAGGCATTGCCTTCATAGGCGTCAACCATGTAGGGGCCGGTGCCGACCGGCTTCTTCTCGAACCCTTCCGCGCCGACCTTCTCGTAATAGGCCTTCGGCATGACATAGCCGGTCAGGAAGGCCATCCATTTGAAGAAAGTCGGATCGAACTGTTTCACGTCGCCGGTTATGCGCTTTCCATCGATCTTGTAATTGCTGGCAGTCGACCAGACGAACTGGATCGGATTGCCGGTTTCCTGTTTGGCTGCGCGCTCCAGCGACCAGACGACATCCTCCGGCGTGAGGTCGGAGCCGTCGTGCCATTTGACACCTTCGCGGACGTCCATCCAGATCTGCGTTTTGTCGTCGTTCCAGCCCCAGGCGGTCAGAAGGCCGGGCTGGAAAGAAAGATCCGGGCCTTGGCCGATGAACTGGTCGAAGATCGAGCGGTAGATCGCCTGGATTGTCGGGTTGACAGCTGACGGGCCGACCGTCGGATCGAAGGAGGGCAGGTTGACGTTATAGGCAATGGTCAGCGTCGAACTGTCCTGCGCAAAAACTGCGTTACGTCCGCAAAATACACCTGTCAGAAAAGTAGCCGTGCCCAGGCCCAATGCCTGGCGCCGGGAGAGCGTCATCATGATCTAACTCCATTGTTCCCACTCGGCCAAACTTGCGGACAGGCCGTCCGTGTCGGGCTCGTTCGTTTGAATGGTTTAACGTTAAAATAAGTGTCGAATGGCGGCAAGGGTTATTTGCGGCCAAAACAAGTGTTTTTTATTCCTGCACGATCCAATAATATGCAATTGCATATATAAATGTTCTGACAAGTGACGCTTGTGACTCATCAGAATCCCAAAATTCAGCTGGACGCCTTAGTGGAAATTGTGAATTGACAAATGCATGACGTCAAAAATATGGTTTTGCAAATGTTTATAGCTTGAGGCCGACGAGGCGAAGGGGAACTGCCATGGCTGAGCGATCATTTGCCCGCGAAGTCGAGGATCTGAAGCTTAGAGAAGGTGAAATCTTTCGGGGCGAGGGCATCCTGGCGATCACCAAGGCGCTGCTGCAATCGGGCGTCTCCTATGTCGGCGGTTACCAGGGCTCGCCGATCTCGCATCTGATGGACGTGCTGGCCGACGCCAAGGATGTTATGGAAGATCTCGGCGTGCATTTCGAGACGTCCGCGTCCGAGGCCGCCGCTGCCGCCATGCTGTCGGCGTCGGTCATGTATCCGGTGCGCGGCGCCGTGACCTGGAAATCGACGGCCGGCACCAACGTCGCCTCGGATGCGCTCTCGAACCTCTCCTCCGGCGGGGTCAACGGCGGCGCGCTGATCATTCTCGGCGAGGATTTTGGCGAGGGCTCTTCGATCATGCAGGAGCGTTCCCACGCTTTCGCCATGAAATCGCAGATGTGGTTGCTTGATCCGCGGCCGAATCTGCCTTCAATCGTTCAGGCGGTCGAGGATGGTTTCCAGCTTTCTGAAGCATCGAACACGCCGGTCATGCTGGAAGTGCGTATCCGCGCCTGCCATGTGCATGGCCAGTTCGTTGCCAAGGACAACAAGCGGCCGACTTATACGCTGAAGCAGGCGCTCGAAAATCCAGTGCGCGACGTGAACCGTATTGTGCTGCCGCCGGCAAACTTCATTCACGAGAAGGACAAGCTGGAGCGCCGCTGGCCGGCAGCCGTCAACTTCATCAAGGAGAAGAAGCTCAACGAGTTCTTCGGTCCGGAAGAGGGTGAAATCGGCATTATCATGCTGGGTGGCATGTATAACGGCGTCATGCGCGCCCTGCAGCAACTCGGACTGGCTGACGTCTACGGCAATTCATCGATCCCGCTCTACGTGATGAACGTCGCCTATCCGATGATCGACGAGGAGGTCGTCGATTTCTGTGTCGGCAAGAAGGCCGTGATCATGGTGGAGGAAGGCGCTCCGGAATATATCGAGCAGACGATGCATACGCTCCTGCGTCGCCGGGACATTCAGACGAAGCTCCACGGCAAGGATATCCTGCCGCTTGGTGGAGAATATACCGCACCGGTGATGATGAAGGGTTTGAAAACCTTTATCGAAATGTATGACCGAATCCTGCTTGGCAACCAGCCGCCAGTTCCGGACCCGACACCGATCCTGAATGATCCGAAAGTCAAGGCGCTGGCGGAAGTCGTGCCCGCCCGTCCGGCCGGCTTTTGTACTGGCTGCCCGGAGCGTCCGATTTTCGCGGCCATGAAGCTGGTCGAAAAGGAACTCGGCGAGCATCACGTCTCGGCGGATATCGGCTGCCATCTCTTCTCGATCCTGCCGCCCTTCAATATAGGGGGCACGACGATGGGCTATGGTCTCGGCCCGGCTTCCGCCTCGGCTTTCAATGTCGAGGCGGACAAGCGTTCGATCGCCGTCATGGGTGACGGTGGTTTCTGGCACAATGGTCTTGCCACCTCGGTCGGCAACGCGGTTTTCAACAAACAGGACGGCGTCATTCTCGTCGTCGACAATTATTATTCGGCGGCGACCGGCGGGCAGGACATCCTTTCATCGCGCGCTATCAATCCAAACCGCAAGACGAACAATTCCATTGTCAATGCCGTGAAAGGCATCGGCGCCACCTGGGTGCGCCAGATCGACCGCACTTATGACGTCGCCAAGATGCGCGACACGTTGAAGGAAGCGCTGACGACCAAGGAGAAGGGGCCGAAGATCATCGTGGCCTCCTCCGAATGCATGCTGAACAAGCAGCGCCGCGTGAAGCCGCAATTCGCCAAGGCGGTGAAGGATGGCAAGCGCATGGTGAAGGAACGGTTCGGGGTGGACGAAGACGTCTGCACGGGTGATCACGCCTGCATCCGGCTTTCCGGCTGTCCGTCGCTTTCGGTCAAGCATACCGATGATCCCCTGAAGGATGATCCGGTTGCGGCGATCGACAATAGCTGTGTCGGCTGCGGCAATTGCGGCGAGGTTTCGGAGGCTGCGGTCCTCTGTCCGTCCTTCTATCGCGCCGATGTCATCCACAACCCGACCGGCTGGGACAGGTTCGTCTCCCATATGCGTAACAAGGTCATCGGGTGGCTCCAGGCCCGCCGCGCTGCCGGTCGCATCGTGTTCGCGGATTAAGGACAAGGTTATGAACGAAACCGTGAACCTGAAGACGCTGATCGCTTCCGACAAGCCGCTGACGCTCGCCATTCTCGCCATGGGCGGCCAGGGCGGTGGCGTGCTCGCCGACTGGATCGTTGCGCTTGCTGAAGAGCAGGGCTGGATGGCGCAATCCACCTCAGTGCCGGGCGTCGCCCAGCGCACCGGCGCCACGATCTATTACATCGAGATGCTGCCGGCCAGGGATGGTGTCTCGCCGATCTTCTCCCTGATGCCGACACCGGGCGATGTGGATGTCGTGCTCGCCGCCGAGCTGATGGAGGCTGGCCGTTCGGTTCTTCGTGGCCTCGTGACGCCGGACAAGACGGTGTTGATCGCTTCGACGCACCGCTCGTTTGCAGTCGGCGAGAAGGAAAAGCCGGGGGACGGCATCGGCGATCCGACGGTTGTGGTCGGCGCCACGGATTTCGCCGCCAAACGGACGATTGTTTTCGACATGGATACGCTGGCGCTCAAGAACGGCAGCGTGATTTCCGCCTCGATGTTCGGCGCACTGGCTGCAGCCGACGTCCTGCCCTTTTCCAAGGATGCGTTCGAAGCGACGATCCGTGGTGGAGGCAAAGGCATCGAGGCGAGCCTGAAGGCCTTCAATGCCGCGTTCGACCGGGCCAGGGCGAGGCCACGGGACGAGATAAGCGCCTCGCCGCCGAAGCGTTTCGACGCCATGCCGGAAACGGCCGGTCATCCGGAGCTCGACCGGTTGGTGCATCGCCTGCGTGCCGAATTTCCGGAAGTCGCCTTGCCGTTGCTGTTTGCCGGCGTCAAGAAGCTCGCGGATTTCCAGGATCCGGCGTATGCCGGCGAGTATCTTGATCGTGTGGGTCAGCTCCATGCTCTCGACCGTGCCAATGGCGGCGAGGAGAAGGATTATGCCTTCACAGTTCAGTCGGCGAAATATGTCGCCGTTGCGATGGCTTATGACGACGTGATCCGTGTTGCCGACCTGAAGACCCGCGGCAGCCGCTTCGACCGGGTACGCAAGGAGGTCGGCGTCAAGCAGGACCAGATCCTCTACATGACCGAATACATGCATCCGCGCATGGAAGAGGTCTGTGGCGCGCTGCCGAAGGGGCTTGGTCTCTGGGTCGAGAAGCGTCCAAAGCTGTTCTCCTGGCTCGACCGACGCATCAACAAGGGCCGCCGGGTGCAAACCGGCACCCTCTTCTGGTTCCTGACGCTCTATACGCTCGCGGCGCTGCGCCGTATCCGTCGCGGCACGTTGCGACACCTGCGCGAGACCGAGCACCTCGAGGCTTGGCTCAATGCGGCGACTCCGCTGCTCTCGCGGAACTATGATCTTGCAGTCGAAGTGATCAACAATCGTCGGCTGGTGAAGGGCTATTCCGATACCCATGCGCGGGGACTTTCGAAGTTCGACCGGGTGATGTCGGCGCTGATGACACTTAGCGACCGCGAGGACGGTGCGATCTGGATGAAACGTTTGCGTCAGGCTGCACTGCTCGACGAGAACGGGATCGCGCTTGACGGCGCCTTGAAGACAGTCGCCACGCTTTAAGCATATCAGACACATTAAAGCCGCGATCCCGTTGCTTTTGCCGCGCATCTGACCAAAGTCTGGATGCGCAGTTCCTCGGCACCGGTAAATCACCATGACAACCACGGATCGTCAGCCTGGCCGCTTTCGAGATATCATCGAGGCGTACCGCTCTTACATCATCGCGCTCGCGGTGGTGGTGGTGTTCGCCTTCACAACGTTCGCCATTTACAATCTCACCACCGAGGTGAGCTATGACGATGTGATCGAAGCGCTCGGCAATACGCGGTGGCCTGCAATCGGGCTTGCTGTCTTCTTCACCATGCTGAGTTTTGCGGCGCTCGTCGGCTACGACATGAACGCGCTAGCGTACATCGGCCGCACCTTGCCGTTTATGCCGGTCGCGATGACCGCTTTCAGTGCCTATGCGGTCGGCAACACGGCCGGATTCGGAGCCCTGAGCGGCGGTGCTATCCGCTTTCGCGCTTATTCCCGCCTTGGCCTTTCACCAGATGATATCGGTCGTGTCATCGCCTTCGTGACACTGGCCTTCGGGATCGGATTGCTCGCCGTCACGGCACTGGCCTCGCTCGTCACGGCACCAAGGATCGGAGCGATTCTGGGTGCCGATGGTGGCTGGATCCGTGCCGGAGCAATCCTGATCATCATCATGCTATCCGTCCTGGTGATATCGGGGCGTGATGGACGGACGATTTCGATCGGCAGTCTGAGCATCCGTCTGCCGGATACCCGGACGTCCTCGCAGCAGTTCCTCATCACAGCGCTTGATATTGCCGCCTCGGCCTCCGTCCTCTATGTCCTCCTTCCGCAGACGAATATTGGCTGGCCTTCGTTCCTCGCCATCTATGCCACCGCCGTCGGCCTCGGAGTCCTGAGCCATGTGCCTGCCGGCCTTGGTGTCTTCGAAACCGTGATCATCGCAGCACTCGGCAATACGGTCAGCATCGATCAAGTGCTCGGCAGTCTGGTTCTTTACCGTGTCGTCTATCACGTTCTGCCGCTGCTCATCGCGACGCTCGTGGTCATCGGCGTCGAGATACGTCAGCTTGCCCATCATCCGGTGGCTTCCACGTTACGCAAGCTGGAATTCCGGCTGGTGCCGCCGCTGCTCGCCGCCTTTGCGATAATCGCCGGCGTAATGTTGATCTTTTCAAGCGTGACGCCGACGCCGGATTCCGACCTGAATTTCCTTTCCTACTATTTGCCGCTGCCGTTCGTGGAGGGCGCGCATTTCCTTTCCAGCATCCTTGGCCTCATCCTCTTTGTGGCAGCGCGCGGCATAGGCCAGCGGTTGGATGGAGCCTGGTGGACAGGCATGGTCTGCGCTGCTCTTGCACTCGTCTTCGCTTTCGTGCGCGCGATCGCTCCTTTTGAAGCCATCTTCCTCGTCATTCTGCTGGTCGGTCTTATTCTCAGCGCGAAACAGTTCAACCGCCGGGCATCGCTGTTTGGGCAGGTGCTATCGCCGAGCTGGATTGCCGCCATGCTCATTATCGTGGCTACGGCCGCCACAGTGCTGCTTTTCGTCTACCGCGAGGTGGAATACAGCCACGAGCTCTGGTGGCAGTTCGAGGTTTCCGAAGAGGCGCCACGCGGCCTGCGTGCTGTTCTCGGCCTGGCGATCTTCGCGGCGTCCATCTCTTTTTACAGTCTGTTGCGGCCGGCCACCCGGCGCTCGCCGCCATCAACCGCGGACGATCTCGGACGGGCAATCCAGATCGTGATGGCGCAGGACAACGCCGATGCCAATCTGGTCCGGATGGGAGACAAGCGCCTGATGTTCTCCGAGAGTGGCCGTGCCTTTCTCATGTACGGCATCCAGGGACGGTCCTGGATCGCCCTCTTTGATCCCGTCGGACCGCAAGAGGAGACGGCAGATCTCGTCTGGCGTTTTGTCGAAGAGGCGCGCAGTCGGGGGGGCCGTGCAGTGTTTTATCAAATATCACCCGGCCTGCTTTCCCATTGCGCCGATGCCGGGCTGAGGGCCTTCAGGCTTGGCGAACTTGCGATTATCGATCTTTCGCATTTCGATCTCAAAGGCGGTCGTCTCGCCGGACTGCGGCAGGCTGTCAACAAAGGCATGCGCGAGGGGCTGGAGTTCTCGGTCATCGACGCGCCGGAGGTGATGGCTTCAATCGAGGAACTCAGGCAGGTCTCCGATGCCTGGCTTGCGGAACACAATACGCGCGAAAAGACGTTCTCGCTGGGCGCTTTTCGAGATGATTATGTCGCTTCGCAATCGGTGGCGGTTTTGCGTAAGGAAGGTCGAATTGTCGCTTTCGCGACGCTTTTGATCACCGATACGAAACAGGAAGGAACGGTTGATCTGATGCGCTTTTCGCCGGAAGCACCGAAAGGATCCATGGATTTTTTGTTCGTGAAAGTCATGGAATATCTGCGCGATGCCGGCTATGCACATTTTAATCTCGGCATGGCGCCACTTTCGGGAATGTCCACGCGCGAAGTCGCGCTCGCATGGGACCGGATTGGCAGCGTCGTATTCGAGCACGGCGAACGGTTCTACAACTTCAAAGGATTGAAAGCTTTCAAGTCGAAGTTCCATCCCAGCTGGGAGCCGCGCTACCTCGCCGTGGCGGGCGGAGTCAGCCCTGCCATCGTGATGATGGACGCGACGCTTCTGATCGGCGGCGGCTTGAGAGGAGTGGTTGGTAAATGATGTTCCTGCGGTTTTTTTGCATCATCGCGCTTGTTGGCTGGCTCTCCTGCGTCACGACCGCCGTCGCTCAGCAGCAGGATTATCATACCGGCCTGATCCGGTCGCCGCGTATCATGGTGCCGAAGAGCGGAGATGATCTCCAGGGCATCGTTTTCCTGATCTCGGACGGGCAGGGCTGGGGCGTGCGGGAGGAGACGCAGGCCCAAGCTCTGCTGAATGCCGGCGCCGCAGTGGTCGGCATCGATTTTCCGGCATATATCAAATCGCTTGCTGCCGATGATGGCGAATGCGTCTATATGGTATCCGACATCGAGGATGTTTCTCAGCAGGTGCAGCGACGGATCGGCAATCCGGATTATCGTCATCCGATCGTGGCCGGGATCGGAGAAGGCGGGGCACTTGCGCTTGCCATGATCTCCCAGAGCCCGAATGCAACTATAGGCGAGGCGATCGCTGTCGACCCGGCAGCCGGCATCCCGCTCGCCAAGGAACTCTGCACTCCCGCCTCGAAGCAGAAAATTGGCGATCGCACGGTTTATGGGTTTGACGATGGAGCCCTGCCGGCCGCAGTAACAATCATCTCCACCGCGTCTGCTGATGCTGCCGGCAGGGCGCATGGCCAGCGGCTGAAGCAGGAGCATCCGGAGGTGGAACTTGCCGATTCCGGCTCGACTGCGGAAGAGGCTTTGTCAGAGGTTCTGCTGGCTCATATTGCGGTGGCAGGCCAAAGCGGCCAGCCGCTCGACTTGCCGCTGACGGTACTCGATGCAAAGCCAGCTATGAACACGATGGCGGTAATTTATTCCGGTGATGGCGGCTGGCGTGACCTTGATAGCGAGGTGGGTGGTTACCTGCAGTCTCAAGGCATCCCGACAGTTGGGGTAGATTCGCTGCGTTATTTCTGGTCCGAACGCACGCCACAAGGAACGGCGGATGATCTGGCAAAAATCATCGAGCACTATCGCCGGCAGTGGAGCGTCCAGAACGTGCTGCTGATCGGTTACTCTTTTGGAGCCGATGTGCTGCCCGCCACCTACAATCTCCTGCCGGTGGCCGATCGGGAAAGGGTGAAGCAGATCACGCTGCTCGGGTTGTCTCACCAAGTGGACTACGAGATTTCCGTCACAGGTTGGCTCGGTGTCACCGCCACTGGGAAAGGCGACGATCCGATGAACGACATCGCAAAGATCAATCCGAAAATTATCCAGTGTGTCTATGGCACGGACGAGGACGATGACCCGTGCCCAACGCTGAAGGACCGCGGCGTCGAGGTCGTGCCGATCGAAGGCGGGCACCATTTCGATGAGAATTATCAGGCGCTCGGCAAACGCATCCGTGACAGCCTGCAAGCACGGCTCGCGAACAGGTAGGTCATATCTCGTGCTTGCGGATGTTCAGGAGGATTTTATGCAACGTGCCTGTGAAGGCACGATACTCCTCCTCGTCTATGCCGTCGAACATCTGTAGCAGCGAATCGTACATGGTCGGCCAGAAGCGAGCGAAGGCATCCCGTCCGTCTTCGGTGATCGTCACGTCGCGGATGCGCATGTCCTCTGGCCGCGGCGTGCGGCGGATATAACCCTGATCCTCGAGAGAATCGAGCGTGCGGCTCATTGTCGACTGCTCGATGACAGCGAAAACGGAAAGTTCGTTGATGGTGAGTGAGGCGGAGACGCTCAGGACAGCCAGCGTGCGCATCTTGGCAGTCGAGAGTTCGTATTCGCGCAACTCCTCCGCCATATTAGAGTTCCAGCGGGCGATGATGCGGTTCATCAGATAGGGGGCGAAGTGATTGAGGCCGATTTCCCCCATCGTGGGCCGACCCACCTGATCACCTTCCTGATGCCGGCGTAGCACCACACCTGAAAACCGTTCTGCCATGAGCCCTCTTGATATTTTCGGCCGCTGCGTTTCAGCGCAACGACGATGCAAGCAGAAAACCGGAGCCGCCGGCAAGCCCAGGACCTGGATGGGTCGAGGCGCCGATATGATAAAGACCCGGCACGTGGGTGCGGTGGTTAACAGACGACTTGAAGGGCCGCCAGAGGAAAAACTGATCCAGGCCGCAAAAGCCGCCATAGGGGTCGCCACCGACAAGGTTCATGTTCATCCCCTCAAGATCGGCGGGACAATAAGCACGGCGGGCAAGCTTGATGTCGGCAAAGTTCTCAATGTGACGGAAAAGGATTGCCTCGATGCGGTCTGCATAATGTTCACGCACTGCCTCTGTCCAACTGCCATCTGCAGGTACGGCGATCTCACCGGCTGCATCGCCCTTGATAACGCGCGGAGCCTCCGGAAGCTGAAGCCAGAGGATCGATTTGCCTTCCGGTGCGCGTGAGGGGTCGAAACTCACGGGTTGGCCGACGCAGACAGTTGGCTCGGCGGGCAGAAGGCCGCGCTCGCATTCGTTGGTGGCGCGTGAAACGCCATCGAGTCCAGGCGTCAGGTGCAGCAGCGCGACTTTGCCGAGATCGGGATCGCCCTTCCAACGAGGTGGCGCAGAAAGCGCATAGTGAATTTGCATGTCGCCTTTGCCGTAGCGGTAGCGGGCGACGCCATCGGCGACTTCGGCCGGTATCGGCCGTGGCCAGTCCTTCAGTAGCCGGTCGTAGATCTGGTTTGGCGTTGTGGAGCAGATGACGCCGGACGTCGCCTGGATCGCCTCACCACTTGCCAACCGGATACCGGCGGCCTTGTTGCCCTGGCCGGCAAGGATACGCTCGACATCTGCGCCGGTGCGGATCGTGCCTCCCTGATTCGCGATCAAGCGTTCGAAAGCGGTTACGAGATTGGCTGCTCCGCCCTTGACGATCGGGCAGCCGGCAAGCTCGATTGCAAAACCGATGACTTTGAGCATCTCGGCCGAATAGGCGCTTTCCGGCGCCAGCCCGCAATGCAACACCCAAGGTGCCCAGAGCGCATGCGCAGCCTCGGACCTGTAGGTGGTTTCAAGGTAACCGCGGGCAGGTTTCAGTGCGTCTCCGAACCAGGCGGCAAGCTGGCGGAGGCCTTTACCCCAGCCCTGCTTTGCGACGGTCTTCAGCGTCGTGCCGGACCAGAGCGCGCCGCCAAGCAGTGAGAAGAGGAAGGTTGCGTCCGCACCGAGCGCATTCATCTCGCGGTCGAAAGCCTTGCCGTCGCCTTCAGCCAGCGCCTCGAAGTTGGCAATGTTGCGCTGCCGGTCCTTTGAGAAGATCACCGAAGAACCATCCGGTCGCAGCACGCCGGTCGGCAGGTCGGCGTGAGCAAATTCCAGGCCGTGATCTTCCAGGTCCTTGCCCAGCACGCCATAGGCGGGCGAGGTCAGGAAAAGCACCATTGTGGTTGCCATCACATCGTGAATAAAGCCTGGCTCGGTGATTTCCTCGGTTCGCAGGCAGCCGCCGATGCGGTCGTTTCGTTCGAGAACGAGGACTCGTTTGCCCTTCTTCCCAAGCATGGCGGCAGCGACCAAAGCGTTGATGCCGCTGCCGACGACGATGTAATCGAAATCCGCCATAGCGCCCTCTTTGCCGGATATGGAAAAGGCCGGACCGCGAACGGTCCAGCCCTCAGAGATTTAGCCGGCGATGAGAGCCAGTGCGCGGACCGGCGAGCCGGTGCCCTTGACGAACTTGAGCGGCGCTGCGATCAGCACCGCCCCCTTGGGCGGAAGCTGGTCGAGGTTGGACAGCGAAGCCAAGCCGTATTTGTTGTTCTTGTGCATGAGGTTGTGCGCCGGGAAAGGTGGGTTCATGCCGCCGGCCGAACCGGCATCGGTGCCGACCGTTTCCTGACCCCAGCCGATGATACCTTTGGAAAGCAGGTATTCGATCGCTTCGGCGGTCGGGCCCGGCGAATGCGGGCCGTTCTCGTCGGCGTTCAGGAAGGTTTCGGTAGAGCCGTTGCGCTTGTACCAATCGGAGCGCATCAGCACCCAGCTGCCTGCTTCGATCTCGCCGTGCTCGGCTTCCCATTCCTTGATGCTGTCAACGGTCAGCAGGTAATCCGGGTTTTCGGCGGCTTCCGTGGAGCGGTCGATGACGTTGACCGGCGCCACGAAATTCTGCGGCGGAATGGTGTCTGTTGTGTTGTTCGGGTTGTCCTTGCCGGTGATCCAATGACAGGGCGCATCGAAATGTGTGCCGGTGTGTTCACCGAGCTCCAGCCAATTCCAGGCCCAGAACGGACCGTCCTGATCGTAGGCGGAGATCGTGTGGACCGCGACTTTCGGCGTGTTCTTGCCGAACTGTGGCGGCAAATAGAGCACCGGCGTATCCGGGCCAAGCGGCGCTGTCAGGTCGACCACCTTGACCGAGCCGGAAAGAAGAGCGGAAGCGAGATTGGAAAGCGTGTTGGAAGACATGATGCCGAGTTCCCCTTGAATGACCGGTTTCGTGAGCAGGGCGGCAGGCCGGTTTCCTCCGCCGGATGCCGCTAACCGATGGGCGAGCCTATTTCAGAAAATATGAGGATGCAAGCAATCGAGCGTCGCTACCGCGCGCAAAAATTTGCGTGCTCCGTTCGAGCACGGAGTTCATGGATTTCTCCGGAATAAGCGGCCCCATCTTGCGTTGAGAAGAGGCTATCCTGCGTGTCGTCGTGCTGTTCTCAGGCTGCGACCCCTTGATGCCGATTCCGGAAAATGTATGCATATGGATAAATAAAGTGATCCAGGGGAACGGCGATGACGGCATATGATGCGGTGGTGATAGGGGCAGGTCATAATGGGCTTGCGAGCGCAATTCATCTCGCCGCACGAGGCTGGTCGGTAGCCGTCATAGAAGGCAAGCAGGAGCCGGGAGGCGCGGTGAAGACAGGTGATTTCACGCTGCCGGGATTCAGGCACGATCTCGCGGCCATGAATCTGTCGATGTTCGCCGGCTCGCCGTTCTTTGCGACATATAAAGACGAACTGATCGCCCACGGACTCGGCTTGGTACCCGCCAAACGCTGTTTCTCGAGCGTTTTCAGAGACGGCACCCATCTCGGGGTCTCGACCGATCTCGAAGAGACGGTCGGGGCGATCGAGTCAATCTCGTCACAGGATGCGGCGGCATGGCGAGAACTCTTCGCCGAATTCGGCTCGGACGCCCCGCATATCTTCGGGTTGCTTGGTTCGCCCATGCCGTCGCTTGCTGCGGCGAAAGTGCTCTGGAAGGCTTGGCGTGAAAAGGGTACTGGCTGGCTTTATGACACGGCACGCATGCTGCTCGCTTCACCTCGCGATTTCCTCGATGTCCGCTTCCAAAATGACAAGGTCAAAGCGATGATGAGTGCTTGGGGCTTGCATCTCGATTTTGCGCCGGATGTCGCCGGTGGAGCGCTGTTTCCGTATCTCGAAAGCATGGCGAACCAGGCTTTTGGCATGGTGATCGGCCAAGGCGGCGCCGATACGATCATCAAAGCCATGACTGGATTGCTGCAGGCAAAAGGCGGCGAACTGATGCTCGGCAGGCCGGTTGAGCGGGTCGAGATGTCGAACGGCACAGCAACAGGCGTCAAGCTGTCAGACGGGGGGGTGATTTCCGCCCGCAAGGCGGTCATTTCCAATGTCCATCCGAGACTGCTGTTCGGCAAGCTGGTCGATGCCGATCCGGCCCGTGAGTCATTCGATCGCAAGGTCGAAAGATTCCGTGCCGGGCCGGGCACGATGATGATCCATCTGGCAATGGATGGCCTGCCGGACTGGAAAGCCGGCGAGGCATTGAAGGGCTTTGCCTATGTGCATGTGGCGCCGGACCTGGCGATGATGTCGCGGGTCTATTCGGAGGCTATGGCAGGCTTGTTGCCGACTGAACCGGCGCTGGTCGTCGGCCAGCCCACGGCGCTCGATCCCTCGCGCGCGCCGGAGGGCAAGCATGTTCTCTGGGTGCAGGTTCGCGTACTGCCGGCGGGGATCCGCGGCGATGCTTCCGGCACGATTGCGGGAACCGACTGGGATCAGGTGAAGGAAGCCTATGCCGATCGGGTGCTGGACATTCTGGAGGACTATGCCCCTGGTACGAAGGCGAAAATCCTCGGCCGCGCAGTGTTTTCCCCGCTTGATCTCGAAAGGGAGAATCCGAACCTGATCGGCGGCGACAATCTTTCCGGCAGTCATCATCTCGACCAGAATTTCCTGTTCCGGCCGGTCGCCGGTTATTCTCGTTACAAAACGCCGGTGAAGTCGCTCTATCTCTGCGGCGCCGCCACCTGGCCGGGCGCTGGAACTGGGGCCGGATCGGGATTCATGCTGGCAAAGATGCTGGCCGGCAAGAGCTGAACACGATTCCTTTGACATTTCAAATATCAGCTTCTAGAGCTTGGTCGAGTGAAAGGGCTGTATTGGGATGGCAGAAGCGGACGTAATCAATGTCGACCTGGAGATTATCGTCCATGGCGTGCAGGGGCGTTCCAAGCCGGAATTGCGTCTCTGGCTGCGCATGTTGTCTACGACCAAACTGATTTCGCAGGAAATCCGCCGGCGGCTTCGGGCCGAGTTCGGCGCCACGCTGCCGCAATTCGATCTCATGGCACAGCTCTATCGTGAGAAGGACGGGCTCCGCCTCGGTGAACTTTCCAAGCGCACGATGGTCACGAATGGCAATGTCACTGGTCTGGTCGAACGGCTGGAGGCGGATGGCTACATCCAGCGGTTGACGCCGGATGCCGACCGGCGCGTTACCGTCGCGAAGCTCACCGACAATGGTACGATATTCTTTGCTACGATGGCCGCCGCGCATGAGCGCTGGCTACAGGAGATGATGGCGGACGTCGATCCTCGTATGATCTCGGGGCTTTGGTCGGAAATTGGGGCAGTCAAAGTCTCGGCCAGCAACCATCTCTCGGGCGCGGCCTTCGAATAGGGCTTTACCGCTTCTTTTCCTTGCTGAATTTCTTTTCGAGCAGACTCACCAACCGCACCATCGGCCAAAGAAAGGCGATGTAGATCAGGGCTGCGCCGATCAGCGGCGTCGGGTTGGCATATAGCGCCTGCGCATCCAGGCCCTCCTTCATCAACTCCGCCAGAGCCACCGTGGAGGCAAGCGATGTGTCTTTGAACATCGAGACGCAATTGTTGGTAGTCGGCGGGATGACGATGCGAACCGCCTGCGGCAATACGACTTTGCGCAACGTTACGATGAAGGAGAGACCGAGAGCCGCGGCGGCTTCGAACTGACCCTTCGGAATGCTCTCGATGCCGGAACGGAAGACCTCGGCCATGTAGGCGGCCATGACAATCGTGAAGGCCAATATCGCGCAGGTCCATGATGACAGGCGGATGCCGATGAAAGGCAATGCGAAATAGATCAGCATCAGCACGACCAACATGGGCGTCGCACGGAAGATGTCGATATAGAAGACCGTGGCATAGCGTAGCGGTTTCGGCCCGTAGAGGCGCAGCAAGCCGATCACGAGGCCGCAGGGAATGCCGAAGCCGATACCGGCAATTCCGAGCAGGAAGGTGTTCACCAGCCCGCGCAGCAACGCCGGAAACGCATCGCCGAGAACCCCGAGATTGAAGAACGTATCGAGGAGGGTCATGTCCGTCTCTCATGAAAATGCCGGCCGTTTCCGGCCGGCATGGATGGAATTTGTTCGATGGAAGCCGGCTTAAGGCTTCGGCAGCGGCTGTTCGGTGGCAGTGGCGGAGTCTGCGGCGGGATCGGTGCCGAACCATTTCTTATGAATGGCGATGAGGGTGCCATCCTTCTTCATTGCGGTAAGCGCATCGTTCGCCTTGCCGAGCAGCGGATGATCCTTGGTCATCATCAGGCCGTATTGCTCCCCGGTTTTGATGCGGACCTTGACCACGAGGTCTTTCATCTTAAGGAAAGCATATTCCATACCCGGCACGTCGCTCACGGCGGCATCAGCACGACCGGCGGAAAGGTCCATCAGCAAGTCCTGCTGGGCGTTATAGCTCTTGATGTCGCTGATGCCGTATTTTTCCTTGTTTTCCTTGGCCCATTTGTCGCCGGTGGAGCCGGCGAGAACGCCGACGACCTTATCCTTGAGATCCTCGACCGCGGCGAGCTTGGCCTCTTTGCGGGTGGCGATCCCCATGTCGGAATCATAGTAGGGCTGGGTGAAGGATTGGCTGCCGAGGCGTTCCTTGGTGATCGTGATCGAGGAGATTGCCACGTCGATGCGCTTGGAGGCCGTCGCGGCGAAGAGTGCCTGGAAGCCGAGGTCGGAAATCTCGACCGTCATGCCGAGGCGTTTTGCCACTTCATTGACGATGTCGACTTCGAAGCCTTCGAACTTGCCGTCGGCGGTCTTGTATTCGAAGGGCGGGTTGCTCGGATAGGAGCCAACGACGAGCGCTTCGGCCGAAGCAAAGCCAGCGCTGGCGATGAACAGGGTTGTTGCGCCTGCAATGCCTATAAAGGCGCGGCGAAAAAAGGGCATGATCATAGATTTCCTTCCCTCTGGTTTTGACCGGGAGTATTCTCCGCCGGACCGGATACGGTTTTTTCTTGTCGTCGATAAATGGAATAAACGAAACGGGCTCTCCCCAAGAGCAATCCGGCAGCGTTTCATATCCTCGTTTACGGCGCGAATGAGCGGATCGTGCTCGAAAACCCGGCGACTTTCAAGCGAAAAGATTGAAGCTTAAATCATATAAGATCCAACCAATTCCGGGAAAAATCGAGCCGCGAAATAGTTTAGGTTTAAAGCTTGTTTTTTCCTTCCGCCGGTTCGATAGTCGAGCATTGACGGAGAAGCGGAGGCCGCCCCGCATGTGTTGCGACCTCACAATGTAGCAGGGAAAGTCCAGCCATGCGTTTTGCATATTTCGCGTTTTTCGAGAATGTGGACGGAAGCCAACTCGTAGTGAGCAAGGCGGATGTCGAGACCGTCGCCGAGATCATCAAGCTGACGCCTGGCCTCACCTCGGCCAATCTCTATACACCCGAGGTCACGAGGGACATGTACAACAAGGATGAGCAGTCCCCTGTCTTCGGCATGCAGCTTTATTTCAACGAGCTCACCGAGCTCGAAGAGGCAATGGCGCCGACAGGCCACCTGCAGCAGCTTGCAGCATCCGGCGTGCTTGCGAGTATCCGCGGGGCGAAGGCGACACAGCAGGCAATGTATGTCCGGCATTTTCCGGTCGATGACGGCAAGCTCGATATTGAGAAGAACGGAAATCCCTGTTCCTACGTGGTGCATTATACCGGGCCGGCCGAGGACCTGAACGTCTGGATGCATCACTATGTCAGCCATCATCCGCAGGTCATGCGCACTTTCCCGGGCATCAGGCAGATCGAGGTCCTGTCGCGCATCGACTGGTGCGGCTTTCTGCCGTGGGAGCGGGTCAACCATATGCAGCGCAACCGGGTGATGTTTGACAGCCAAGTGGCATTGCAGGCGGCGCTGCAATCACCGGCGCGTGTTGCCATGCGCGAAGATTTCAAGACCTTCCCGCCCTTCGAAGGCGGCAATTCCCATTACCCGATGGAGACCAGGATCATTGTTCCGTGAAGCGCGGTTCCGCCGGGCCTGAAGAATAAATTACTCGACCTGATATCCTGCTTCTGCCAAAACCGGCGACCATTCCAGATTGACGTCATCCGGAGGTACTGCGGCAAGCAGGCTGCGGGTATAGGCATGCTGCGGATCGGCGAAGACGGTTTCCGTTCTGCCGCTTTCGACGACTTCTCCACGATACATGACCATGACCCGGTCGCAGAGGTAACGGACGACGGAAAGGTCATGGCTGATGAACAGCATCGAAAAGCCGTGCTCATCGCGCAGCTTCAGGAGAAGGTCGAGAAGCTGGGCCTGGACTGAGACGTCGAGGCCGGAGACGATCTCGTCCGCAACGAGGATGCGCGGCAAAGTACAAAGGGCGCGGGCGATGTTGACACGCTGCTTCTGGCCTCCGGAAAGCTGGGAGGGGAAACGCATGGCTGCGTCAGGCGGCAGGCCGATCTCCTTCAGAAGTTCGGCGGCGCGGCTCATGCGTTCGCGCGAGCTGTTGTGCAGGCCATTGGCCTCGTTCGCCTGAGTGACGATGCTGCCGATGCGCCTGCGCGGATTGAGCGCCGATTGCGGATCCTGGAACACCATCTGGATATATTCCCGGCGATAGGCTTTTTCCGCATTGCCGTTGGCCGTCACATCGCGGCCGGCAAGCGTGATCCTGCCCTCGGTCGGGGTGTCGAGGCCGACGACGAGGCGGGCGAGCGAGCTCTTGCCGCTGCCGCTCTCGCCGACAATTCCCACGAATTCGCCTTCGCCGAGGGTAAAGTCGACGCCGTTCACGGCCTTGAAGCTGCTGCGCCTGGCAAACGGGCTCCAGGCGGTCGTATAGGCCTTGGTGAGTTTTTCTCCGTTGAGGTGGATTTTCGTCGAGACGATCTCGCGGCCGGGGGCTAGAAGCGGTGGCATGATCTCCGGCGTCTTTTCGGTGCGGATGCAGGCGGCGATATGGTTCGGGCCGATATCGGCGAGCGGCGGTTCGCTTTCGGTGCAGGCTTCGACGGCGTTTGGACAGCGTGACGCGAAACGGCAACCCTTAAGCTCCTTCAGCACGCGCAAGCCCGGCATGCGCTCGGGCAGAATGAACAGGCCGCGGCGCGGGCCACTGATCGTGGGATTGGCAAGCTGCAGACAGCGCGTGTAAGGGTGCGCCGGTGCCGAAAAGAGCTGTTTGGCGGGACCGCGTTCGGCCGGGCGGCCTGCATATAGCACCATGATCTCGTCGCTGATCTGGGAGGCGAGACGGAGGTCATGTGTGATGAAGATTACCGCGGTGCCGTCGCGCTTTTGCATCTCTGCGATCAGCTTGACGATACGCGCCTGGATCGTCACGTCGAGTGCGGTCGTCGGTTCGTCGGCAATGAGCAGGCGGGGCCGGCTGGCAAAGGCCATGGCGATCAGAATGCGCTGACACATGCCGCCGGAAAGCTGATGCGGGTATTTTTCCAGCAGTGCCGAGCCATGCGGCAGGTGTACCGACTCGAATTCCTTCAGTGCTCGCTCGCGCCAGTTCTCGCCGGGGGCGAGGCCGATGCGCAGAAGGTGCTCCTTCATCTGCTGGCCGACGCTCAAGACCGGGTTGAGGCCGGAGAGCGGCTCCTGCGGTATGAAGGCGATGTCACGTCCGAGAAGGTTCCGGCGGCGTTCCGGCACCATGCTCACCAGATCCTCGCCATCGAACTCCAGCGTGCCCCTGGTGACCGCAAAACCTTTCGGCAGGTATTGCGAGATGGTGCGGCCGATCATTGATTTGCCGGCGCCGGATTCACCCACGAGGCCGAGGATCTTGCCTGGTCCCAGCGAGAAGTTGAGGTCTGTCAGGACCGGAAAGCTTTCCTTGCCGCCGAGCGATTCAACGCAGAGACCTTGTGCGGAGAGAATGGCCATATCAGGTACGCTCCGTCTGCGTCAGGCGCGTGTCGAGCGTGCGGCGCAGCCCATCGCCCAGGATGTTGAAACCGAAGACTGCGAAGAAGATCGCAAAAATCGGCGCGATCAGGTTGAACGGTGCTTCGTAGATATTCTGGCGGGCATCGGCGATCATCTGACCCCAGGCGGGGGTTTCCGAACCGACGCTCATGCCGACGAAGGAAAGGATCGCCTCGACGATGACGGCGACACCCATTTCGAGGCTCATGAGGGTAATCAAAAGTGGCAATGTGCCCGGCAGTATCTCACGGGTAATGGTGCGCCAATGTGAGAAGCCGACAAGCTGGGCGGCGGCGACATAGTCGCGGCGTCGCAGCACGATCACCTCGCTTCTGAGCACCCGACAGAAGCGGGTCCAGTCGACGAGGATGATTGCCAGCACAACGTTGCGCAGGCCGGTGCCGAGGCCGACCATGAGGATCAGCGACAGGATGACCGGCGGAAAGGAGAGCCAGATTTCAACGACGCGGCCGATCAGCCAATCCACCCAGCCGCCGAAGTAGCCGGCGACATGGGCGAAGATCGCGCCGAGGATCATGGCGCCGACCGATGCGGTGAAGGCGACGGTGAGGGCAACGCGGGCGCCAAAGATCAGGCGAGAGAGAATACATCGGCCAAGGCTGTCGGTGCCGAGCGGAAACATCGGGTCCCCGCCATTGGCCCAGGCGGGCGGCGTGAGGATGGCGAGAAGGTTCTGCTCGTTCGGATCGTTCGGCGCGAGATAGGGTGCGAAGACAGCGCAGATGCCGAGGATGGAGATGATGACAAGGCCGGTCTGAACGCGGCCGGATTTCAGCCAGAGGGGAAGTGGTTGCATGTCAGCGCATCCTCAGTTTCGGGTTGAGGATTAGGTAGAGACTATCGACCACGATGCTGATCACCAGAACCGCGATGCAATAGGTGAGCCCCGCCCCCTGGATGATCGGCAGGTCGGCGTTGCGAATAGCATCGACCATCAGATTGCCCATGCCCGGATAGGAATAGATGATCTCGACGAGCAACGTGCCTCCAAAGAGGAAACCGAACTGGACACCCATGAGGCTCAGTGTCGGCAGGATGGCGTTCTTCAATCCGTGGCGGATCAGGATCCGTTTCTCCGAGAGTCCGCGCAGCCGCGCCTGCTGGATATAGTCGTCCTGATAGGCGTCGAGCAGGCTGGAGCGCAGCACGCGCATCAGGGAGGGGGAAAGCGCTATGCCGAGCGCGAGACAGGGTAGGATCATATGCTCCAGCGCATTGAAGAAGGTCGAGATATTGCCGGTGACCAGACTGTCGATCAGCAGGAAGCCTGTGACAACCGGTCGTTCAAAACCGGGGCTCAGCCGCCCTGTGAATGGCAGAATCTCGAAGAAGACCCCGAAAATCAGGAGCAGGAAAAGGCTCCAGAGGAACTCCGGTAGAGAGAGCAGCAGTATGGAGATGAAATCCATCACGGCTTCGGCGCGGGTGCCGCGCACGTAAAAAAGGAACAAGCCGCCGGCAAGGCCGAAGACGGTAGCGACCATCATGGCGATGACGGCAAGCTCGATCGTGGCTGGCAGCGTGCCGCCGATCAGCGATGTCACATCCTGGCGGAAATGGATGGAACGGCCGATATCGCCATGCAGGAGTTGATTGAGCCAGATGCCGTATTGTTCGTAGAGAGGCCGGTCGAGCCCCATTTCCGTACGCATCGCCTCGATCTCCTGGACCGTGGCATTCGGCGGCAGCGACATGGCGGCCGGATCGACCGGCAGGATGCGCAGGATGCAGAAGAGAAGCGCGGAAACAACGAGAAGGATCGGTATCGCGGTCAGCACGCGCTTTACCAGCAAATTGGCAATGGTCGCAAACATGCGCATGCCCCGTATTACGATATCAGGAAAAGGGGGCCGGACAGGCCCGGACCCCGAACAGTTTCATCAGGCCGGCATCAGGACCAGGACATGGTGCTGCCCAGAACCCAGGCATTGCCGTACTTGACGTAGTTGAGGTTCTTCTTGCGCACCAGTGTCTGGACGCTCTGCAGGATCGGAATATTGGCGCCGGTTTCGACGGCTTCCTTGGCCACTTCCTTGTAGCCGGCAATGCGTTTTTCATAAACCGGCTCGACGAAGAGCTTGAGGATCTTGTCGCCGATCTCCTGACCCTTCCAGGCACCGAACGGCATCTTCGGGTTCATGAGATAGCCAGAGAAGATTTCGGGGTCGCCGGTAGCATTGTCGAAGCTGTAGAGGGTCGCTTCCGGCAGCTGGCCGCCGCGGTTCAGCTCGAAATATTTCGAATATTCGATCTGCTGCAGCTCGACCTTGAGGCCGACTTTCTGCCACATCTGGACGAGGGCGCGGGCAATATCGAAATCGCTCGGGAACTGGCCGTTGGTGGCAGCCAGCGTGAAGGTCGCCGGCTTGTCGGCCGTGTAACCGGCATCCTTCAGCAGTTTCTTCGACAGTTCCGGATCGTAAGCGAACTTGTAGTCAGGCAGGTAACCTGGCGTGCCGGGTGTCGCCGGAATGGAGAGCGGTACGGCGGCACCACCGTAGAAGGCCTTGGAGAGCGCTGACTTGTCGATCGCATGATGGGCAGCAAGGCGCACGGCCATGTCGCTGAAGCCCTTGTCGTTGCGCATCTGCAGCAGGATCAGGCGGGTGAAGGGATTGATCTCGGCGGTCAGGCCCTCGGTCTTGCCGAGGCGTTCGGCTTCGCGGACCGGGATGTTGACAGTCAAGTCCACCTGGCCGGATTGGATGGCTGCGGTGCGCGCCGACGGATCCTTGATGATATCGATCGTGACGCGCTTGACCTTCGGTTTGGCACCGAAATAGTCATCGTTGCGCTCCAGCACAATGCGCGAGTTCATCTGATAGTCCACGAGCTTGTAGGGACCAGTGCCGATCGGCTTCTTGGCGAATTCTTCGGGACCAACAGATTCGACATATTTCTTCGGCACAAGATAGCTGCCGAGGAAGGCAAGCCATTGCGGTGCGGTCGGGGTCGGGGCGGAGAATTTCATCACGCCACTCGTCGGCGAAGTAATTTCGATATCCGTCAGCGTGCGCCAGGAATTGGCAATATCCAGTTTCAGGCCGGATTTCACGCGCTCGACGAAGGTGTATTTGAAGTCCTCCATCGTCATCGGATCGCCATTGTGGAATTTCACGTCGCTACGGATCTCGAACGGCATCGAGAGACCGTCCGGCTTCAGTTCCCATTTGCTGATGAGATTGGGAATGAGCTTCAGGTCGGGCGCCTGGTCGAGTGGCTGGTCGAAGACAAGTTTGAAGATCGGCTGCGCATCCGGCACGAAGCGCAGGTTCGGATCCCAGGACGGCACGTCGCTCGGCCAGCCGATGGTGACGTTGTCGGTATCTGCAGCGAAAGCGAAGGTGGCCTGCGAGAGCACGGAGCCGCCCACGGCGGCGAGGCCGAGCATCTGCAGGAGATTTCTGCGGTCAATTTCAAAAGTCATGACGATCCCTCTGGTTCTGCCCATCGGCACGGGCCGATGGACCTGCGGCGGTTTGTGAAACGCAAGCCTGCAATCCTGTCAGGGGCTTCTGATGGTTCTGTTTGGTGCCGTTCTTTGCGGCCGTCCCCTCGACAATTGAGGGGATCGTAGAACGACGTATAAATTACTTCAAGCCTAAAATTTAAGATCGCGGGGAAGCGAGAATCGAATCGACCAGAACGTGCAAAATGCCGGAAATCATGGCTTTCAAGATGCCGCCTGGTTGAAATTCAGAGCAGCTGTCAATTGCAGACGACTGAACTCGAAGCCTTCGTCATAAAAATCATTGACGTTCTTTCCAATTATTTTATGCTTAAAATGTCTTTTAGAGAGACAGCTCCACAGGTTTAGAAAGGGACGCCATGATCGATCCGCATTGCCATTCCAGCAGCGTCATGGTGAACCGCCCGGCGGTGGCCGCCTTCGAGCTTATGTCCGACGGTCTGAAACAGGGTCAGTGGGCATGGGGCAGCTTGAATCGCACCGAGGTGGAGCCTGGACTCTTCCGCGGTACATCGACGTTCACCGGCAAGCCGACTTATGTGCGTCTCCATGTTGATCACACCCGGCTGCAGGTGGACTACGAAGTCGGCGCGACGAAGGAGGCTATGCAGTTCCGCAACATGTCGCGGGTCATTCCGGGTGAGCTTCTCCGTATGGGGCCGGATAGATGCGTGGTGACGCTGCTCACCTGGCGGCTCGAAACGCAGACGGATGCGGAATGGATCCAGTTCGGGACGATCCATGAGGCCGAGATGTTCCTGATCAAGGGCCTGCTGGAAAGAGGTTGAGGACAAGACGATGTATTCTCCCTACCTGCTGTTCGAACACCAGGCGCTGAAAAATCCCGATGCGCCGATGCTTATTGCGCCGGCAAGCGCCAAGCTTCCCTATGCGCCGGAGGGTTTTCGCTACAGCTATGGTGAGGTTTTCGCGCGGATTAGCCTTCTGAAGCGGAAGTTCGCAGAAGCGGGATATGGGATTGGCTCGCGCATCGCGCTGCTCCTCGAAAACCGGCCGGAATTCTTTGACTACTGGTTGGCGCTGAATGCAATCGGCGTGTCGATCGTGCCGATCAATCCGGATTTGCGCCGCGACGAGCTTCTCTTTCAGCTCGACATGGCCGAAGCATCGCTGATGGTCGTGATTGCCGAGCGGCTGGGCGAATTGCGCGACATCAAGCCCGGGAAGGTGTCGGTAATTGCCCCCGGCGACGATATCCCGTCGTCTCAGGAACCCCACGAAGCGCGCCCGGGCGGGCCGGACCAGGAATGTGCGCTGCTCTTCACATCCGGAAGCACCGGCAAGCCGAAAGGCTGCATTCTTTCAAACAGCTACTTTATCGCTGTCGCCGAATGGTACACGACCCAGGGCGGCATTGCCGAAATGGGCGAGGGAGCGGAAGTGGCGCTGACGCCGCTGCCGATGTTCCATATGAATGCGCTCGGCTGCACGGCGGTCGGCATGATCATGAAGGGTGGTGCGATCGTACCGCTCGACCGGTTCCATGCAAGTTCCTGGTGGGCTTCGATAACCGATTCCGGCGCGACCATCATTCATTGTCTGGGCGTCATCCCGGCGATCCTGCTCCAGCTCCCAATCGTTAAAGCGGAGCGTGCGCACAAGGTGAAATTTGCGTTGGGGCCTGGTGTGGATGCGCGCCATAAAATCGAGTTCGAGGAGCGCTATCGCATTCCGATCGTCGAGGCCTGGGCAATGACCGAGACGGGCGGACGGGCCGTAACAACAACAGCAGCGGACGACTATACGCCGGGGCTTCGCTGCATCGGTCGGCCGCGCGCCGGCATGGATTTCCGTATCGTCGATGATGCGGGGAATGATGTAGAGCTTGGCGAGCCGGGTGAACTTCTCGTACGTGCAAAGGGCGCAAACCCGCGGGATGGTTTCTTTAGCGGCTACCTGAAGGATGAAAAAGCGACCGAGGAGGCCTGGGAGGGCGGCTGGTTCCATACCGGTGATGTTGTCCATGCCGACGAAAAGGGGCTCCTTTATTTTTTCGATCGCAAGAAGAGCATCGTGCGGCGCAGCGGTGAGAACATCGCCGTGCTGGAAGTCGAGGCGGCGCTTGCCAAGGATGCGAGCGTGAAGGCTTCCGCCGTAACGCCGGTGCTGGACGACCTGCGCGGCGAGGAAGTGTTCGCTTTCATCGTCGAAAGCGAGAAGACCAAAGTGGGCGAACCGGCCGAAAAGGCGAGGCAGATCGTCGAGAGGGCGGGCGCCCATATCGCCTATCATAAACTGCCGGGTTACGTGGTCTTCATCGACAAATTGCCGGTGAGCTCTACCCAGAAACTGCAGCGTGGTGAGATCAAGACGATGGCGGCGAAAGCGGTCGAAGAAGGTTCGGCAATCGATCTGCGCAAATTGAAGGCGTCGATCCGCAAGGCTGGCTGACGCCGCTTCCGCGTTGGGTCGTTTTCTTCTATGCTATGAATCAAAGCTTAAATTTCTATATGGAGGCTCGCGTGATCCCAGACAAGATCCTTTACGAAACCGTCGTTACGGCCCATGGCGGGCGCGAAGGCAAAGCCCGGAGTGTCGACGGCAGCTTTTCGGTCAATCTTTCCGTGCCGAAGGGTCTGGGAGGGCCAGGTGGCGAAGGCACCAATCCGGAACAGCTTTTCGCTGCCGGTTATGCAGCCTGCTTCCTCGGCGCGGTGAAGCTGGTTGCCCGCAACAGGAAAGTTGCGTTGCCGGATGATACCTCGATCACGGCCAAGGTGGGCATCGGGCCGGTGCCGGTCGGTTATGCGCTAGCAGTCGAACTGGTCGCCTCCCTGCCGGGCATCGATCGGGCGGTGGCCGAAGAGATCGTCGCCGGCGCACACGAGCGCTGCCCCTATTCGAACGCCACACGCGGCAATGTCGATGTCAAGCTGACGGTCGCCTGATGGCCTTTTCCCGCGCGCGAAAACCCTATGATGGCGTGGTGCTGACGGTGCCGGTGACAGTGCCCTATCAGCGCTATTCCATTGAAAGCGCGCATTGGTGGATGGGCAGGGCGTTACGGGCGCTGTCAGAGGGTGCAGGCATCAGTCATCGGGATTTCGACGGCTTTTCAGTTTCGAGCTTCACGATGGGGCCGGACAGCGCGATCGCACTGACCCAGCATTTCGGGCTTTCGCCGCGATGGATCGATCATGTGCCGATGGGTGGCGCGGCCGGCATCGTTTCGATCCGACGGGCGGCGAGGGCAGTGCAGGCGGGTGATGCAGATATCGTCGCCTGTGTCGCCGCAGATACGAACCAGGTTGATACCTTCCGCAAGACGCTTGCCAACTTCTCCCGTTTTGCGCAGGACGCTTCCTATCCCTATGGCGCCGGCGGCCCGAACGCCAGTTTCGCTCTGATCGCCCGTCACTACATGGATTGCTACGGCGCGACGCGCGAGGATTTCGGCAAGCTCTGCGTCGCCCAGCGCGATAATGCACTCAAAAACCCGCATGCGCTGATGAAGAAGCCTCTGACATTGGAGCAATATATGGCGGCACGACCGATCGCCGAACCGTTCCACCTGTTCGATTGCGTTATGCCCTGCGCGGGGGCCGAGGCGTTTCTGGTGATGCGGGAAGACACGGCGAAATCGCTCGGGCTGCCGTTCGTACGACTGCTTTCCGCCATCGAGCGGCACAATGCGTTTCCGGATGATCCGGTACAGGTACGAGGCGGCTGGGTGGTTGATCGGGACGAGCTCTTTGGCATGGCCGGGGTGGCCTCGGACGACATGGATTTTGTCCAGACCTATGACGACTACGCGGTCATTTCGATGGTGCAGTTCGAGGATCTGGGTTTTTGCGGCAAGGGTGAGGGGCCGGATTTTGTGCGCCAGCACACATTCACGATCGATGGCACCTTCCCGCATAACACATCTGGCGGACAGCTTTCCGTTGGGCAGGCAGGTGCGGCCGGCGGACATCTCGGGATCACCGAGGCGATGCGTCAACTGCTTGATGCGGCAGGTGGCACGCAGGTGAAGGATGCGAAGCTCGGTCTCGTTTCCGGCTTCGGCATGATCAACTACGATCGTGGGCTTGCCTCTGCGGCGGCCATACTGGCGAGGGCGTCATGACCGAACCGCTCGCAAAACCGAAACGCAAAAATCCGCTCGCCCGCACGCGCCAGCCGTTGTCGCCGCCGTCGACGCGCAGCCGCAAGGCGCATGGATTGACGCTTGCGGCTGCGTCCGGCCGATTCACGCTGCAATGTTGCAGTGAATGCGGACGATATACCTATCCTCCCCGTGAAGCCTGCCCGAACTGCCTGTCATCCGACCTGCGGTTTCAGGATACACCGACCGGCGGGGTTCTGCTCTCGGAAACCAGGATCGACGTGACCAGCGATCCCTACTACCGTGAGCACACGCCCTGGCGGGCCGGCCTGGTAAAGCTCGATTGCGGACCGAGCATCGTGACGCATCTACATGGCGATTGTGGTGGGCCAGGCAATCGAGTGGTCCTGTCGCTGCAACTCGACAGGAGTGGCCAAGCAGTGTTCTTCGCCAAGCCTATTCCGGAGACGCCAAACATGGAAGACGACCTTCAGTGGCGGGAGTTGACCGCCGATCCCAAGCATCGGCGGGTGCTGATCACCGATGGCCGCAGTCCGGCGGCTGTAGCGCTGGCGCAGGCCTTGAAGAAGGCGGGTGCGACCAAGATTTTTATAGGCGTTTCGGATCGCTGGAAGCCGTTCAACGAACAGAAGTCACTTGAGGCGATCGACGGCATCGAACTCGTCGACCTGGACCTTACAAATGCGCGTTCAGTCCATGAGCTTGCCATGGATATCGGCGCCAAGGTGGAAATCCTGATCAATACGGCCGATCACGTCCGCCCTGTGCACCTCTTCGATGTTGGTGCAGCCAATACAGCTCGGGATTCCATCGACCATACGGTGATGGGCCTGATGCGGCTGGCGCAGGCCTTCGGGCCGGTGATGCGTTCGCGGGGCGCTGATGGCCCGACGGGAGCCGTTGCTTGGGTCAACGTGCTCTCAGTCCACGGGCTCAGCAATGCGCCGCAATTCGGAGTCCATTCCGCCGCGCATGCCGCTTGCCTGTCGCTGTCGCAATGGCTGCGCACAGAGCTGCGGCCTGGAGGCATCCGGGTGATCAATGCCTTTTCCGGCCCACTTGATACCGAATGGTTCCAGACCGTGCCGCCGCCCAAAGTCGCACCGAAGGCGTTGGCGGACGCAATCGTCGACGGGCTGAAATACGGGATCGAGGATATTTATGTCGGGGACGTGGCCAAGGATATCGAGGCGCGGCTCTTCGACAATCCAAAAGCCGTCGAACGGGAGGCTGGTCAATGAGCGGGGATATTCTGGACGCATTTGCCCGAGCACTGGCGAGCGGTGCGGTGCGTGTCATCGATCTCACTCATACGCTATCGCCGGATTTTCCGGTCATCGTCATGCCGCCGGAGCTTGGTCAATCGGCCCCGTTCCGCATGGAGCGGATTTCGCGTTATGATGCCTCAGGGCCTGCCTGGTACTGGAACAACCTTTCGTTCGGCGAGCATACCGGCACGCATTTCGACGCGCCGGTCCATTGGTATACCGGTCGCGATCTTCCACTCAATACCGTCGATACCCTGCCGCCGGCCGACATGATTGCGCCGGCCTGCGTGATCGACTGCTCAGCCGAAGTAGCAAAGGATGCGGATTTTCTGCTGACGGTTGCCGAGGTGACGACATGGGAGGAGAAGCACGGCCGCATTCCCGCTCGGTCCTGGGTGCTTTTGCGGACAGACTGGTCGAAGAAGAGGGGCGCCGCCTATGCCAACCTCGGAGCGGATGGCGCTCATACACCGGGACCGGATGCCGCGGTCATGCGCTTTCTGGTCGAAGAGCGTGGCATTATCGGGTTCGGTACCGAGACGATCGGTACGGATGCGGGACAGGCCGGGCATTTCTCGCCGCCCTATCCCGCCCATCATTACCTGCACGGCACGGGACGTTATGGGCTGCAGTGCTTAACCAATCTCGACAAGTTGCCGCCGACTGGCGCCATGATCGTCGCGGCCCCACTCAAAATCCAAAACGGCTCGGGAAGTCCGCTGCGCGTGCTGGCTTTGGTTCAGGAGCGCTCCACCGGATGAGATCCGCTTGCCACGCGCCGGGCGGCGGTGTCGTAGAAACTCGTGAGCAGTTCCAGCATTTCTGTCGCATTTCCAAGCCCCTTTTCCGCGTGATCCATCTTCTGGATCAGCGAAACCAGCAAATGCCGGCGCAGCAATCGGTAGTCCTGTGTCAGTTTAGTGCCCTTTCGGGTCGGTACATAGAGCGTATCCTTGCGCGACCGGCCCTTGACGCGTTCGATCAGTTGCAGGGTCTGCAGCTTCTTGATGGCGTATTGAATGTTGGCGGTGTCGTCGCGGCCGAGCAGGCGGGAGATTTCCCCAAGCCCTTTCGGTTTGTTGCGATAACGGATCGTGTGCAGGATCGCGGTATCGAGGCCGCTCAATCCGGCTCCTGCAAGCTCACTCGAACATTCCGACTGCCAGCGCAGGAAGGCGGCCGAAATCCGCCAAAGCGACCATTCGAATTCCGTCAGCGCGGCCTCCGACATTTCGACGGTCGCGTCGCTCAGGGGGCTTTCGGGCGAGGTCGGCGAAATCATGAGGCTCTCCAGGCTGATTCTGTGCGTGGAGTAAAGCCTTAAATCGATGTTTTGACGAGGCAGAATCGTAGAGAAACGCGAAGGAAAGGGGATAACATGCGCATCTTCTGGCAGAGCTTTATCGATGCCACCGCGAGCGCCGGCTACATGACGCGGCTCTCGGATTATCTGAACGGGATTGCCGAACCGGGCACAACGGTCGATGTCTTCGGCATCAGCCCGCCGGACAGACATTTCGGGCGGCTAGCGGAATTCCGCTGTGCGGCGATTGCGATCGATAACGGGCTGGAAGCGGCGAGCCGCGGTTACGATGCGGTAGTCATCGGCCATTTTCAGGATCCGGGTCTCTATGAACTCAAGTCGGCGCTCACCATTCCGGTGATCGGCGCGGGCGAGGTCTGCATGCATTATGCTGCCCGACTTGGCCGGCGCATGGCACTCATCACCCTCGATGACGTTTTCCAGGTCTGGCACTATGAACAGGCCGATCTCTACGGCCTTGGCAATCGCGTGAAGCACGTGGCCGGGCTGAACTGCGAGCCATCCGATTTCAGTGCCGCCTTTGCCGGCGACGATAAGGCGCGACGCCGGATGTTGGCAAATTTTACCGCTTGTGCGGAGCCATTGGTTCGGGATGGTGCGGATGTGGTGGTGCCGGCGGGAGTGCTGCCTGGCCTGCTCGTCGGTGGTGAATACGGTTTCAAGGTGCTGCATGCACCGGTGGTCAACACGGCCGCAGTGACGTTGAAAAGCGCCGAAATGGATGTGCGACTGCGGAACATCAATGGCATTGAGGTGAGTCGCGGACCGTTCTGCGCGCTTGCCAATGAGCACGCGGTCGAAGATTTCCGGACTTTCGTCGCCAAAGGCCGGGGAGCGCCGCTCTTCCCGAACGGCATCTAGTGTGACGTCCCAGAGATTATGACTCGTTGAGCAAAGGTATTGGATAAGACTTTGCCATCTTTTCGCGGGCTTGGTCTGTCGAGAACATCCATCGGATTTGAGCGCCACTTTCGGTTCGACGCC
>NZ_JBEAAL010000019.1:0-157169 GCF_040066075.1 Neorhizobium phenanthreniclasticum
GGCGTCGAACCGAAAGTGGCGCTCAAATCCGATGGATGTTCTCGACAGACCAAGCCCGCGAAAAGATGGCAAAGTCTTATCCAATACCTTTGCTCAACGAGTCATAATCTCTGGGACGTCACACTAGTTTCCACGCAACGAAACCAAGGAGATTTTGAGATGCGCGCCGTCGGCTTCAACACACCCCAGCCCGTTACAGCCGAAACTTCCCTGCTCGATATCGAGCTGCCCGTGCCGGAAGCGAAGGGCCGAGACCTGCTGGTCGAGATCAAGGCGGTCTCCGTTAATCCCGTCGACACCAAGGTCCGCGCCTCGGCGACTGTCGAAGCCGGCCAATATCGGGTTCTCGGTTACGACGCGGCCGGCATCGTCAAAACCGTCGGGCCCGACGTCAAACTCTTCAAGCCGGGCGACGAAGTCTATTACGCCGGCGCAATCAACCGCCCGGGCACCAATGCGGAGTTCCATCTGGTCGACGAGCGGATTGTCGGTTTCAAGCCGAATACGCTGGGCTTCGAGGAAGCCGCTGCGCTGCCGCTGACGGCAATCACCGCCTATGAGGCGCTCTTTCATCGCATGAAGGTCGAGGACAAGGTGGCAGGCGCGTGGAATGCGGTTCTCATCATCGGCGGCGCCGGCGGGGTGGGTTCGATCGCCATCCAGCTCCTGCGCGAGCTTTCCGACGTTATCGTGATCGGCACCGGCTCACGGCCCCAGACCCAGCAGTGGATCAGGGAACTCGGCGCCCATCACGTGCTCGACCATTCGAAACCCATGGCGACGCAGCTTGCCGAGATGGCGATCGGCGCGCCCGCCTTCGTCTTCTCGACCACCCATACCGACCAGCACATCAAGGACATTATCGAGCTGATCGCGCCGCAGGGCCGGTTCTCACTGATCGACGACCCAAAGGAGCCGATGGACCTGCGCCCCTTCAAGAGTAAGGCGCTCTCCATCCACTGGGAGATGATGTTTGCCCGGCCCGTCTGGCAGACAGCGGACATGATCGAGCAGCACAAGCTTTTGAACCATGTCGCCGAACTGGTGGATGCGAAGAAGATCCGCACCACGCTTTCCGAGGTACTCGGCACGATCAGCGCCGCCAATCTCAAAAAGGCCCATGCGATGATCGAGAGCAACCGCACCAGGGGCAAGCTCGTGCTCTCCGGCTTCTGATCGCGCAGAAGCCCGCCGTGGCTGAAACGGCGGACTCTTGCCCGGCAGGCCTGCGGCCAGTCGATCAGGCCTGGATCACGACCACACGGGCACCGACCTTGACCCGTTCGTAAAGATCGATGACGTCGTGGTTCATCATGCGGATGCAGCCGCTCGACATGGCAAGACCGATCGATTCCGGCTGGTTCGTGCCGTGAATGCGGAAATGCGTGTCGTTGCCGTTGCGGTATAGATACATGGCGCGGGCGCCCAGCGGATTGTTCGGGCCGCCCGGCACGCCCCCGGCGAGCTTCCGGTAGCGGGCTTCCCGACGCTGCATGTTCAAGGTCGGCGTCCAGCTCGGCCATTCCGCCTTGCGTCCGACATAGGCGTTGCCTGCTAGCGCCAGACCGGCGCGGCCGACGCCGACGCCGTAACGGATCGCGCGACCTTCACCAAGGACATAAAAGGCGCGGCGAGCCGGCGTATCGACGACGACGGTTCCGGCGGGGTGCGCCGTTTCATAGGCCACTTCCTGGCGGCGAAGTTCCGGCTTGATCCTGTCGAGCGACACGGCCTTTAACGGGAATTCCTCGTTCGGCAAAGCCGCGTAATTCGCCTCTGGAACGGTGGAAGCGCAGCCGGCCAGCATCAGCGGCAGACCGACCAGAAAACCGCGACGGGAAATCGACATGAATGTGTCCTTGGTGCGTCGGAACGATGACCCAAGACTTAAGAATATTATGGTTAATAGACGTTTAATTCAGCCCGACGCGCCAGCAAACATCCTGCTCTTATCGCAAACCATGAAGAAACGGGGCACCGCAGTGCCCCGCGGTCCGCCGAGGTCGTTCAATTCCACTGCTGGCTACGCCATTCCCACGGCGTCACTTCTCCGTTCTTGTCGGCATCGGCCGCATCGTAATGGGCCTTGGCGCCGGCTATGAACTCGACCTGGGTCACGGTGCCGTTCTTGTCCTGATCCATTTCATCGAAACGCGTGAGCTTCGCCTTCTCGCGGGCAGCCTGCCGATCCTTGTTCCAGCCCATCTGCGGTCCCATCCGCACGGCCATGTATTCGTCCTTGCTCAGATCGCCATTGTCGTCAGCATCCATCGCGATGAAGACGTCCTCGGCGGCGGACGCAGCCTCCTCCGCAGTCACCTTGCCGTCTCCGTTCGCATCGATCATGGCGAATCGCCCGCGGCCAGGCGCGTGCATCATGGGGCCTGAACCCATGCCCATTCCCCAGCCCGGGCCACCGAAACCGCGCCCCCAGGGGCCGTCACCATAGGCTTGCGAATAGGCCGTACCGGCAAGGAGGCCTGTGCTCGCCACGACGACGATTGCTGTCAGTATCCGTTTCATCTCAGTTCTCCCTAGATCAACAGAACCGCGGCCCGACACCATGGACGACCGCATGCCGATGCTAGTCGGTTTGCGGGAACGGGCCTTGCGGCAGATCAAGGGAAAAGGCGGCCCGTTCCGGAGGCTGCGCAATTCGCCGGCGGGGACAGGCGGCGAGCCTGTCTTCCGCAGGGCAGCGGTCGCGAGAACTACCTGCGATGATCACATATTCTGGTAAAGCGGCCCTTCGCCGCCCTGGGGCGGGACCCAGTTGATGTTCTGGTTGGGGTCCTTGATGTCGCAGGTCTTGCAGTGGACGCAGTTCTGCGCGTTGATGACATAGGTCATCTCGCCATCCTTCTCCACCCATTCGTAGACGCCGGCCGGACAGTAACGCGCCGAAGGGCCGCCATAGACGTCGTGTTCGGAGCGCTTCTGCAGGTCCATGTCCTTGACCTTGAGGTGGACCGGTTGGTCCTCCTCATGGTTGGTGTTCGAGAGGAACACCGAGGACAAGCGGTCGAAGGTGAGCACCCCGTCCGGCTTCGGATAGTCGATCTTCTGATGCTTCGATGCGGGTTCCAGGCTCTCCGCATCCGTCTTGCCGTGCTTCAGCGTGCCGAACAAGGAGAAGCCGAAGAGCTGGTTCGTCCACATGTCCAGCCCGCCGAGCGCAATGCCGAGGCCCGTGCCGAACTTCGACCAGAGCGGCTTGACGTTCCTGACCCGCTTCAGGTCCGTGCCGATCGCGGTCTGCCGCCATTCGGTCTCGATCTCGATCGGCTCGTCATTGGCGCGGCCGGCGGCGATCGCCTCGGCGATCTTTTCGGCCGCCAGCATGCCGGACAGAACCGCATTGTGGCTGCCCTTGATGCGCGGCACGTTGACGAGACCGGCCGAACAGCCGATCAGCGCGCCGCCGGGGAAGGACAGTTTCGGTACCGACTGGTACCCTCCTTCCGTGATGGCGCGGGCGCCGTAGGAAAGACGCTTGGCGCCCTCGAACGTGGTGCGGATCGAAGGATGCGTCTTGAAGCGCTGGAACTCCTCGAAGGGGTAAAGCCAGGGGTTCTTGTAGTTGAGATGGACCACGAAACCGACGGCGACGAGATTGTCCTCCAGGTGATAGAGGAAGGAGCCGCCGCCGGTCTTCATGCCGAGCGGCCAGCCGAACGAATGCTGCACCAGGCCGGGCCTGTGGTTTTCCGGTTTCACCTGCCAGAGTTCCTTCAGGCCGATGCCGTATTTCTGCGGCTCGCGGCCGTCCTGCAGGCCGAAGCGGGCGATCAGCTGCTTGGCGAGCGAACCGCGCACGCCCTCGCCGATCAGCACGTATTTGCCGAGCAGTGCCATGCCGCGGGTATAGTTGGGGCCGGGCTCGCCGTTCCTCTCGATGCCCATGTCGCCGGTCGCCACCCCGATGACCGCGCCCTGTTCATCATAGAGCACTTCGGTCGCGGCAAAGCCCGGATAGATCTCGACGCCCAGTGCTTCCGCCTTTTCGGCGAGCCAGCGACAGACGTTTCCGAGCGAGACGATGTAGTTGCCGTGATTGTTCATCAGCGGCGGCATGGCGACGTTGGGCAGACGGATCGCGCCGGCAGGACCCAGGAACAGGAACTGGTCGTCGGTGACCGGCGTCTTGAAGGGATGGCCCTCCTCTTCCTGCCAGCCGGGCAGAAGCCTGTCGATGCCGATCGGATCGACCACCGCACCGGAGAGGATATGGGCGCCCACTTCCGACCCCTTTTCAAGCACCACGACCGTCAGATCCGGGTTGACCTGCTTCAGGCGGATCGCCGCCGCAAGCCCCGCCGGCCCCGCGCCCACGATCACCACGTCGAATTCCATGCTCTCCCGTTCGGGAAGTTCCTGTTCGTTCATATCCAACTCCGCTCGCCGGCCCCTCCCGGCGTCTGTTCAGGCACCTGTTGCGGCAGGCATCCTGTCTTGGCAAAAGCCGCCCCGCTTGTCGAGGCGGGAAAACGTCTTCAGCCTTGCCATTCGCGCAAATCGCCTTTCCGTTTCTTCAACTTACTTTTACGTTCACGTCAACTATAAGGCGCGAACCGAAGAAAGCAAGTTCGGCCTTTCGCGACCAAATGCCCCTGCTATAAAGGCCGACAGTCCGAAGACAGGAATGGAAGGAACAGCATCATGGATCTCGGTCTTACCGGCAAACGCGCTCTCGTGCTCGCCTCATCGCGCGGCCTCGGCCTCGGAATTGCGAAGGCGCTCGCGGCGGAAGGCGCGAACGTGCTGCTCGTCGGCCGCTCAGGCGACCGCCTCGCGGAGAACTGCAAGGCGATCAATGCCGAAGGCAAAGGCAAGGCCGAATGGGTCTGGGGGGATATTGCCGACGACAATTTCGTCGCAGCCATGGTGAATGCTGTCAGGGAGAAGCTTGGCGGTATCGACATCCTCGTCAACAACACCGGCGGCCCGACACCCGGCACGACGGAGGATATGACGGCCGACAAGCTCGACACCTTCTTCCAGTCCATGGTGCTGCGCGTCATCACGCTTACCAATGCGCTGCTACCGCAGATGAAGGAACAGGGTTTCGGCCGCATCCTGACGGTCGCTTCCTCCGGCGTCGTCGAACCGATTGCCAATCTCGCGCTTTCCAACACGCTGCGTTCGGCGCTGGTCGGCTGGAACAAGACGCTTGCGACGGAAGTGGCCAATTTCGGCATCACTGCCAACATGCTGCTTCCCGGGCGCATCCATACGGACCGTATCGATGAACTCGACGGTGCAAATGCAAAGCGCACCGGCAAGTCGCTCGAGGACGTGCGTGCCGCCTCGCTCAAGACGATCCCCGCCGGTCGTCTCGGCAAGGTGGAGGAATTCGCCGCCGCCGGCGCTTTCCTCTGCTCGGTTCCCGCAAGCTATGTCACCGGCACGACGCTGCGGGTCGATGGCGGCGCCTCGCGCTCGATCTGAGCATCGTCGTTCAATATTGATTCGAATTGAGGCCTTTCTCTTCGGAGGATCTCAATTCCCGTGACGTAGGAGACGAGCCGGCCCTGAAACCCACAGCATCGGCCCGAAAATCGGAATCGATTTTCGGAAAGCACGATGCGTAGATTCAAGGAGATAGAGCGTCCTTTGTGCGTCCATTCGGACGCACGGCGCTCTAGGGATCGCCGGCATGATCGAAAGCGTTCCGGAGGTATGCGAAGATTCTTCGCCGGACAGTTCTTCCGCGCCGCATGCGCCGGTCTCCGCCGCCGCGGCGATTGCGGAAATGCTTGCGGCGGGAGACATGCCGGGACGCGATGCCGGCGACCGGCCGGCGCGGCCGATTTCCGCGGCAGCCACGATCGCCAGACCGGCACCCCTTAACGCGAGGCCGCTCGGTGCCTTCGAGGATGCGGTCATCTTCAACCTGCTCGACAACCTCTCGCCTTCGAGCCGCATCGCCGGCTTCGTTCTGTCCGAAAGCGAGGAGCCGGCGCCAAGATCGCTGATCACGGCCTATTACGAAGACGCCTGATCGCCTTCCGATATCACGCAATCGCGTCTCGCGATCCGCCCGGCCCGGGCCTATGATCCGATGTTCCCTGACCCTCGGAGATTTCCCATGAAATTCGCACGACTGGCGCTTTCCGTGATCGGTGTCCTGCTGATTGCTCTCGGCCTTCTCTGGATCGGCCAGGGCAGCGGCATCTTTCCCTACCCGGCCCGGAGCTTCATGATCAACCAGACGCCCTGGCTCATCAACGGCGCGATCGCCGCCGTCATCGGGCTCCTCGCCATCGGGGGCGCACGGCGGTTTCTCCGATAGCGGCATAGATCCGCCTGTCGCGAGACGGTCAGCCGGGATCAGTCGCGATAATTCGACAACCACTTGACGCCCGCTGCGGCCACAGTGACGAACCCCATGAAGCCCGCCCAGGTTTCAACATAGACCGGTGGTGTGGCCGGCAACGTCCCTTCGATGTTGAAGTAGCCCAGGGTGAGCATGCCGGCGCACAGAACGAAAGCGAACGTCGCCCAAATCCATATCCGCAGGTATGACATTCATCTCCTCCTCCGCTGACGCGCGGCAGAAAAATAAACGAACGGCGGCGCCGGGAAAGTAAGCCAATCGACGTAAGTCCTTCAGGTGAAGCAAGGCGTGAGAGTAACCTTAACGAATAACCTGAATATCGAACTCCACTTGCATCGGCGGCCTCCGATGCCGTTTATGGTTGGCGCGCTGCAGCGCTGCCTAGGCGCTACGGGCGGTCGGGCCTGGGGGGCCCGGCCGCTTTCGGTTTTCAGCGCGAGAACTCTTCGAGATCAGAACCCCGCCGCCAGTTTCGGAAAGTCCTCGATCAGCCCGTCCCGCACCACGAAACTGATCGGTTCCTTCGGATACCGTTTGGTATCGACCAGCAGCCTTGCGAAGATGACGCGCCGTTCATCCTTCATCGCCCAGCCGACGAACCAGCCGAGCGGGCGGTCGCGATCCGTCTTGCCGGCCTTGTCGCGCAACCAGCCGGAACCGGTCTTGCCCTGGATGTCCCAGCCGTCGCCCGCTTCGAAATGCGGGGTGATGGCGAGCGTCATGTCGACGGCATGTTCGGAGATCGGCAGGCCGCCGGTCAGGAAACGGCGGATGAACTGCACCTGCTCGTCGGCCGAAATCTTCAGCGACGACATGAGCCAGGCTTCGGTCAGGCCGCCGGAGACATCGCGATTGCCGTAGCCGAAGCGCTGGATGTAATCGGCGAAGGCGCGTTTTCCGAGCTTGCGGGTCAGCTCCTGCGAATACCAGACGATCGAGTCCTTTTCCCAGATCAACGGATCGACATCTTTCTTCACCCGATCCGGCCCGCCGAACTTCGCCTGGTATTTCCAGCGCGGGTTTTCCGCATCGGTCAGGATGCCGGCGTCATATCCCATCATGGCCAAAGGAAGTTTGAAGGTCGATTGCGGATAAAAGCCCTGGTCGCAGGTGCCCTGACGATAAAGTGTCTCGCCGCTCTGCTCATCGATAATGACGGTGCAGCGGATCGGCTCCGCCGCCCCGGCCGACGCAAAATCGAGGAAAGCTGCGGTAATTCCAAGAGAAAATGCCAGAATAAGGGAATTTCTGAAAGCCATGGTCAAAGCTCCGGTTGATGGGACATGGTTTTCTAGGCCGGCTTGCGAGCCCCAATCAAACGATGATATCTGCGGCGAGCCATAAACTGAATTAGGGCATTGCCATGGTTAGGCCATATTTGCCGCTGAACGCGCTGCGCGCTTTCGAAGCCGCCGCAAGACATCTCTCCTTCACCCGGGCGGCGATCGAGCTCTGCGTCACGCAGGCTGCCGTCAGCCATCAGGTGAAGCTTCTGGAACAGCGACTCGGCGCGACGCTCTTCCGCCGCCTGCCGCGCGGGCTGATGATCACCGAGGAAGGACTGGCGCTCTTACCCTCGTTGCAGGAGAGTTTCGACCGCATGGCCGACATGCTGGAGCGGTTCGAGGGCGGGCATGTGCGCGAGGTGCTGAAGCTCGGAGCGGTCGGCACGCTGGCGGTCGGCTGGCTGTTGCCGCGTCTCCACGATTTTCGGGAAAGATATCCGTTCGTGGACCTCAGGCTTTCCACCAACAACAACCGTGTCGACATCGCCGCCGAAGGGCTCGACTACACGATCAAGTTCGGCAACGGCGCATGGCACGATATCGAGGCGGAGGCGCTGTTCGAGGCGCCGCTTTCCGTGCTCTGCATTCCGGCGATCGCAAAGCAGCTCATGTCGCCGGAGGACGTGACGCACCAGACGCTGCTCCGCTCCTACCGCGCCGACGAATGGCCGGGCTGGTTCGAGGCGGCGGGCGTCGCCTCGCCACCGATCCGGGGCATGGTGTTCGACAGTTCCGTGCTGATGATCGAGGCGGCCTTGCAGGGTGCCGGCGTGGCGCTCGCCCCGCCGCTGATGTTCTCCCGGCAGCTCAGCTCGGGCGCGCTCGAACAGCCTTTCGAGATCTACATTTCCAAAGGCAGCTATTGGCTGATCCGGCTGAAGTCGCGAAGCGTGACGCCGGCGATGGAAATGTTCCGCAACTGGCTTGCGGAACAGGCGGCGGAGACGCGGGGAACGGCCTAGGCGGCGTCCTCGGTCGCCCGGCGGGCGGATTTCATCGCCTCGGTGATCGCCACCGTCTCGACCGAAACGCGGGTGACGCGCATCAGGAGGTCGATGACCTTTTCCTTGTAATCGGCAAAACGGTAGGTGTTGAACTTTTCGCGGATGGTCGGGTCCTTCGGCGTCTTTTCCCGGTACTGGTCGAGGATCCATTCGAGCCCGGAGCGGTTGCCGAGCCGGTAGGTCCAGGCCGCCGCCGGGATGCCGGAAAGCTGGGTTTCGCTGTCGAGGCGGATGATACCGTTCTCCTTGTCCGCCTTGAGGATCGCCTTCGCCGAAACGCCCGCCGCCCTCGCCTTCTCGTCCGGCGTATCCAGACGCTCCAGCGGCCAGGGCTCGACGGTCTCGTAGCCGATATGCAGTTCCATCAGGCGTTTGCCCCAATCGGCCCAGGCCCGGAAATCCGGATAGAAGGGGATGCGGGGAAATTCGCGCTTCAGGTTCAGCGCGTATTTTTCGCGGTAAACCGGATCGTGCAGCACGCCATAGACATAGTGAAAAATGTCTTCCTTCGAAATCTTCTCCGCCTTGCCGTAATGGCTCTGGAACTGTTTCAGGCCCCAGTCGGTGATGTTGTCGACCCGCTCGCCGGAGGATGTGTAGCGGTAGAGGGGAAGACCATTCGTTTTGTCTAGTGTGTCGTGGTGCCAAAGGTCCGCAGTAGCGAGGATTTGGAAAGGTTTTTGACTAGGATATCCCGACAACAAAATAGTCGGGTTTGGTCCGTTCAAAGTTATATGTCCAAGCTGATACCAATCTTCGTTCAGAGAGGAATCGAAGTAGGTGAACTGCTGGCTATATGGGCGGTAGAGCGAGGAGCGAATTGGAGTTCTGGAATACACAAGCTGCCGGTTATCGACGATTAGTCGTTTTAGTTTCCTCGTCCATTTCAAATGATATGAAATTAAGGTGTTCACGTTGAGCCTATTCACTTGGCCCGTAAGTCGATTGCGCTCGGCCTCGTAAGCAGAAATCAGCGCAGATGTTTTCACACCAAGAAGCTCTTGCGAATAGTCCGTCACCCAATCGTCTCGATTAGTTTTCACGCCCAATGAAAAGAGTTTGAATAGAGCTTTTTGCTGTGCTGACGTTTTCGCCGATTTTGTTTTCTTATCAGCAACTGGGGTTAATTCATCCCATTGGTTTTCGGCAAGATTGACCCAATTCCCCTTCTTGTCTGGCTCGATCCTTTCGAACGCGAGCGTCGAGAGTTTCTGCGAACCCATAACGCAAGCTTGTCCTCCGCCGTATCGAATTCCGGCCGGCGGGCGTAGAATATCTTGCAGCCCCTCTCGCGGCGCCGCTTGACCATGAAGGAGATGGCGACGCCTGTCTGGATGCCGAAGACATTGTGCTTCGTGCCGGACAGCTTCGGGTTGGCGCGCACGTCGCCGCCGAGATCCACCACGTAGATCTCATGGAATTCCTCGGCCACAGCCTTGCGGAAGCCGTCGAACGTGCGGCTGTCGATGAAGGAACGGTTGGTGACGAAGCAGAGCACGCCGTCATCGTGCATGCGGTCCGACGCCCAGCGGAAGAAGCGGGCGTACATGTCATAGACCTTGGTCTTCTGCGCCGTCGAAAGCCTGATGTAGCTCGACTTGATCAGTTCGTCGATGCGCTCATATTTCCGGTTCTTATTATTGTCGTTCTCGTTCTGCTGGTTGGCATTATACGGCGGGTTGCCGATGATGACGGAAATCTTGCGCTTGTTCTGGCGCTTCACGCGCTCGATGTTCTCGTCGGAGAAACCCGCGAACATGTCGTGCTGGTGGCCGGCGCGGATGCCGAGGCCCTCCACATTGTCCAGCGTATCGACGAAGCAGAGGTTCGGATATTCGGCGAACTGGCCTGATATCGCCGCATAGGTCGCCTCGATGTTCAGGTTGGCGACGTAATAGGGCAGGATCGCCACCTCGTTGGCGTGCAGCTCGTTCTTGTATTTGTGGGCGAGCTTCCTCGGGTCGCCGCGGAAGTATTCCAAAAGCTCGCAGATGAAGGTGCCGGTGCCCGTCGCCGGGTCGAGGATTTCCACGTGCTCGTCGACGAGGTTCCTGCCGAAATGCTTTTCGCAGAGCCAGTCGGCGCCCTCGATCATGAACTTGACGATCTCGTTCGGCGTATAGACGACGCCGAGGCGATCGGCCTTCTTTTTATCGTAGACCTTGTAGAAATTCTCGTAGATCAGCTTCAGGAAGGTCTGCTTTTCCTGGTGGCCGGTGATCTGCGCGGCATTCGCCCGGATCGCCGCATAATAGGGTTCGAGCCCCTTCAGCGTGTCGCGCTTCACCGCGCCGGTGAAGAACTCCTCCTCCAGCGCGTAGAGTTCGTGGGCGATGTTGTTCTTCTTGTGGAAGTCGCTGTCGTTGAAGACGTGGGCAAAGATTTCCTCGGTCAGGATGTGCTGGATCAGCATTTCCCGGACATCCGCCTCTCCGAGCGTCGGATTGATCGTCTCCTTGCAGGTTTCGAGGAAACGGGCGGCGGCGGCGCGGAAGGCGGCATTCTCCCGGTAGGCCGTATCGATGCGCTGGCGCAGCGCCTCCAGCACGGTCGGCAGGTCGGCCTTGAACTTCTCCACCGCCTTGCGGAACTCGGCGATTTCCGGCCGCTCATAACGGAAGAACAGCGATACCAGCCGCAGCAGCCCGGCCGTATCGGTCATCGAGGCGCGGGTGACCTCCTGCCGGTTCTGGATGAGCACCGCAATCTCGGAATTCTCGAAGATGATATTGTCCTGCGGATAACCGCGGGCGAATTTCTTGCGGATCTCCTCGTCGAGATCGTCCTTTGTGTCCTTCGCCTCCCAATAGCCGTGCGGCACGCGGATATCGTGCAGCACCGTGCCGTCAGGACGAACCGTCGTCTTCATCGTCGTCTCGACCGGATATTCCTCCAGGAAGACGAGCTTTTCGGAGGACGCCCAGGACTCCAGCAGCCGCCCGAAAGCCCGGCGGATGACCTGTTCGTTCGACAGGCCCGAAAACTTCCTGAGCCGGTCGATCTCGGCAAGATACTGATTGATTAGCTGCTGGCTCATGTCACCCCCTGGAGCGGGGACATTAGAACGCGCCGGCTCCGAGCGAAAGCGCGAATTCTCGCACGGTACAACCGTTTTAGGCCGTGGTCCGGGGTTGCCATCCGCCTCCCCTTGTGCGATCACGCGCCCTCTCAAAAAATCCGGGGCGCGCAATCAAGCGCCCTTTTCGCGTTCGGGGCCTCCGGCTTCGGTTCAATGATCTTCGGTGGACAAAAGGAGCACGGCCATGGCACGGGCGCTCGGGCTTGATTTCGGCACGACGAATACGGTTCTGGCGCTTTCGGACGGCGCCGACGCCACGCATTCCATGCGCTTCACGAGCAGCGCCGGCGAGACCGACACGATGCGCACCGCGCTTTCCTTCATGAAGGACCCGGTGATGGGCGCGCAGGCGCTGAAGGTCGAGGCGGGACAGGCGGCGATCCGCCAGTTCATCGACAATCCCGGCGACTGCCGCTTCCTGCAGTCGATCAAGACCTTTGCGGCAAGCGCACTCTTCCAGGGCACGCTGATCTTCGCCCGCCGGCACGTCTTCGAGGACCTGATGGAGATTTTTCTGCGGCGGCTGAAGACCTATGCGGAGGAGAACTGGCCGAGCGACGTCTCGCGGGTCATCGCCGGAAGGCCTGTGCATTTCGCCGGGGCCAATCCGGACGCGAAGCTCGCCACCGAGCGCTACAACGCGGCGCTGACACGGCTCGGCTTTCCGGAAATCCACTATGTCTACGAGCCGGTCGCGGCGGCCTATTACTTCGCGCAGACGCTGAAATCCGACGCGACCGTGCTGGTCGCGGACTTCGGCGGCGGCACGACCGACTATTCGCTGATCCGCTTCGAGCGGCAGGCCGGCAAGCTGATGGCGACCCCGATCGGCCATTCGGGCGTCGGCGTCGCGGGCGACCATTTCGACTACCGGATGATCGACAATCTGGTGGCGCCCGAGATCGGCAAGGGCACGTTCTTCAAGAGCTTCGACAAGGTGCTGGAAGTGCCGGCTGGCTATTACGCCAATTTCGGCCGCTGGAACCAGTTGTCGATCTTCAAGACCACGCGCGAATTCACCGATCTCAAATCGCTGGTGCGCTCGGCGCTCGATCCGGACAAGCTGGAGCTCTTCATCGACCTCGTCGAGCATGACGAGGGCTATCCGCTCTACCAGGCGATCTCCGCCACCAAGATGGCGCTGTCGGGCGCGGAAGAGGCGGAATTCCACTTCCCGCCGCTTGGGCGTGCGGGCCGGAAGGTGGTGAAACGTTCCGATTTCGAGACGTGGATCGCCGACGACCTGGCGCGCATCGAAGGCGCGCTCGACGAGGTGATGGAGAAAACCGGCACGGTGCCGGGAGAGATCGACAAGGTGTTCCTGACCGGCGGCACGTCCTTCGTGCCGGCCGTGCGGCGCATCTTCACCCGGAGATTCGATGCCGGCAAGATCGAGAGCGGCGGCGAGCTGCTGTCGATCGCCCACGGCCTGGCGCTGATCGGCGAAAGCGACAACGTCGCACAATGGGCGGCGTGAGAGGGGCCGGAAGGTTTATCCTCCCTCATCTGTCGGGAATGCCCCTCATCCGGCTGCCGCCACCTTCTCCCCGCTCGGGCGGGGAGAAGGGATATGCCGCACCGGCGTCCCAAAACTCCAGTTGCGATCTGGGCACATCCCCTCTCCCCGCATGCGGGGAGAGGGTTAGGGTGAGGGGCAAATTCCCATACGGGACTGCTGCGCCGTCATCCGAAACCGGTTCCCCCTCCCCGGCGACATGCTATAGGGTAGTCCCATGAACGCCACACAAACCCTCGACGCCCAGGAGCTCGCCGCCCTTCTGCATTTCTATGCGGATTCGGGCGTCGAATGGCTCGTCGAGGATGAACCGGTCGATCGTTTCGCCCAGTTCGCAGCGCAGAAGGCCGCGGAGGCGGAGGCGAAAATGCCGGCATCGGCCCGCCAGCCGCAGCCGCCGCAGAACGGGTCTGCCCCCGCCCCCCGGACGCGAGGCGAAACCGCGACGCAGAACCGCGCCGCTGCGGGGGCACGCCCGGCGGCACCCCCATCGGTCGCCGTGCCGGATAGCGAGGCCGTGGCCTCGGCCCGGTTTGCGGCCGAAAGCGCCCGCTCGCTCGTCGAACTGAAAACCGCGCTCGAAGCCTTTACCGGCTGCAACCTGAAGAACGGCGCCCGTTCCACCGTCTTCGCCAGCGGCGACCCCTCTTCCGGCATCATGGTGATCGGGCCGACGCCGAATGCCGACGACGACCGCGACGGCCTGCCCTTCTCCGGCCGGCAGGGCCAGTTGCTGGACAGGATGCTCGGCGCGATCGGGCTTGCGCGCGAGGCCGTATTGCTCACCAACATCATTCCCTGGCGTCCGCCGGGCAACCGCATGCCTTCCGATGCCGAGCTCGAAATCTGCCGGCCCTTCCTCGAACGGCAGGTGGCGCTCGCCGAACCGAAACTGTTGTTGCTGCTCGGCAATTTTCCGGCCCGCTTCTTCTTCGGCGCCAATGGCACGATCCATTCGCTGCGCGGAGAATGGCGCGACATCACCTTCGGGGGAATCGATGCGGCGGCGATCGCGACGCTGCATCCGCAGGAGCTTCTTGCAGCACCCGCCAACAAGGCGCTTGCCTGGCAGGACCTTCTGACCTTCAAAAAGCGGCTTTGAGGCCATCGACTGCCCGCATTTCGGGCAGAAGCTTGCGGAATTGCCACAAGATTACAAAAATATGAAAAACGCCATGCGCCTGACGCATGGCAGTGCGGCGTTCTGCTGCATTGCAGAATCAATGTTGCGCTGCAATATTGGCATCATGTCTTGGGAGGAACAGGTTTAAGGAACCAAGGCAATGACGACGCGCTTCCGCCCGATCCATTCGGGCTTCGAAACCCTCCGGATCGCAGGCCTTCAGCCGCGCTCGACGCAGGGTTATCACCGTTTCGGCTCAGCGACGAACGAGCAGATGACGTCCCGCGCGATGGCGCGCCCAACCGGCATCACGCGTCCGGCTGCCGTCTTCGCCGATTTCCGCGAACGCTGATAGCCAGGACAAGGAAGCAGCCATGACGGCCATCCTCCACCCGATCCGCACGCTCCGGGAAAACCTTTCTCACATCGGCATGGCCGTGAACGCCTCGCGTGAACTGAGCCGCGCGGGTGCCGCCCGGCACAGCTCCGAAAAGATCAACCCGGTCACGGCGGCCATCCCGCTCTGATTTTCAGGTGCCCGCCCCTGGCGGCGATGCCTTGCGCGCCGCCTTCCGCTCCAGCCCGAGCTGGTGTTCGCGGTAGATGATGAAAATTCCCGCCGAGACGGTGATCGCCGTTCCGATGAGCATGCTGACCGTCGGCACATCCCCGAACAGCACATAGGCAATGCCGATCCCGAGCAGGATCGACGTGTATTCGAACGGCGCGACCGTCGAGACGTCGGCATTGCGGTAGCCCTCGGTCAGAAGAACCTGTCCCACTCCGCCGCAGAAGCCGGCACCGATCAGGAAGAGCTTTTCCGACGTGGACAGTTCCACCCAGCCGAAGGGCAGGCTGACCAGCGAAAACACCGCCCCGCTCAGCGAGAAGAAAAGCACGATCGTCGCCGTTTTCTCTGTGCGCACGAGCTGGCGTGTCTGTATCATCGCAAACCCGGCCAGCACTGCCGATATGATGACGGAGACCGCGCCGATCGCCTGTTCGGACTCCATGCCGCCCTGTTCGAACATGGTCAGCTTCGGCCAGGAAATGATGACCACGCCGATCATGCCGATCAGAACCGCGGTCCACCGATAGACCCGCACCGTCTCCTTCAGGAAGATTGCGGCAAAGACGACGGCGAGCAGCGGCGTGGAATAGCCGATCGCGATCGCATCCGGCATGGGCAGATGCACCAGTCCATAGAACCCAAAACCCATGGAGAGAATGCCGAGAAAACCACGCTTCAGGTGCCCGAACGGACTGTCCGTGCGAAATGCGCCCCGCAATTCGCCCTCGAACGCGAGATAAGCCACGATGGGCACGATTGCGAAGGCAGAGCGGTAAAAGGTGATCTGGCCGGCTGGAATATCAGACCCCGCGGATTTGATGCAGGTCTGCATCATCACGAAAATCACCACGGAGGAGACTTTGAACATGATCCCCCGAAGGGGATTCAAGGCATCGGCGGCGGCCATCAACAACTCATTGAAATCTTAGGCCGCATCGAAAACGGAGCCTGCAATGAAAAGGAGGGGATTCAGTTTGTCGGCAGAGTAACGGAAAAGCGCTGTGCGCGGGATCAAAACTGATGATGGGTTGATCAATATCCGTGACCTGATGAAAACTTCCGCGAAATATACCGAAACAAAATGAGGTTTAATTTAGCCAAAGTTTCAACAATCGTTTAGCATTGCATGCAAGTATGCGCGCGGCGTCGGGCAAATGCCAGTGAACGGGAGCATTCATCACTCCCAATGCCATTTTTGAAGAGCCGGTTCAGGAAGCAACATGCGAACAGATACGGGCCAGATCGTTCATCTGGCAGATTACCGCCCCACCGATTTCGTCCTGGAACGCGTCGATCTGACTTTCGAGCTCGACCCGACCAACACCAAGGTGGAGGCGCGGCTGATCTTCCACCGGCGCGAAGGTGTCGATCCCTCTGTACCCCTCGTCCTCGACGGCGACGAACTCACCCTTTCCGGGCTGTTGATTGATCAATCCGAAGCGCCAGCCAGCCGGTATGACGCGACGCCGGAAAGCCTGACGATCCGCGATCTGCCGGCCGAAACACCCTTCGAGGTCACCGTCACCACCTTCATCAATCCGGAAGCCAACAGCCAGTTGATGGGGCTCTACCGCACCAGCGGCGTCTATTGCACCCAGTGCGAGGCCGAAGGCTTCCGCCGCATCACCTATTTCCCGGACCGTCCCGACGTTCTTGCGCCCTATACGATCACCATCATCGCCGACAAGGCCGCCAATCCGGTTATGCTGTCGAACGGCAATTTCCTCGGTGGCGGCGATTACGACGAAGGCCGGCATTTCGCCGCCTGGTTCGATCCGCATCCGAAGCCTGCCTATCTGTTCGCGCTGGTGGCGGGCGACCTCGGCGTGGTCGAGGACACGTTCACCACCATGTCGGGCCGCGACGTCAAGCTCCGGATCTACGTGGAGCACGGCAAGGAGCCGCGCGCCGCTTACGCCATGGATGCGCTCAAACGCTCGATGAAGTGGGACGAGGAACGCTTCGGCCGCGAATACGATCTCGACATCTTCATGATCGTCGCCGTCTCCGACTTCAACATGGGGGCCATGGAAAACAAGGGCCTCAACGTCTTCAACGACAAATACGTGCTCGCCGACCCCGAGACCGCAACCGATCAGGACTACGCCAATATCGAAGCGATCATCGCGCATGAATATTTCCACAACTGGACCGGCAACCGCATCACCTGCCGCGACTGGTTCCAGCTCTGCCTCAAGGAAGGGCTGACGGTTTATCGCGACCACGAGTTCTCGGCCGACCAGCGCTCGCGCGCCGTCAAGCGCGTCGCCGAAGTGCGGCATCTGAAGTCGGAGCAGTTCCCCGAGGATGCAGGCCCGCTCGCCCATCCCGTCCGCCCGACGAAATATCGCGAAATCAACAATTTCTATACGACGACAGTCTACGAAAAGGGCTCGGAAGTCACCCGCATGATCGCGACCCTGCTCGGGAGCAAGGATTTCAAGGCGGGCATGGACCTCTATTTCGAGCGCCATGACGGTCAGGCGGTCACTGTCGAGGACTATCTGAAGTGCTTCGAGGATGCGAGCGGTCGCGATCTTGAGCAATTCTCGCTCTGGTATCATCAGGCAGGGACGCCGCTCGTTACGGCTTCGAGCAGCTACGACCAGAAAAAGGGGACATTTACGCTGTCTCTGGAGCAGATGCTTCCGGCCACGCCCGGCCAGTCGAACAAGGAGCCGATGCACATTCCGCTCTCCCTGGCGCTGATCCTCGACAATGGCCAGATTGCAGCGCCGACAGCCGTCAAGGGCGGCGAAATGACCGGCGATGTTCTGCATCTTACAGAGCGCAAGCAGACCTTCACGTTCTCCGGCATCTCGTCCCGACCGGTTCTGTCGCTCAACCGCTCGTTCTCGGCGCCGATCAACCTGCATTTCGACCAGACGCCGGCCGATCTTGCCCATATCGCCCGCCACGACACCGACCTCTTCGCCCGCTGGCAGGCCCTCACCGACCTTGCGATGCCGAACCTCATGCAGGCGGCACGCGACGCCCGCGAGGGCAGGGAGATCACCTGCGATCCGGCGCTCACCGCAGCCCTTCTCGAAGCCGCCGGTGACGAGGCGCTGGAGCCCGCATTCCGCGCGCAGGTGCTGACGCTGCCGAGCGAGGCCGATATCGCCCGCGAACTCGGCGGCAACAACGACCCGGACGCGATCCATGCCGGAAGGCATGCGATCCTTTCGGCGATCGCCAGAGAGGGGAACAAGACCTTCCTGCGCCTCTTCGATGAGATGAAGATTGCAGGTCCCTATGCGCCGGATGCCGCAAGCGCGGGCAAGCGGGCGTTGAGGAACAGCGCGCTTGCCTACCTGACCTATGCGGAAGGGACACCCGCCCGCGCGGCGCAAGCCTTCGCCGCTGCCGACAACATGACCGATCTGGCGCAGGCGCTGACGCTGCTCGCCCACCGGTTCCCGGACTCTGCGGAAGCGCAAGGCGCGCTCGATACGTTCCTGAAGCGGTTCGACGGCAATGCGCTCGTCATCGACAAGTGGTTCTCGATCCAGGCGACGATTCCGGGCGCGGGCGCACTCGCCCGGGTCAAGGCCTTGATGGAGAACCCGCGCTTCGTATCGACCAATCCGAACCGCGTACGCTCGCTGATCGGCACTTTCGCCTTTGGCAATCCGACCGGCTTCAACCGACCGGATGGCGAGGGCTACCGGTTCCTCGCCGAGCAGATCCTTTCGATCGACCCGAAGAACCCGCAGCTTGCCGCCCGCATCCTCACTTCGATGCGGTCCTGGCGGTCGCTGGAGCCGCAGCGTGCGGACCATGCCCGCTCGGCGCTGGCAACCATCGAACGGGCCGAAACACTGTCGACCGACGTGCGCGACATCGTCGAACGCATGCTGAAAGGGTGAACCTGCGGCGCCAGGCTATTCCACATCGATGCCGTTGATGTCGATGGCGACCGCGACCCGGTCGAGGACGGGCCGGTTATCGGGGCCGATGGAATAGACGCGGCGCCTGGTGGGGAAGACGAGCCCCCCGAAGGTCCTGGGTTCGGTCGCATAGTTGGCGCTGGACGTTCCGCCCATGATCTCGACGCTGTAGTCATGCCGGCGCAAGATTCCGGCTGCATCGAAGTAAAAGATCTGCTCGGTGGAATGGCTGGCGACATCCGGCGGGAAGGTGACCCTCAGCCGTCGCCACGTCTCCCCTTGCTCATCCCAAGGCTCCATTTCATCGAGAATGAAACCGGGCAGCCCCAACAGGAACGGCGTCGTCAGATATGTCCACATCGCATATCCCGAAAAATAAGCGAGGTGCTGTGCGTCCCAGGGGGTCTGGATCACGTGCCCCTCGAAAGCCGACCGCGGGCGCTCCCGTTCTTCGAGAACCTCGTTCCGATCACCGAGGATGGCCGTGCGGGCAGGCTCATATTGGCTGTGATGACCCGGCTCGATGAACGGCGAAAACTCGGCATGCTGGCGATGCGGATCGATCGAAACGGCGACGTCCGACAGGACGCCCGGCCACCCTTTGAGATGCCACATCGCTCCCGCGACAGAAATCCTGGCCGTCAGCTTCCTGACTTCGCGCCAACGCTCCCACCCGCCATGCGCCGCAACGGCAAATTCCAGCAAATCGCTCATGCCCGTCTTCTCCTTTTAACAGCAAACCCGCGGATTCCGGTTTAATTTTGAAACCTGTCGACACATAATCCCATTTGGTTTAAATTTGCAACCAATCTTGCATGGTACTGCAAGTATCCTGGAGACGCAGATGAAGGGCAGGAAAACCAATTTGGAAGGAGCGGATTGCGGCATTGCACGCAGTCTTCAGATCGTTGGAGACTGGTGGACGCTTCTGATCGTTCGGGACGCCTTCCGCGGGCATCAGCGTTTCGGGGAGTTTCAAAAGAATCTCGGCCTCGCCAAAAACATCCTGTCGGCGCGGTTGAAAAAACTCGTCCAGGAAGGAATCTTCACCATCGAGGTTCACACGAATTCCCCATCGAGCCCGCGCTACATCCTGACGCCTAAAGGTGAGAAGCTCTACACCCTGCTTGTCGCGCTGTGGCAATGGGGAGAGGAAAACTGTTTTGAACCGGGTGAACTGGAGACCGAAATGGTGGACACGATCGATGGCGCACCGATCGAGAGGTTGCAAGTCAAGGCGGCCGACGGACGTCTTCTAGGCCCCCGCGATTTCCGCCTCGCCTCCAGGCCGTCGTCGGTGGGAGCGTAAGGGGCAGGTAGGATCACTTTCCGAAAAATCGCGCGACGAGCGCCCGGCAGTAGTCGGGCGTCGGCTCCCTGTCACCGAACAGGATGTGATAGACAATCGGCGCCACCACGAAATCGACAGCCTCGCCGAGATCGAAAGGCGTCTCGCCCCTTGCCGAGGCCATTTTCCGCAGGGTCTCCAGATGATGATAGGTATATTGGCAGCATTTTACCGGAGCATTGCCTTCCAGGCTTCCGAGCACGTCCGCGAGCAGTGCGCGTCCTACTCTTGAGGACATTTCCTCCGCATATTGCAGGATGAAGGCTTCGAAATCGGAAGTCATCGCTCCCGTATCTTCAGGATCGGCGACCGGTCGCATGCGGTCGACAGCTACATCCGCCAGAAGTTCAGAAAGATCACCCCAGCGGCGATAGATGGTCGACGGAGTGACGCCCGACTTGTCGGCGATCATCGGCACGGTGATCTCGCCCCGGTCCATGTTCTTCAGCAGTTCCTGAACCGTGCGATGCACCGCCTCCTGGATCCGCGCGCTACGCCCGCCCTGCCGCAACATCTCCCTCGCCACTTTTCTTCTCCTTGCCGGCATTCCGCCGGAAAATCGTTCTTATTAATGCAAAGATATTGCATTAGTGTGGAAATGCAACTAAATGCCGTTAACGCTAAAGATTTGCGTTTAGGTGAACCTATGAGCAGTATCCTCCCCTCTGCAACGTCTCCATCCGCTTTCCGGATGACGGTCTACAGCTTCACATTCGCGGTGCTGATTTCGGTCTGCAGCAGTGCGCCAACTCCGCTCTATCACCTCTATCAGGAACTTTTTGACCTCTCGCCAGCGATGATCACACTGATCTTCGGGTCCTATGCCTTCGCGCTCCTTGCCGCGCTTCTGACGTTCGGCGGACTTTCCGATTACGTGGGGCGCAAGCCGCTGATCCTCGCTGCCCTTGTTATCAACGCCACCGCGCTGGTGATCTTCATGCTGGCCGAATCCGGCGCCATGCTGATGGTCGGCCGCATCGTCCAGGGCATCGCGACCGGCCTCGCCTTTCCGACTTTCGGCGCCACGATCCTGGACGCCGACAAACGGCACGGGCCGATCCTCAACAGCATAACGGCCTTTCTCGGTCTGATGATCGGCACGCTTGCGGCCGGCACGCTCGTGGCCTTCGCGCCTGCGCCGACATATCTCATCTACGCGATCCTGTTCGTCGCGACCATCGCCGGCACTATCGCGCTCGCCTTCATGCCTGAAACCATCACCAGACGACCTGGCGCGCTCGCCGCAATGCGGCCGCGCATCAGCGTGCCACCCCGTGCCCGCGGAGCGCTCATCAAGGTCACGCCGGTCAATGTTGCCAGCTGGGCGCTTGCCGGCTTCTACCTCTCGCTTATGCCGACGCTGGTCGCGGTCGCGACCGGCATTACCTCGCCTTTCGTCGGCGGCGCAGTCGTCGCCACCTCCATGCTCAGCGCCACGGTCTCTGTCTTCGTTTTTCGCGCGCTCGCGCCGCAACGGGTTCTGTTCTCGGCTACGACCGGGCTGATGATCGGCGTTCTGATCACGCTGCTCGGCGTGGAGGAACGAGCCGTCGGGCTTCTCTTTCTCGGTACGGCGGTCGCTGGTCTCGGTCTTGGATCGATCTTTTCAAACATCCTGAAGATCGTTCTGCCGCTCGCTGAAAGCCATGAACGGGCCGGCCTGTTTTCCGCCTTCCTGGTGGAAAGTTATCTCGCCTTTGCGGTTCCCGCTATCATCGCCGGCCTTGCCGCACCGGCACTGGGTCTCTCCGCAACGGCCTACATCTATGGCGCGGTCGTCATCCTGCTTGCCGCGATTTCCATCGCGGCCACCCGCACCGGCCTCATCGAAAACCCGGCTGTCTGACCTGACAGCCGGTTCGCTCACCCGAAGAGGGACTATACTGGTTTTGACCGGCCAGCCTTTTTGTTCGATGAGATCATCGGCGCCATATTGGCCGGCCTGCTTCCGATTGCGCTCAATGCCGATGACAAGGGCTGATCGCTCCGCCCGGCGCAGGTGATTTGCCCCTCCGTTTGACAGGCAACCATACAGCGAACCGCCCGGCCGGCATGGGTCTCGTCCGATTCGCAATTGAATCAAAGTGTTAAAAAAATATTAGCAACCCTCTGGACACGAAGAATCACTAGTGATTCATTAGGTTAGATTCGGGCGAGCGGCGCCTCGAATCACACGAGGGACCACAATGAGGACGATGTCGGGCGTGCAGCGGGCAACCGCGGCCGAGGGGCGGCTGCGTTTCAAATTTCCGAGCTTCGCAGGTTTGGGGCGCATCTCTCCGGAGGAGGTGCGGCTTTCCGTCAAGCCCATCTCGCGGCAGTTGCCGCGGGTGGAACTGGTTCTGAAGCGTTCCATCCCCCTGCTCATCGTCGCCTTCCTCTCCGTCGTCGCAGCCTCGCGCGTTCTCGGCATCGTGGCGGAATACGGGCGGATGGAAGATTCAGCCCGGCAGTCGACGGCGCTGATGGCCGCCGCGGCACGCGCTGCCTTCTCCGGTGAGCCGGCCTTTTCCAGCCGTGACCGGGCCACGGCGGAAATGCGCCTCGCCTCCTTCCTGCCGCAGCAACAGCTGAAATCCGACACCTTCCTTCTCCTTGTCGACGAAGCCGGGCGTGTCTTTGGCGGATCGGGCGAGATCGCGGCCTATATCGGGCGCCGCCTCACATCCGTGCTGCCGGAAACCGCCGCGTTGCGCCGTTTCGGCGGAGACGATGGTGTGATCGAAACCTATTTCGGGGAAATTCCCCATTATGCGGCGATCCAGCCGCTCGGCAGCGAAGGAGCGCTCATCGTCGCAGCCCAATCGCTCGACGGCATTCATCGCTTCTGGCGGCGGGAAGTATCGCTCAACGTCACGCTTTTCACCGGCATTTCGGCGATCCTGCTCATCATCCTCTACGCCTACTACATGCAGGTCAAACGCGCCCGTGACGCCGACGATATCTTCATCGAATCCAATCTGCGTATCGAAACCGCGCTGTCGCGAGGCCGCTGCGGGCTTTGGGATTTCGACGTCACCAACAAGCGCCTCTTCTGGTCCGGCTCCATGTACGAGATGCTCGGCCTGCCGCCCGGCAGCAATGTCATCTCCTTTGCCGACGCAGCACGGATGATGCATCCGAGCGACGGCAATATCTGCACGCTTGCCCGGGCCATAAGTCGCGGCAATGCCCGGCAGGTGGACCAGGTCTTTCGCATGCGCCACGCCGCGGGCCACTATGTCTGGATGCGCGCCCGCGCCCAGGTGGTGAAGACCGCCGCCGGCCGGACCCACGTCATCGGCATCGCCATGGACGTGACCGAGCAGCATCGTCTCGCCCAGCGATATGCCGAAGCCGACCAGCGGCTCGCGGACGCGATCGAATGCACCTCGGAAGCCTTCGTTCTGTGGGACAAGAACGACCGGCTCGTGATGTGCAACACCCATTTCCAACAGGCTTACGGGCTGCCGGATAGCGTGTTGGTGCCGGGCACCGAACGTGCCTCCGTCAACGCGGCGGCCGCCCGGCCGGTCATCGAACGGCGGGTCGCCGACCCGGACGGCAGCGGCCTTTCCCGCACGACGGAAGTGCAGCTTGCCGACGAACGCTGGCTGCAGATCAACGAACGACGCACCCGTGACGGCGGCCTCGTCTCGGTCGGCACCGATATCACGCTCCTGAAGCGCCACCAGGAGCGGCTGCGCGACAGCGAGCGCCGGCTGATGGCGACGATCGGCGACCTCTCCTCTTCGCAGAAGAAGCTGGAGCGCCAGAAAGCCGAGCTTTCGATCGCCAATGCCAATTACCAGGCGGAAAAGGAACGCGCCGAGGCCGCCAACAAGGCGAAGTCCGATTTCCTCGCCAACATGTCGCATGAACTCAGAACGCCGCTCAACGCCATCCTCGGCTTTTCGGAAATCCTGATGAACGGCATGTTCGGGCCGCTCGGTTCGCCGAAATATTCGGAATATTCCAAGGATATCTACGACAGCGGCAAGCATCTCCTGAACGTCATCAACGACATCCTCGACATGTCGAAGATCGAGGCGGGCCACATGCGCATCCAGTGCGAGGCGGTCGACTTGAAATCACTGATCGAGGAAAGCCTGCGTCTGACCTCCATCTCGGCTCAGGACAAGGCGATCATCATCCGCCAGCGCCTGTGCGACAGCCTCGACATGGCCGGCGACCGGCGCGCGCTGAAACAGGTGCTGCTCAACCTCCTCTCCAACGCCGTCAAGTTCACCAACGAGGGTGGCAAGGTCGAATTGCGCGCCCGCAGGCTTGAAAAGGGCACGGTGCTGACCATTGCCGATACGGGCATCGGCATCCCCAAGGAATCGCTTAGCAAGATCGGCCAGCCCTTCGAGCAGGTGCAGAGCCAGTATGCCAAGAGCAAGGGCGGCTCAGGGCTCGGGCTTGCCATCTCCCGCTCGCTGATTTCGCTCCACGGCGGCACGATGCGCATCCGTTCCCAGGTCGGCAGGGGAACCGTGGTTTCGCTGCATATCCCCGACCGGCCGCTCCAGGCGGCACGGAAACGGTCGGCGTGAGACTCACATAATCCTCGATATGGCGGACGTGCGGCGTCCGTGCATCAGGCTATGTTGCAGGTTGTGGCTCAAAAGAATTCAGGGGCAACCGTGCGGAAGCGAATCCGTCTTAACGCCACCTGTTATCTGTCTGTTGTGGACTCCAGCTAACATTACAGCAAGACAAGGAATTGAAGCGAGGGGGAGTATGTCGCCAGAATGTCCGTTCTGCGTGGCAAACCGAAGCGGGAAGGACCAGCCCGTTTTCGCCAACGAAACCTGCTTCTTCCTCAAAAGTACAGATGAGGTTCTCCAGCATTCTGGCATGATCATCCCCTTCAGGCACGTCAACTCGCCATTCGATCTCACTCCTGCCGAGTGGATCGACACCTTTGATCTCCTGATTAGAGCCAAAGCCCATTTGGACCAGACAGAGCCTAGCGGCTTCAACTTGGGATGGAATGTAGGGCACGCAGCAGGGCAGGCAGTCGATCACGTGCATCTGCATGTAATTGCGCGCTTCGCCGACGAACCGCTCACAGGTCAAGGCATACGCTATCACCTCAAGCAGTTGAAGAACCGCCGACAATCGTCACTTGACGGCCCGGGGAGTAACAGTCCTCCCGAACACCTCCCGCACCGCCTTTGAAAGCCTCTTGATCTCCCCTTCCAGCGTCCCGATGTCCGGGCAGCCCCCTGCCCGGCAGACACGCTCCAGGAGACCTGCCGGCGCGTCTTTGGGATCGAAGGGACCGTCAACGCAGAGCCTTATGATCTGGGAAAGCTCGGTGAAGAGGCGCAGCGCTTCGAGGCAAGCGTCGAGATCGCCGGGCGGCATCAGCTTGCTGCCCAGCGTCTTCAGTGCCTCGGCCGTACTGAAGCCATAGGTATCGATGGCGACGCCGCTCGCCGGCGCGATGAGGCGCAGATATTGCGCAATGAACTCGATGTCGATCAGACCGCCGGGGATGAGCTTGAAATCCCAGATGTCGCGCGGCGGCTTTTCCTTTTCGATCAGCGCGCGCATCTCGGCCACATCCTTGGCGATCTTGCCGACGCCCCGCCTGGCCGAAAGCACTTCGCCGATCACATCCCTCGCCTCGTTCACAAGGCTTTCATCGCCGCAGACGAGACGGGCACGCGTCAGCGCCATATGTTCCCAGGTCCAGGCTTCCTCGCGCTGATACTTGCTGAAAGCGTTGATGCGCGTGGCAACAGGCCCCTTGTTGCCCGACGGCCTCAGACGGAGATCGACCTCGAAGATCACGCCTTCCGCCATGGGTGCGGAAAGTGCAGCGATCAGCCGTTGCGTGATGCGGGTGAAATAACGGGTGGAATCGATGGGCTTCGGCCCCTCGCTTTCCATTGCGTCTCCGTCGTAGTCATAGAGAAGGATGAGGTCGACGTCGGAACCGGCGGTGAGCTCGAAACTGCCGAGCTTGCCCATCCCCATCACCGCGACACGCCCGCCGGGATAGGCGCCATGCGCGGCCGTAATTTCCGCAGTGACCGCCTTCAGCGCGGCCTCGATCAGGAGATCGGCAAGATGAGTGAAGGCGCACGCCGCCTCGACGCCTGAGATCGCTCCGGTGAGCAGCCTGATCCCGATCAGGAAACGCTGTTCGGCAGCGAAGATGCGCAGCCGGTCGAGCAGTTCCTCGTAAGCCCTTGCACCGCCGATGAAGGTCGTCAGCCGCTGCGAGAGATATCCCCGGGTCGGCAGCTCGGCCATCAGGCCGGGGTCCAGCATGCCGTCGAAGACATGCGGCTTGGAGGCGACGATATCCGCCAGCCTTGGTGCCGACGACATGATCGTGACGATCAGTGCCAATAGCGGCGGGTTGTTGCCGATCAACGAGAAGAGCTGGATTCCGGCCGGCAGGCCTTTGAGAAAATGATCGAAGCGCAGCAATGCCTCGTCGGCCCGCTTGCTTTCCCCAAATGCCTTGAGCAGCGCCGGCATGAGCTCCGTCAGCCGCTCGCGCGCCTCGACAGATTGCGTGGCGCGGTATCGGCCGTAATGCCAGGTGCGGATGACGCGGGACATGTCGGCCGGCCGTTCGAAGCCGAGCGAAGCGAGCGTCTCAAGTGTGCCGGGATCATCCTGCTGTCCCGTGAAGACGAGGTTGCCGTCACCGCCCGAAAGCTTCGCCTCCTGTTCGAAGAGCCGTGCGTAGCGTCTTTCGACCGTCCGCAGCACCTCTTCCAGCCTGGCCGAAAAGCTCGCCGCATCGGCAAAGCCCAGCATGAAGGCGATGCGCTTCAACTCGGCATCCGTCTCCGGCAGGTTATGGGTCTGCTCGTCATGCACCATCTGGATGCGGTGCTCGACATCCCGCAGGAACCAGTAGCATCCGGTGAGTTCCGCGGCGATCTCCGGCGCGATCCAGTTCGCCTCGGCAAGGGCGGCAAGCGCCGCCTCCGTCTCCCGGGCGCGCAGCGGCGGCATGCGGCCGCCGGCGATCAATTGCTGGGTCTGGGCGAAGAACTCGATCTCGCGGATGCCGCCGCGGCCGAGCTTCACGTCATGGCCCTTCACGGCGATCGCGCCATGCCCCTTGTGGACATGGATCTGCCGCTTGATCGAATGGATGTCGGCGATCGCCGCGTAGTCGAGATATTTGCGGAAGACGAAGGGGATCAGAAGCCGCAGGAAATTGTCGCCGGCAGCAATGTCGCCCGCAACCGGCCGGGCCTTGATGAAGGCCGCCCGCTCCCAGTTCTGCCCCCTGCCCTCGTAATAGATCAGCGCCGCATCGAGCGAGACGGCAAGCGGCGTCGAACCGGGGTCGGGGCGCAGGCGCAGATCGGTGCGGAAGACATAGCCGTCCGCCGTGCGCTCCTGCAGGATGCGGATCAGCCGCCGCATCATCCGCCCGTAGATTTCCGAAGCGTCGAACGGATCGTTCAGGATGCCCGCTTCCGGATCGTAAAAGACGACGATGTCGATGTCGGAAGAATAGTTGAGCTCGCGGCCGCCGAGCTTGCCCATGCCGAGCACAATAAGGCCCGAGCCCTTGCTCGGTTCAGCAGGATCGGCAAGCTTCAGCTTGCCGCTCTCATGGCCGGCGAGCAAAAGATGGTCGATTGTTGCCGCGACGGAAGCATCGGCAAAGGCGCTCAGCCAGCGGGTCGTGTCCCGAGCGGAAAAGATGCGCGCAAGATCGGCGAGCGCGACCAGAAAACTCAAACCCCGCCGAGCCGTCCTGAGTGTCGTCATCACCTCGTTTTCCGAGGGTGCCTTGCCGTCTTTCGGACGCCATGAATTGCGCGCCGAATCGATCAGTTGTTCCAAAGCCGGCTCAAGCGGCTCACCTATCGCTGTAGCGAGAAACGCGGGAGAAATGACGGCCGTGTCGCGCAGATAGGGCGAAAGCGTGAAGGCTGCGGCGATGAAATTCCTGAGCGGGCTTTCCTTCGCGAGCAGATCGGCAACCGCCGGCTCGGTCTTGCCCATATCCTTCAAGGCGGCCGTCGCCGCCTTCAACTCCGCCTGGTTCAGCGGGCGTATCACATCCGCCTTGACCGCATCGAGCCGGCTCAGTTTTCCCGACACCGAAATCCTCCTCGAATCTCTCCCTCGCTCTATACCCACTTAGGGCTTCGGGACCGGAAAGACCATGGTGACGGTCAGGCCGGGCGCTTCCGTATTCTCCTTGTGCGTGGAGGAAAGTTCGAGCGAACCACCATGCAGTTCCATCACCGCCTCGACGAGCGAAAGGCCAAGCCCGGTGCCCGGCTTGGAGCGGCTTTCGTCAAGACGGACGAACCGCTTCAGCACCTCGTCGCGCTTTTCGGGCGGAATGCCCGGCCCGTTATCGCAGACAGAGAGCCGAAACGTGCCGTCTTTTTTTGCAAGCTTCACGCCGACCTTCGGCTCGCCCTTGCCTCCGGCGGCATATTTGATCGCGTTGTCGAGCAGATTAAAGATCGCCTGACCGATGAGCTCGCGGTTGCCGCGCACGATGAGGCCCGGCTCCAGCGCGGTCGTGAGAGAAAGGCCCGCCTCCTCCGCCACCGGCTCATAGAGCTCGGCGCTGTCGGCGGAAATCGCCGAAAGATCGACGTCGGACATTTCCGCGGCGATCGACCCGGCTTCCACGCGAGAAATCATCAGCAATGCATTGAAAGTTCGGATGAGCTGGTCGGATTCCGCGATGATGCCTTCCAGGGCGGAGCGGCGCACGTCCTCGCGCTTCTCGGCCAGCGCATCGGCCGCCTTGTTGCGCAGCCGCGTCAGCGGTGTCTTCAGGTCATGGGCGATGTTGTCCGAGACCTGACGCAGGCCTTCGTTGAGTTTCTCGATGCGGCCGAGCATGGCGTTCAGCGAATCCGACAGCCTGTCGAATTCGTCGCCGGATTTTCCGACCGGCAGGCGCTGGGAAAGGTCGCCGGCCATGATCTTCTGGCTTGCCGCCGACATGCGGTCAATGCGCTTCAGCGCGTTGCGGCCGATACCGAACCAGATCACCAGCGCGCCGAAGCCCATGATCGCCAACGCCACCATCAAGGCCCGCCGCACGAGACCGCGGAACCGGTTCGGATCCCCCAGATCGCGGCCCACCATGACCCGGAGGCCATTGTCGAGGAGCAGCACATTGGCCACGGCCAAGTGCCTCCGCGAACCGGCGGCCTCCGAATAAGGTTCGTAGCTGAAAGGAAATTTAGTCCAACCCTGCTCGTCAAGCACGCCCGGCTGCACGGAGGCGACATTGCCCGCCAGCATCTCGCCGTTCGGACCGGCGATCACATAAAGATTGGCACCCGGCTGGCGTGCGCGGCGCTCCATCATCCGCAGCAGAAGATTGATGCCACCGCGCTCATAGGCGCGCTCGATATCCTGCACCTCCTCCTGTAATGTCTGACGCGTCTGCTGCGCGAGCAGCCGTTCGGACATCGCCGTCACGTAAAAGACGAGAAAAGCGGCGCATAGTGCGAAGAGCAGAATATAGAGCGCCGACAGCCGCACGGCTGTCGAGCGAAACATCAGGCGGGCACGTGCGAGCAATTAGGCCTCGTCCTTGATCATGTAGCCGGCGCCGCGGATCGTCTTCAGAAGCGGCTTGTCAAAGTCCTTCTCGATCTTCGAGCGAAGCCGCGAGACATGCACGTCGATGACGTTGGTCTGTGGGTCGAAATGATAGTCCCAGACGTTTTCGAGCAGCATGGTGCGGGTGACGACCTGGCCGGCATTCTTCATCAGATATTCGAGCAGGCGGAATTCGCGCGGCTGCAAAAGCACTTCCTTGCCGGCGCGCTTCACTTCGTGGGAAAGGCGGTCGAGTTCCAGGTCGCCAACGCGGTAGACCATGTCCTGTTCGGGCGTGCCTTTCCGACGTCCCAGCACTTCCACCCGGGCAAGCAGTTCGGAAAAGGCATAGGGCTTCGGCAGGTAGTCGTCGCCGCCGGCGCGCAATCCCGTCACGCGGTCATCCACCTGGCCGAGGGCGGAGAGGATCAGCACGGGGGTGTTGATGCCACGCTTGCGAAGCTCGCTGATGACCGACAGACCGTCGCGGCGCGGCAGCATGCGGTCAATCACCAGCACGTCGTAGGAATTTTCCGTGCCCATGAAGAGGCCGCTTTCGCCGTCGCTTGCATGGTCAACCACGATCCCGGCCTCGCGAAAGGCCTTGGTCATGTAGGCAGCCGCCTCCAGGTCGTCTTCGATCACCAGAATCTTCATGTGCGGAACAATAGCGTCACCGCCCGTTTTTGCACCATTGGATTCGGCAGTTTCGGCAGAATAACGGACGCTCGTCTCCATCTCTTTTCCCTTCCAAAGGAAAAGGGCGCCGGCCGTTGCCGGCGGCGCCCCGCTTCAATACGACCAAAAAGGGATCAGCCCTGATCGATCGGCAGGGCGATGAAGCGGCTGTTGCCGCTGCCTTCGACCTGGAACAGCGCACGGGTGCGGCCGTCCTTGCGGGCCTCCTCGATCACCTTGCCGATATCGGCGGCACTCTCCACCTTGCGATTGTTGACCGAGACGATCTTTTCGCCGCTCTTCAGGCCGCGGGCGGCAGCCTCGGAGTCAGGATCCACCTCCGTCACCGAGAGGCCGGAACCGTCCTCGGCCGGGGCAACGGTGATGCCGAGATCGGCAAGCGCCTTCTCGCTGGACGGGGCCGGAGCGTCGGGCTGCTTCGGTTCGGCGGCGGCAGCTTCGTCGCTTGCGAGGTTGCCGAGCGTGACCGGGATCGTCTGGGCCTTGCCGTCACGCCACAGTTCGACATCGACCTTGGTGTTCGGACCGAAGGCCGCGACGCGTTTGGCGAGGTCACGGGCATCCTTGATCGGCTGGCCGTTGACGGCGGTGATGACGTCGCCTTCCTTGATGCCGGCCTTCTGGCCCGGCGAACCTTCCTGCGGGGCGACGACGAGGGCGCCGGAGGCTTCCTTGAGGCCAAGCGATTCGGCAATGTCCTGATTGACCGGCTGGATCTGGACGCCGAGCCAGCCACGCTCCACCTTGCCGTCCTTGATCAGGTCGTCGACGACGTCCTTGGCCACCGAGGCGGGGATTGCAAACGCGATGCCGACATTGCCGCCGGAAGGCGAGAAGATCGCCGTGTTGATACCGACCACTTCGCCCGAAAGGTTGAAAGTCGGGCCACCCGAATTGCCACGGTTCACGGCCGCGTCGACCTGGATGTAGTCGTCATAGGGACCGGAGCCGATGTCACGACCGCGGGCCGAGACGATGCCGGCCGTTACCGTGCCGCCAAGGCCGAACGGGTTGCCGACGGCGACGACCCAGTCACCGACGCGCACCTTCGAATCGTCCGCGAAGCTGACATAGGTGAACTTGCGGCTGGAGGCGTCGACCTTCAAGACCGCGAGGTCGGTGCGGCTGTCCTTGCCGACGAGCTTGGCTTCAAGCTCGGTACCGTCGTTCATGACGACCGTGTAGGCCGAACCGTCGGAGACGACGTGGTTGTTGGTCACGAGATACCCGTCTTCGGAAATGAAGAAGCCGGACCCCTGGGCGGTCGGGCGAAGACGGTGCGGGCGGTTGCTGTCCGGGCCGCGCGGGCCGCCCCGTTCGGCGCGGTCCTGGTCGCGGTCGCCGGGGCCGCCCGGCATCTGGCCGCCGAATTCGCGGAAGAAGCGTTTCAGCGGATGATCGTCCGGAAGCTGGTCGAAACCGCGGCCGCCGAAATTGAAGGAGAAATTGCTGCTGTCGTCGGAAGCGACCTGCGTGTCGGACTGGACACGGACGGAAACGACGGCGGGCGAAACGGCGGAGACGACGTCCGCAAAGCTCGGTGCCTGCGGCGCGGTGACGCTGACCGGAGCCGCGAAGGACTGCACGACCTGAGCCGGGATGCCGCTCGACAGCATGACCGCTGCAAGACCAGCCACGGTGGAGGCCTTCAAAACGGTCTTCAGGGAGGGACGTCCGATATTGCGCATCTTTAGAGTTACCTTCTTTTCTTCAGTCGTGATGTTGGCCGGAGGTCTGGCCAGGCGGTGGATGACGAAGATATAGGCGGCAACACGTTAACTGCACGTGGCGGACGAATGAAATATTGGTAATGTTCGCCCTTGGCTGTGTCAGGCGGCTATTTTTTCAGGAACTCTTCGAGTTTCGACTGCTCCTCCGGCGTCAGCGCCGCAACCGTCCGCTGGCTGGGACGCGTGCGGACGAAAACGAAAATCGCAGTGGCGCCAATGAGAAGCAGCAGGATCGGCGTTGCCCAGAGGATCATTGTCTTGGTGCTGAAGCGCGGCTTCAAAAGCACGAACTCGCCGTAGCGCGATACGACGTAGTCGATCACTTGGCTGTCCGTATCGCCGTTGCTCAAACGCTCGCGCACCAGCACGCGCAGGTCGCGGGCAAGCTCAGCATTCGAATCGTCGATCGACTGGTTCTGGCAGACCATGCAGCGCAGTTGCGCCGAGAGGTTCCTCGCCCGCTGTTCGAGAACGGGATTGGAGAGAACCTCGTCCGGATTGACGGCAAAGGCTGGCAGCGCATTCAGAAACAGGAAAAGCGCGATGAAAAGCCTGCGCATCACTCCGCTGCCTCCAGTGCCGGTTTCACCGGCTTCGCCTTCCGCCTTGGAGCCCCGACCCGAAGCCTGCGGTCCGACAGCGACACGAAGCCGCCGAACATCATGATCAGCGCGCCGCCCCAGATGCACAGGATGAACGGCTTCCACCAGATGCGCACGACGATGCCGCCGCCTTCCATCGGATCACCGAGCGAGACATAGAGTTGGCTGAGCCCGAAAGTCAGGATGCCCGCCTCGGTCGTCGGCATGCGCCGGGCCGTATAAAGCCGCTTCGACGACCAGGTATCCGCAACCTGGACGCCACCGCGGCTGACCGTGAAATGCCCGCGTTGCTCCGTGAAGTTCGGGCCGACCGCGTCTCGCATGCCGTCGAAGGTCAGCGAATAACCGCCGGCATCGACAGAAGCGCCGGGTTTCATCTCGACCACCGTTTCGGTGCCGAAGGTCGTCGCGGCGAAAATCCCCAGAACCGTCACGCCGAGGCCGAAATGGGCGATCGCCGTGCCGAAGACGGAACGCGGCAGGCCAGCAAGCCGCCGTAGACCGACCGACAACCCGACCTTCGAAAAATTGCCTCTATACCAGAGATCGGCGAGCGCGCCGAACATGCCCCAGAAGCCAAGCGCGAGCCCGAAGATCGCCATCACCGGACCGCCGTTGTGAACGTAATAGAAGGCAAGGCCTGCGAACAACGCCAGCGCGGCAAAGATCCAGAGCCTCTGCAGCGCGCCGAGCAGGTCGCCCCGCTTCCAGGCGAGCATCGGCCCGAAGGGCACCACGACCAGAAGCGGCAGCATCAAAAGCCCGAAGGTCATGTTGAAGAAGGGCGCGCCAACCGAGATTTTTTCGCCGGTCAGCGTTTCGAGCACCAGCGGATAGAGCGTGCCGGTCAGCACGGTTGCGGTCGCGACCGTCAGGATCAGGTTGTTCAGCACCAGAGCGCCCTCGCGCGAGATCGGCGCGAAAATCCCGCCCGCTTTCAGCATCGGCGCCCGCCAGGCAAACAGCGTGAAAGCGCCGCCGATGAAGATCGCCAGGATGCAAAGGATGAAGATGCCGCGCGTCGGATCGGTCGCGAACGCATGCACGGAGGTCAAAACGCCGGAGCGGACGAGGAAGGTGCCGAGCAGCGACAGCGAGAATGTCATGATCGCCAGAAGCACGGTCCAGATCTTCAGCGCCTCGCGCTTTTCCATGACAAGCGCGGAGTGGAGCAACGCCGTGCCGGCGAGCCAGGGCATGAACGAGGCGTTCTCGACCGGGTCCCAGAACCACCAGCCGCCCCAGCCGAGCTCATAATAGGCCCAGTACGAACCCATGGCGATGCCGGCCGTCAGGAAGGTCCAGGCGGCGAGCGTCCAGGGCCTGACCCAGCGCGCCCAGGCGGCATCGATGCGTCCTTCCATCAGGGCCGCAACAGCGAAGGAGAAACAGACGGAAAAGCCGACATAACCGAGATAGAGAAGCGGCGGATGCACCGCGAGCCCGAAATCCTGCAGCACCGGATTGAGGTCCTGCCCCTCGGCAGGGGCGGGATCGAGGCGCAGGAACGGGTTCGAGGTCAGCAGGATGAAGAGCAGAAAAGCGCCGGCGATCCAGGCCTGCACGGCGAGCACATTGGCTTTCAGACTGTCCGGAAGGTTCCGCCCGAAGACCGCCACCAGCGCGCTGAAAAAAGTCAGGATCAGCAGCCAGAGCATCATCGAGCCTTCGTGATTGCCCCAGACACCGGAATATTTGTAGATCAGCGGCATCAGCGAATGGGAATTCTCCCAGACGTTCTTCACCGAAAAATCCGAGACCACATAGGCCCAGGTCAGCGCAATGAACGACAGGGCGACGAGCGCGAAGACCGTCAGCGTCCCGGTTGTGCCGAGCGCCATCATCGCCGTGTCGCCACGCCGGGCTCCAATCGCCGGCAGGACCGAAACAATCAGGGCAGTGGCAAGCGCGAGCACAAGCGCGTAGTGGCCGATCTCGATGATCATCGGGTCGCCGCCTCCTTGCCCTCTTTACCTTGGCCCTCGTTCCATACGCCATCGGCTTTCAGCCGGTCAGCGACTTCCTTCGGCATGTAGTTCTCGTCATGCTTGGCAAGCACGCTGTCGGCAACGAAACTATGCGTCACCGCGTCGAAGGTTCCCTCGGTCACCACGCCCTGCCCTTCGCGGAAGAGGTCCGGCAGGATGCCCGTATAGGTGACGGGCACGTCGCCCGTGCCGTCCGTCACGGTGAAACTCACCGTCGAACCCTGGCCGCGCTTTACGGAACCTTCCGCCACCAGCCCGCCGAGCCGAATACGCGTGCCCGGCTTGACCTCCGTCTTGGCGAGGTCGGCGGGCATGAAGAAATAGGCGACCGACTGGCTGAAGGCGAACATGACGAGCAGCACGGCGACGATGATGAAGCTCATGCCGCCTGCGATCACCGCAAGCCGTTTCTGTTTGCGCGTCATTGGGTCGTTCCTTCCACGGCGAGCCCCATCTCGTTCGCCAGCGCCACCAGTTCGCCGGAGGATGGAAACTGTTTAAGCCCGCTCTTCAGCGCTTCCTGGGCTTTCTCCTTGTCGCCAAGCACGGTATAGGAGCGTACCAGTCTCAGCCAGCCTTCGAGATTGTTCGGATCCTCTTTCAGCCGCGCCGCAAGGCTGTCCACCATGCCGCGGATCATCGCCTGCCGGTCATCCTGAGACATGGTCCCGGCTGCGGCCATGTCTTCCTGCGTCGGATTGCCGGGCGCCTGCGCCGTACTCTGATCGGGCGCGACCGTGCCGCCATTCTTGGCAATATGCTGGTTCACGAGCTCGAGCCATGGCGCGCCGGCCGGCGAATCCTTGGCGATCGCCTCGAACACGCTCCGCGCCTCTGCCGCCCGCCCCGCCTGTTCGAGCCCGAGGCCGACATAGAAGCGCGACCGCGGATTATCCGGTTCGAGCCTCACCGCCTCTTCGAACGCAGAACGTGCATCCTCCGTGACGATGCCGTCGTTGGAAGCCACCAGCGTCTCGCCGAGACCGGCCAACCGGGTTGCGCTGGGGCCAAGCAGGCGGATCGCATTGCGATAAGCCATTTCGGCGTCACCCAGCCGCATGGAGCGGAAGTAGATCGGCGCGAGCAGATCCCAGCCCGCCCCGTCGTTCGGGTTCTGGGCGAGATGGCGTTCCGCCTTGGCTACGAGCAGGGCGACATTGTTGCCGGGATTGGCGAGGCGCGCTTCGAGCGGCTGGTCCGGAAGCCCGGGGCTGCCAAGCGTCAAGTAAAGACAGAGACCGACGACCGGCAGCACGAGCGTTACCATGGAGGTCACGAGGGCATATTTCCCCGCCTTTGCCGCGCCTTCCTGCCTATCCGCATTCGCCCCCGCCGCGGCAAGCAGCCGGCGGCCTATTTCGGCGCGGGCATATTCGGCCTCCTGGGGCTCGATGAGACCCTGGGCGCGATCCCGCTCCAGCTCGTTCAGCTGATCGCGATAAACCTCGACCTCACCGGTACGATCGGCAGGCGCCACCTTGCCGCCGCGGGCGAAGGGCGCGATCAGCACTGCCGCAACGGCTGCCGTCAGAAGCGCGAGGATAATCCACAAAACCATAATGGCCCATTACTGCAACGGCGCTAGCTTTCCAACTGCGGCGCCGGCGTTGACGCGAATTTGAGGCGTTTCGCCGCAAGTCGCGGCATTCATATGGTGTCTGAAGCCGTATCCGGCCATGACATAAGTCAAAGCGTCGCAGACGTATCAAACTTCACGTTAACGGCGTCCACGTCCCGTCGGAATTGCGGCATGCCGCACCGCGTGCCGTCACGTCGCGTCCGTCGGCGGTTACAGTATGACGATATTGACGGCAATTCTGCGTTCCGACCTGATAAGGAGCATTGGCGACCACCTGGCCGTTTGCGTCATCTCCCTTCCAGGGTACGGTCTGGCCGACGGCGGCTCCTTCCAAAGCCCGGTATTCCGCCTCCAGGGCGCGTGAACGGTCGCTCGCCGAAAGCGTCACACCCGTGCGGCCGACGATACCGCCCTGCAACGCGGAAATATAGGAGGCGGACGCGGAAGGCTTCGGCGAAAGAAGGCCACGCGGTCCACCCATCCCGCTACGTGACGCTGTACCGCAGCCGGCAAGCATGCCCGCTACAAGAAACAATGAAACGGCATTTCGGAGTTTCGGGGATCGCATCTTGTCAAAAACCGGGTCGCGAGTTGTCTTTGCTCGGTCATCTCTGCCGAAATTGCTTCCGTCTCGGCATGGCATCATTATGGCGCTACTCGAAAAACACATGGATCCGATAATGGCTCAATCCTCGCATATCAGCAGGCTGCAGCAATGACGCTGTTTCCGGAAAAGATATAGCAGGCGATCCATCCGTCCATAACCGGAGGAACGGATCAATCCCATGTTGCCCTTCCGCCACATCTGCTCCGGTGTTGTCATGGCTCGCCTCGCAGCCTTCGTCGGGTTCACGCCACACTCTTCGTCACGCCCGGCAGGAGAAGCCGGGCCATCAATCCCCCGCGCGGTCCGCGCGTCAGCTCGAACATACCCTGATATTCACTGGTGATCTCGCGCACGATCGACAGACCCAGACCTGCACCCGGCTTGCTCTCATCGAGCCGCGTACCGCGCTTCATCGCTTCGCGGATCTGGTCGGGTTCGAGCCCTGGCCCGTCATCCTCCACCGTCATCTCGACCCAGGTGCGCCGCAGCGCATCCCCGTCCTGTTGCGGCCCGGAGGCCGGCGTTGCGGTGATCCAGACACCCGTCTCGCAGAAGCGCGCGGCGTTTTCGAGCAGATTGCCGATCGTCTCCTCCACATCCTGCTGCTCCATGGCAAGTGCTGCGCCTGGCGGTGAGACGGAAAGATGGAATTCCTTGTCCGGATTGAGCCGGCGCATGACTCGGACCAGACGCTCCAGCGCCGGCTCGATATCCGTGCGGGCGAGCAGGGATTCGCGCTGGGCGGCGATGCGCGCGCGGCTGAGATAGGATTGCACCTGTGCCTGCATGGCTTCGGCCTGCGAACGCACGAGTTCGGACTGCGGCTTGTCAAGCAAGCGCGCTTCGTTGAGCAGCACGGCGATCGGCGTTTTCAGCGAATGGGCGAGGTTGCCAACCTGCATGCGCGCCCGCTCGACAAGGCGGCGGTTGCTTTCGATCAGCGCATTGATGTCATTGGCAAGCGGCATGATCTCGCGCGGGAACTCGCCCTCCAGCCGCTCCGCCTCCCCGCGCCGCACCCTTTCGAGCGTCCGGCGGGCCCCGTCGAGCGGCAGCAAGCCATAGAGGATGGCGAGGCCGTTCACGACGAGACTGCCCAGGCCGAAGACGGCGAGCGCGATATAGAGGCTGCGGGTAAAGGCCTGGATATCCTCCTCGACGACCGCCAGATTGCCCGACACGCGGAAGCGGGCAGCCCGCCCCTCGCCGTCAAGGACAACCTCGGTTTCCGCAACGAGAACATGGTTCCCGAAGGCGTCAGTTGCAGGATAGAAGCGCTCGTAGCGGTTGTTGAAGGGTACCGCCAGGATCGAGGGCACGCTGATGTTCGAAGTGCCGAGAGAGGAGGAGGATAGCGGCCTTGCCGCAAAGGTGCCGAGCGGTTCGATGATCCAGTACCAGCCCGTCTCCGGCTGGGAAAAGCGCAGATCGCCGAGTTGCGGGCTTCCGGAGAGCTGGTTGTCGCTGCCGATCGTGATCGAATTGATGACGTTGTAGAGTTGAGCGCGCAGAAGGTCGGTGAAGGCGCGCTCCGCCGATTGCCGGTAGAGCTGCGAAATCACGATCGAGATCACCACCAGGGCCAGCGCCGACCAGGCGGTTGCGAGAAGCAGCACGCGGGCTGTCAGCGATCTCGGTCCGATGGTGTGAAACCTAACGCGCATCAGTTGGCGCTTGCATCCTGTAGCCGAGGCCGCGGACAGTCTCGATGAGATCGACGCCGAGCTTCTTGCGAAGCCGGCCCACGAAAACCTCGATCGTATTGGAATCGCGGTCGAAATCCTGGTCATACATATGCTCCACAAGCTCGGTGCGGGAAACGACCTGGCCCATATGGTGCATCAGGTAGGAGAGCAGCCGGAATTCGTGCGAGGTAAGCTTGAGCGTCACGCCGTCGACGCTCGCCTTCGATGCCTTGGTGTCGAGCCTGACCGGCCCGCAGACGATCTCCGAAGAGGAGTGCCCGGCGGCACGGCGGATCAGCGCACGCACCCGCGCCAGCACTTCCTCCACGTGGAAAGGTTTTGCGACATAATCGTCGGCACCGGCATCTATTCCCGCCACCTTGTCGCTCCAGCGGTCGCGCGCGGTCAGCATCAGCACCGGCATGCCCTTGCCGCCGGCGCGCCATTTCTCGATGACGGTGATGCCATCCATGGCCGGCAGGCCGATATCGAGGATCACCGCGTCATAGGGCTCGTTGTCGCCGAGGTAATGGCCTTCCTCGCCATCGAAAGCCTGGTCGACCACATAACCGGCCTCTTTCAAGGCATCGGAAAGCTGCCGGTTGAGATTGACGTCGTCTTCGACCACCAGAATGCGCATGCACCGTCCCTCGAATGATATGCCGGCAGATTGGCCGAGAGCTTACATCGGAACCCTTACGGTGACCTTACGCGGCCTCTCGCTGCCGTTGCCCTGGACGAGCACCGTGACGACACAGGTCTGGCCGTCGGAGGACGGCTGAGCAGAAAGAAGCTGGCCGCCGGTTTCCCGCACAACGCGAGATGCCGCCGAGCCGCAATCGCCCGCAACGAGCATGAGATAATCACGCGCGGAGGCCTTTTCCGGCTGCAGGCCGGAAAAACCGGCAATGCCGGCAGCCAGTATCGCGATGATCGGCAGTCGCGCCATGGTTACAGTTTCCACTCACAAGACAACAGGATACATGCCCGAAGCATATGACGGAGTATGTAACCAAAGGCGGCTGAATGGCAAATGAATGGTCCGTAATGCTTTCTTTCAGGAGGCTATTTTCCCCTGATTCCGGTATCGGCAGAAATCCGCCCATAGATTGCAAGAAGCCCGCCGGCCGCCCCCGCCAATGTCACCGCGATGTCCGCAAGATCGGCCTGCATGTCGGCGCCGAGCTCGATTCCCGCCACCTGCAAAAGTGATGCACCGACTGCAATCAGTGCGCCCCAGACCGTTTTCGACTGATACCAGGCCTTCATCCCGTCCATGTTTCATCTCCGTTTCTTGAGCTAAAGTAAAATGGTCGTTCCAACCGGCACACCGAGCGGCACGGCGCGGCCCATCTGCCGTATGCGCAATGAAAGGCTCGTCTGCGCCGCGCCGAAGTCGGCAGTCTCATCGGCCGCCGGATAGGTGAAGGCCGGTTCCGTCACCTCGATCACGCGCCGGACGATTGCTCCGTCCAGAACCTCGATGCGGTAGCGCTCCGTCGGTTCGTCCAGCGGGATATCCGCTCCCTCCCAGTCGTCCGCTTCCACCCTGCCGCGTCTCACCCAGGTCACCCGGACGTCGCCCGCTGCCTGTCGCTCCCCGCGGACATGCACGGGCGACAATGGCGTCTCCGCGCGGATGCCGCCTGCAAAGACATGCGGGCCTGAGCGGCCGCCAGCCTGGCCAAGGCTTTCCGCCAGCCAGTTCATGCTGAGACCACGCTCTTCCGCCGTGAGCCCCAGCGACACCACCGCCTCGTCGAGAACCACGACGGCAGCGCCCTGACCCGCGCCGGCCAGCATCGCATCTTCCGTGCCGCCGAGACCGCGCAGCAAGCGCCCGAGGCGCCAGCGGTTCGGACTGATCTCCTCCGCATCCGCATAACCGATCACTTCCCAGACGCCGTTCGCCGCCTTTACTGCGATCCGGTTCTCGCCGTTCAGCACCGCCCGCTCATCCGCAGAGGACAATCCGCCGAAGAAGAGGTCGAGTTCCGCCATACCGCCCCTATCGAAGCGCCCGGTCATGCCGGGACTGAGCGGCGCAGCCAGAACGCCCACTCTAGCGGGTCGGTCGAGCACCGTCCGCGTCCGGTAGCCCTGGCTTCCGGTTGACGACGACAGCGCCATGCGTCGCCACGGCCGGCAGTGACCGGCAATGCGCGCGAAGCCTGGCGCTTCGCCCGACGAAAAACGGGGCAGGTCGAGGAAGTGCAGGACCGGCGCAAAGGCATCGGAAACGATGCCGCCCCCATTCCTGCGTTCCGGCTCGCCGGCGTAATTCGCCGGTGCAAGCGGCGCGTGATGGCGTGCCTCGATCCGCCGTGCGGCCCCCTCCTCGATCCGCTCGACGATGAAGGTCCCGTCCGGACCGGCGATATCCGGCAGCGCCAACCGCACCGCATCCCCCGGCTCGACCCCGATATCGGCAGGTGAGAGTGAAAAGGTAACCGTTCTCCGCCCGATCCGCTGCGTGCGCAGCAGCGTCTCGACCGCGCCGAGTGCCGTCTCCTGCGCAAGCACCGCCGGCAGATCGTAGCTCAGGGTCCGCTGGCTTGCGGCCCGCGTCCGGTGGGAGCGCACACTGGCCTGCTCATAATCGAGCCGCGGATTGTATGATGTCAGCACCGCTTCCGCTGCGAAATCGCTGTCGTGACTGCGGTTCTCGGACCAGAGCGGCTCGCCCTCGATATCGGCGACGACCGAAACGCTCGCTGGCGCCAGGCTCGCACTCAGCCGCGACCGAAAGCGCAGTTTTCCGGCATCCTCGGTGACATCCACCTGAAAGACGTCGAGCAACGGCTCAAGGAGTGCGCGCGCCGAGGTCACCTCGCCCTGCACGTAACCTGTCAGGTCGCCGCTCACTTCGGAGACGTCGAAATCCATGAACCCGTGCTCGGTCAGGATCGCTGCGATCGCATCCGCCAGCGTCGTGCCTCCCAGGCGCCCGTTCAGCCAGTGGCCGGCGCGCCAGTTGCCGCCGTCGCTCCAGATCGACAGGTCGTCGGGGAAGGCTGGCATGGGCCTCGCATCCCAGGTCCAGACGAATATGTGGTCTGCATCGACAATGCCGGTCGATGCGTCTTCGCCCTGCCACCGGCCATGATGTGCTTCGAGAAACCGTCGCTGCATGCTGTCGGAACGGGCGAGGCTGGAGAAATAAGGTGCCGCGCTTTCCGCCGATTTCGGATCGATGAAGACGTTCGGCTGGTTGGCGCCTTTGTCCACGGCCGGGCAGCCGAGTTCGGTGAACCAGATTGGCTTCATGCCGGGCGTCCAGGCTGTCGGCGTCGCTTTCTCGATACCATCCATCCGGTCGTAATGTCGGTTCGACCACCAGCCGGAGAGATCCTTGGTACGGAATACCCATGGTTTTCCGGCGAGCCCATCGGTGATCGGCGAGCGCACCCGGTTCTCGCGGTCCGTATCGCTCGCATAATACCAGTCGAAGCCTTCTCCGGCGGAGATCTGCCCCGCCATCGCCTCGGCATCGTCCGCCAGCCGGAATCCATCCGGATTGTCCGCAAAAAGGTCCTCGTCCCTCCAGTCGGCCAGCGGCATGTAATTGTCGATGCCGACGGCATCGATATCCGGCGAAGCCCAGAGAGGGTCCAGATGGAAGAACACCTCGCCCGAACCATCCTGCGGGTGAAAGCCGGAATATTCGCTCCAGTCCGCGCCGTAGGTGAGCTTCGTTGCCGTGCCGACGATCGCCCTTACGTCCGTCGCCAGCCCGACCAGTTCCTGCACGAAGGGAAAGGCATCCGTCTCGTCGCGGAGCTGCGTCAGCCCGCGCAATTCCGAGCCGATAATGAACCCGTCCACGCCACCCGCAGCCTCCGCCAGACCGGCGTAATGCAGGATCATCCGCCGATATCCATCGGCACCGTTCGAGAACGCCTCGACCTGCGCTCGCGCCGCCGCCGTCCTGTCTGCAGTTCCCGGCTGCCCCTGCGCCGGAAAGCAGGTGATCCGACCGCGCCAGGGAAAGGCCGCTTGCTCCGCATTGCCATAAGGGTCCGGCAGGCTGTTTCCGGGCGGGATATCCATCATCACGAACGGATAGAGATAGACCTTCAGCCCCCGCGCCTTGAGGTCGGCGATCGCCTGCCCCACGCTCGCATCGCTCGGCGTGCCGCCGAAGGCCGGTCCGCCATCCCGGCTCACCAGATGCGCTGCCGAACGCGACATCCCGGCCACGGACCACTCGGTACTCTCCTCCCTCCTTGCCGCGACTTCCACGCCCGGCACGATCCGGCAATGCCCGGCCCTGAGATCGGTCCCGAACCAGGAGACCACCAGCGCCACACGCTGAAGGTTCGGGCAGAGCGCCTGCAACTCGTCCAGCGAAGCCTGCCAGTCCGTCGCCGCCGTCAGCACATTGCGGTTCAGGATGCGCGCGCTGCCCTCGCCGGTCTTTTCGGTCACCGGCACCGTCGAATAACCATGTTCAGTCGCGCCAGGGATGATCGTGACGGCACGGATCTGCCGCTCCAACGCGCCCACCAGCCGCAACACCTCGAACTGCATGAGCGGAATGCGGTTTCCGAAACTGTCGAGCGGCAATCGCTCGAACACCACGTAAGCAAGGCCGCGATAGGCCGGCGCATTATCTTCGCCTTGCTTCGCTTCGACCAGCGGATCGGGCAACTGCCCCTTGTCGCCGCGATAGACCCGCATCTCGATCGCTGTCAGGCTGAGTTCGCGCCCGTCGGCCCAGACGCGCCGCACGCCCGCAATCGGCCCTTCACACAGCCCGACCGCCAGGTTGGCGAAATACCGGAACGTCTCGACCCGCTGCCCCGTCGCCTTGCCGCCGGAACGTTCACGCGTCACCTCCTCCTCGAACCGCGTCGCCCAGATCAGCGTGCCGCCGATCCTCGCCGTGCCGTAGACGCGGTTGATCGCCGACCCCTCGTCCGCACCCGGAATGCGCGCAGTGGCCAACCGGGCGCCTGAGACCGTCGTGCTGCCATTGATCAGAGCGCGATCGACCAGGCCGCCGGCCAGCGCCCCCGCCGCGCGCCCGAGGATCGCGCCGACAGGACCGAACACACCGCCGAGCGCCGCACCCGCTGCCTGAAAGAGAATGGTGGCCATGAAAATACCTCGCGGCCATCCTGCGGATACCACTGGATGCGCGCTTAGATTGTGATAGCGTGTGGAAATTCGAGAGCAGAAGCAGCAGGCGCCGCGCCAGCCGGCGCATCAGTGGAGATAGGCTACACTGACTCAGGCAGGAGCCCTGCCCTCAATGATGGAGGTGATGTTATGAGGCTTAGGCCGATTGGCATTGCGCTTATATTGAGAATGACCCGGACGAGCTGGTCACTGACCGTCCGGGTCGTATTCAAAAGATAAGTCCACGGTGGGCGGGGTTGCCGCCTCGCTCACCACTCCATCAATATACGCCAAACGGCATGTTTTTCAATCGCGCCCTATCGCCGGAAACCGATGCACGGCTGCAATCCGTCGCCTCCACGAAGGCACCAGCGCCGAGCGCGTCACCGCCGTCTGCTCATAGGCATGAATGAAGTGCTCCGGCTCGGCGAGGATGCCGGCATGCTTGGCGGCGCAATCCGGCCGCCAGCGGAACAGCAGCAGGTCACCCGGCTGTGCCTCACCCATCGGCACTGGCTCCCCGAACAGCCGCCGCGCCGCGTCCACCAGACGATCCTCGCCGCTCCGCTCTGCCCAGTCTGGCGCATAGGCCGGCACCGCCTCCGGCTCCCCACCGTAGAGCTCGCGCCAGATGCCGCGGATCAGCCCGATACAATCGCAGCCGATCCCTTTGGCCGCGCCCTGATGACGATAGGGCGTGCCGATCCAGCTCTCCGCCAACACAACGACCTTGCCGCCTATCCCGCTCATTCGAAAATCGGGCCGCCGTCATGGACCCGCTCCCCATCGGCATAGGAATAGGCGAAGTCGGCGCCCGGCATATGCGGGAAGCCCCGGAAATTCAGGTGGTTGGCAAAGCGCGCCCTGCAGGTCGCAAACGACTTGTCGCAGCCAGCCGTCACCGTGAACGTCTCGCCCGCTGCAATCGGCTCCTCCAACGGCAGCCAGAAGGTCAGCTCCGCCGTGCCATCCGCTCTCCGCTCGTGCGTTTCGACATCGGCCGCCCCGTCGCTGGAGAACGTCAACGCGCCCTGCCGGAAGAACCCGCTCTCGAAACCGCCGAGCCCGGAAACGACGATCCGGCTTGCATCCTTCACCTCGATAACCGCTCCTTCGCCGCGCCAGGACGAAAGGTCCAGACCGCAGCGGGCATCACCCAGCACGGCATCGCAGCGGCGGCTGTAGACACGCCCCTGCGGCTGGCTCAACCGATGCGCCAGGCTGCGCAGCTCCGCCCGGAACTCACCGCCGGCGCGTGAGACCTCGCCGATCTCGCGAACGTTCAGCAGCATATGCTGATCGGGTGCCGCCCAGTTCACCAGAAACTGTTCGACGCGCGCGCCGTCGTAACGCCCGGCCGCCAGGTCTTCCTCGCGGATCGCCGCGCTTGAAAAACCGCCGGACACCTCGTCGGCGCTGATGGAAAGTCCGGCGGCCGCTTCCGCTTCACTCGCTGAAAAGCCGCTCGCAGCCAGGAAGGCCGTGCCGCCGAGGGCGAGATCGCGATCGTGGTCGGTGAAACCGAGCACCACGCCGTCGCGCCGGGTCACCCGCCAGCAATGGCAGGTGGTGGTGGCCTCGCCGGCCAGATGTGCGGCAAGCGCCGCCGGTGCCGTTCTCATGCCAATATCTCCGTCAGTGGAATGGTCTGGATGCGCCCCGCGTCGAAGTGCGCGAGATTGACGTCGATCCGGTCGGTATCGAAGCGCACCGGCACGTCGAATTCGAAACCTGCCCGCACCACCGCGCCGGCCATCGGGATATGCTCGGCCACAAAAGTCACGATTCCGGTCGCCGGATCGACTTCGAACGAACCCGCCGGCTTCTCGATATCGTCCACCGAGACGACCACCGTCCCCGCCACCGGTTTGGCGATCCGCCGTATCCAGCTCCCGCCGCTGTCGGCATAGGTCTTTACGAGCTGAAACTCGGCTGCTGCACCATCCCCGGTGCCGATCACCTGATCGCTCGCCGACACCGCCTCGCCCGGCCCGCAGGACTTCCAGTCGACCGGATCGCGGAAGCGGAATCCGTAAAGCTGTCCGCCGCGCGCCTCGAAGAATTCCAGCACGGCATAAAGGTCGGCCAGCGATTTTACGCCCGATCCGGCATCATAGCTTCGCCGGGAATCCCGCCAACGCTGGTTGCGGCTCTCGCGGCCATTGGAAAGATTGACGATATCGGTGCGCCGCACCGGCCCGCCCGTCGCGCCGAGCGCCAGCCGCAGCGGGAACCGTACATCATGAAAACCGCTCATCCTGTTTCAAAGTCCTCTTCGTCCGCGTGCGACGCTGCGCGCCAGCATGGCGGAAATCTGTCCTTCGCTTTTGCGGAAACTTGCGGCATCGGTCGCGGTAACATTGAAGACGATCTGCGGCTCCGCCCCGCCTGCGGCCGCGGCCACGCCGAGCGCGCCATCCGGCCCGCGCCGGAGCGGCAGGATCGCCTCGGCGCCAGCCTCGCCCATCAAGCCCATATTGCCGCCCATCGGGAAGAAGCTTGGCGCGCGCACCACCCCGCCATCGGCAAACGGCGTCACAGCGCCGACCAGACCACCCACCGCATTGCCCAACATGCTCTCCAGCGGTTTCAGTCCGGCGGCAAGCGTGATATCGGCCAGTCGATTGCCAAGCCCCCGCAGCACGTCCTCCAGCCCCTTGCCGCCTCCGGCAGCGGACTTCAACGCGCCCGTCAATGCGGCGCCGAAACGCTGCGACCGGCTTTCCAGCTCGGCCATCACGCCGGCCAGCGCCTCGGCATTGGAGAGCGCGCCGGCAAATGTGTTCTCATCGTCTTCCATGATTGGTCTCCAATTGCCCCTCATCCCTGGCCCTCTCTCCGCCGGCGGAGAGAGGGCGCGAGCCAGGGTGGCATGCTCCCACCTTTCCCTTGAGGGGGGAGGTCATCGCGAAGCGATGGGGGGTGACATCTTCAGGGCTAGGTCACCCCACCCCGGCACGGCGTGCCGACCCTCCCCCTCGAGGGGAGGGTACTCACCCATCCGGAAACGCCCTCATCAGCGCCTCCAGCCCAGCCCTTTCCATCGCCGCGCCTCGCGATCGCAGCCCTCCGGTCATGGCAAAGAACTCGACGGGCGTCAGTGCCCAGAAGTCTCGCGGTACCAGCCGCAGCAGGCAGAGGCCGGCATGCATGACCGTTTCCCAGGGAAACGGCTCCGCCTTGACCTCTTTTTCCTCGATCACAATTCCGGACGGAAAACCGCTTCGCACGTTCCCGGGAGTTGCCTGACCGCCTGCCGCGGCCCTCAAGGGTTTGCCGTGGCTTCCCCGCTGGCCTCGCCGAACGTCGCCAAAAGCAGGTCACCGACGATCCTGGCGGAACCGGCAACCCCGCCATCGACGTTCATCGCCGCCACCTCGTCGTCGGAAAAGAGATTGCCACCGCCTCTCAATCCGGCGCCGATGACGCGGATCATGTCCGCGGCCTTCAAGCGCCCGGAAGAGAAGCGTTCCGCCAGTCCGTTGAGGTCGCCGGCGGCAAAGGCCGTCTCCAGTTCCGCCAGCGCTCCCAATGTGAGGCAAAGGATGCGGCGTTCGCCGTCGATCATCGCCTCCACCTCGCCGCGCCTGCGGTTCGCCCGCCCGCCGCCGAGCATCACAGCGCTCCGAATGCCAGGCTGCCGGCCGATTCCAGCGCCAGCTCGAAACGGATCTCGCCATTGTGCTCGCCGGAATATTCGAGCGCCGTCATCTGGAAAGGACCCGTGATCGTTCCGAAAGCCGGAATTGAAATCTGCCAATCCAGAATGCTGCCGGCGAAGAATGCCGTCCGCACCAATGCGTCGCTCGCCTGATCCTTGAAGAGGCCGGCGCCCGTCAGCGAGGCGCGTTGCACGCCGGCTCCCCCCAGAAGTTCCCGCCAGCGCCCGGCGCTTTCCGCGTCCGTGATATCGACGGTCTCGGCATTGAAGGCGAGCCGTTTCGAACGCAACCCCGCGACGGTCAGGTACGTGCCGCCGTCGTCGATCTTCAAGAGCAGGTCCTTGCCCTTCTGTGCCACCATGTCTCAAATCCTTTCGTTGAAGAGGATGCGAACCTATTCCGTCACCGCCCGGAACCGCATTTCGGTCAGATAGATCTTCGTCTTCGGCTCACGACGCGTGCGCATGCTCATCCGCAGGAGACTGACCAGCACGGCGCCGTCCAGTCCCAACGCCGCATCATGCAGCAGGTCATGGACAAGCCCGGCGATCTGCTGCGCCTCTCTCCGTCCCTCGCCGTCCGACCAGACCTCCAGCGTCAGAAAATGCTCTTCACCGCTCTCCGTCGAGGTCGAATAATCCCGCGCCTCCAGCTCGCCGAACACGATGCAAGGCAGCTTGGGCCGCGACGACAACCGGTCCCGGACACCGTCCGCCCCGATGATCGCGGTCAAGGCGGCATTGCCGGAAAGTCGCTGATGAATCGCGACCAGAAGCGCGTTCGCCGCCGTCATCGGGTCTCCTCCTCGCACTGGCAGACGAGATAGCGCCGCGTCTCGTCGGGATCGCGGGCCAGCTTGACGACGAACACCCGCGTGCCCTTGCGGAACCGCTGGCCGGCTGTGATATCCTCGCGGAACTTCACCCAGATGCGATGGCTGATCGTGCCCCGCTCGGAGGCGGCTTCTTCCGTCACCAGGAAGGAGACGGGCTCGATCCGCGCCCAGAGCGAAGCCACCACGTCGAAGGACACGGTTGCACCGCCCTGCCCGTCCGGCACGGCCTGCGGCGCCTCCAGGTCGAGCCGCGCCGTCATCTGGCCGGGATCGAAGAAGACGACCATCAGAGCCTCCGCATCCTGAACGGCGCGATCAGCCGCTCGTAACCGTCCGGAATGCCGGCTGGCTGCTGATCCGGCGAGATCGCGCCGCGGAAGGCGAACATATGACCGATATGGATCGACATTGCCCGCTTCAGCGTATCGGGCACGTCCGTCCCCGCCTCGCCATATCCGGCCGAGAAGTCGATCTCGATGCCGTTCACCGCCTGCCCCGGCTCTGGCGGGTTTCTGAGCCACAGCCGCGCCGGCCGGCCCACGCCGTCGAGAAGATGATCCTGGAGCGGAATGTCGACGGCGGTCCCGTCCGCTTCGTAAACGGTAACGGTTTCAACCGATTGCACCGGAAATTTCGAGATGTGGATGATGCCGTCCTTCGGCCAGCGGTCGAGATGGAGCCGCCAGGCTTGAGAGATCAGGCAAAGCCCGGTCTCGCGTTCCAGATGCTCGCGGGCGGTCCGGATGAGCGAGGCCAGCAAGGCATCTTCATCCGCACCGTCGAGACGCAGGTGGGCCTTCACCTCGGCAAGCGTCAGCGGCTCCGCTGCGGGCGGAGTGGTCAGGGCGTAGGTCATGGGGTTTCCAAGCGAATAGCGAATAGTGAGTAGCGAATAGAAAGAGATCGCCGAGCGAAGGGAGTAGCGAGCGCACAGGTGGCCGTCAGGACAACCTCTATTCGCTATTCGCTACTCCCTATTCGCTCTTATGCCGCCGCGAACTTCACCACCTTGATCGCCTCGAAATTCTGCACCCCGCCGCCGACGCGCTTGGTCGTATAGAAGAGCACATAGGGCTTGGCGCTGTAGGGATCGCGCAGGATGCGCACGCCGGCCCGGTCGACGACGAGGTAGCCGGAGCGGAAATCGCCGAAGGCAACGGACAGCGAGTTCGCCGCCACGTCCGGCATTTCCTCGGCTTCGGCGATCGGAAAGCCCATCAGCGAGGCAGGCTGGCCGGCGGCGGCCGGCGGACGCCAGAGATAGTTGCCGTCGGCATCCTTGAACTTGCGGATATCGGCTTGCGTCTTGCGGTTCATCATGAAGGTGCCGTTCTGGCGGTGCCCGGCCTTCAGCGCGTAGACGAGTTCGATCAGCGTGTCGGAAGGGTCCGTCGATTGCCAGGCGCCGGCGGCACCGGAAGCGACATAGCCGATATTGCCCCAGCTCCAGGCGCTGTCCGCGACTGTCGGATAGGACAGGAAACCTTTCGGCTTGTTCACGCCATCGCCGCGGATGAAGGCATCGCCCTCCTGTTCGGCAAAGACGATATCCACCTCGCCGGCGATCCATGACTCGATGTCGACCGCCGCGTCGTCCAGCAGGCCTTGAGTGGCGGCCGGCATGGCGTAGAGTTCCATGGTCGGGAAGGAGAGTTCCGCAAGCTGCGGCGTGTTGGTCTGCGGCCTGGCCGCCGTCTCCGCCACCCAGCCGGTGGCAAGGCCCGTCGTCGCAAATGGCTTCTTCAGCACAGCGGAAGAGACGGTGCGCACGGTCGAAAGCGCCCGCATCGGCGAAACCACGGAGATCCGCCGGCCGATCTCGGTATCCGTCTCAGGCGGCACCAGATATCCGCCGTCCGTGCCGGAACCGGACGAAAGGGCCTTGGCCTCCAGCTCGCGAAGCCCCGCTTCCTCGCCCCGGCGGATATAGGCGTCGAAGGCGGCCTTGTGCTCGACCGTTTCGGCGGAAAGTTCGCCGCCACCCCGGCCGAGCTGCGGACGGGCCTTCTTCAGCACCAACTGGTCGAGCACCTTCTTCTGGTCGTCCATCGCGCGGTTGATGCGGTCCACCTTGTCGCGCGTCACCACGTCGGCCGTCAGTTTCTGCTCGATCTCGCCGAGCCTGCGGTCGTTGACGTCCTTGAACGCCTCGAAGGCTTCCATGAATTCGTCGAAGGCGGCCGTCACCGTTTCCGGCACTCCCTTGACTTCCGGGGCCTTCACCTCAGGCGCCACGCTTGCTGCATTCGTCATATCGCTTTTCCTTTGAAGGTTGACTGCATCATCATCTTCGCCGCCCGCCGCATCTGGCGGACGAGCTCGGTTTCCCGGTCACGGAAGAACCGCGCATGCTTGACGTCGGAGACCCGGGCCGACGGGAGCATCGGGAAGGTCACGACGGAAATTTCCCATAGATCGGCCTCGAGGATTTTTCGGACGCCCGTCTTTGCATCGGTACGGGCCTTCACCGTCCGGAAGCCGATCGACAATCCGTCGAGCGCGCCCGATTTCATCAGCGCCAGCACCTCGCGGGCGCGGGCCACGCCCGGCGACAACACGCCCTCGACATAAAGACCGCGGGCATCCTCGCGGATCGTCTTCCAGGCGCCGATAGGCTCGTTCGGATCGTGCTGGTAGAGCATGCGCACACCCGGCGCGCCGCGTTCGACGAGCGAGTGCCTGAAGGCGCCACGTTCGATCGTGTCCTTGCCGAGATCGACCTCGCCGAAAATGCTGGCATAACCTGAGAAGGTCCCGTCGCCGGCAACGCCGGCAAGTTCCAGATTGGCGAATTTGCGCCCACTGGGGCGTACGGACGGGCGCGGCCCGCGATAAGCGTGCATGGGTAGTCTCCTGAAATGTCTTTGGATTCTCGGCTCCTCTCCTCCGCGAAACGGAATTTGGAGCATGGACTGCGCGGCAGGCGCCTATCTCCCCCTTGGCGGGGGAGAATGGAATTTCAGCACCTTAGCGGAGCTAAGTGCTAGAAATTCCAAGAGAGGGGGAAGAGCGGGCTGCGAAGCTGAACAATTGATCCCGTAAATCGATTGCAGTGATGAACGCCTTGAGAGCGAAAGGCCGGACTGGATGGAGACGAATTAGCCCCTCTCCTGAAAAATCTAGCACTTAGCCTCCGGCTAAGCTGCTGATCTTTCTTCCTCTCCCGCAAGGGGAGAGGCGGGCCTTCACCCAACCCGTCTCCCATACCTGTCCGCCACCCGCGCCAGCACGCCCAGCACCCACCAGGCGGACAGACTGGCCGTCGCCGCGCCCGCGAGCATCACCTCGGCGCCTGAAAGCTCGCCGCCGATCCCCAGCCTCGTCTCGAGCCAAAGCCCGGTCGGACCGCCGAAGATCAGCCCGAAGCTCACGCCGGTCAGGAAGCGGCTCGCCGCCTCGCGACGGCTTTTCGGCACGAGGTAGATCAGCGAGACACCGGCTCCCGCCATCGAGCCCAGGACCTTGGCGATCCCGACGCCCGGATCGCTTCCGAGGTCAGACATTTTTAATCTCTCTTTTTTAGAATTTGCGCATAAAGAGCCGCCAGGGCTCGGCTGCAGTGCCACGCGCCGTCAGGCGAAAAGGATACCGCAGCTCTTCAAGATGCCGCATGTCCGATCACAGCATGCAGCAGCCATAACGGCTCACTCGGCCTCCCTTCGGGGCGGCCGCTTCTGTTTTCGTCAGTCTTCGGAATCGCTTGGACGTGCTTGTTGCGAAGTTGAGTCCGGGGCTTGAGAGGTTGAGCCAGGTTCTTGACAAACCACGCGAAGGCGATGCTTGCCGATTGGCTCAGCCTTCTTCGCCGGGTTCGCCGTCCTTTTCGAGTTCGAGCGGCTCCTGGCGACCGTGACGGATATGCGAAACGTAGACGGCTGACTTTTCAACCCGATAATGGATGATGTAGGCTCCCGATACGAGACGGCGGCGCCCCTCCAGAGCCTGAAGATCACCGCCTGCCCTCGAAAACTCCCCTAACAGCCGCAAGGACGCCCGCAACTGGCGCATCACCGCCATTGCGGCGCGTGGATTGAACTGCTCCAGATAGGCGCGCTCCTGCCGGAGGAACCGGCCCGCTTTCTTCGACAGGATCACCTTCATCACGCAGCGTCGCTTTTGCGCTCATCCAGAAGCTCGTCGAAAAGCTCCTCCATGTCGACCGTCTCGCCATCGCGGATCTGCTCTTCGCCCTTGCGGATCTGCAGGATATCGTTCCCCTCCGCCATCAGATAATATTTCAGCGCGCGCACGATCACCCAGGATCGGCTGCGATCCGCGGTCTCAGCGATCTTCTCGACGTCTTCCAGAATGTCGAGCGGCAGGCGCAGCGTGATCGGATCGGAAAGAACAGGCTTGGCCATGGGAGCCTCCATTTGTAATACGGCGTATTACAAATTACACCAATTCCGCTCCTGTTAATACCCCACCGCTTCGCGCTTCTCATCATCGCTCAGGAAGGCCGCGGCCCCCACCCTCGCCCAGAGCGCCTCACGTTCTGCGGAAAGCCCGGCGATCCGGTCGAGGTCGGGCTCCAGCCGCAACCCGCCTCCATAGGCATCCGACAGCCAGGCGGAGAAGCTTGCGGCGGTGCGGGAAATCAGCGGCAGCACGGTCAGGCGGTAGAAGGCGCGGTTCGCCTCCTGGTAATTGGCATAGGTGTTGTCGCCCGGAATGCCGATCAGCATCGGCGGCACGCCGAAGGCGAGCGCGATGTCGCGCGCCGCCCCGTTCTTCGCCTCGATGAAATCCATGTCCTTCGGCGAGAGCCCCATCGATTTCCAGTCGAGACCGCCTTCCAGAAGCAGCGGCCTGCCGGCATTCACCGCACCGGAATAGCCCGCCTCCAGCTCATCTTTCAGCCGCTCGTACTGGTCGGCTGAGAGATTGCCGCCGTCCTTCGGCTGGTAGACGAGCGCGCCGGAGGGTCTGGCGGAATTGTCGAGCAGCGCCTTGTTCCAGGAAGCCGCCGCATTGTGCAGGTCGAGCGCCGCACCCGCCGCGCCGATCGGCGGAAAGCCGCAATGGTCGTCGAGCGGATGAAACAGTTTCAGATGCAGCAGCATTATGCCGTCCCCATCCGCAGCCAGCCGCCGCGTGACGCCGCCGGCGCGGTAGTCGTAGCCCGCCACCCAGCCGTCGCGCCCCTCGACCACGCTCACCCGGTCGGGGCGCAGGAGATGCAGTTCCCGCAGGGTCCCGCCGATCAGAAGCGGCTCCACATAGGCATTGCCCGAGAGCAGCAGATGCCCATAGAGCGCCTCGAAGAAATCCGGTCCGCCCTGCCGCCCGTTCGGCCGGGAGATGAGCGCCAGCGCCGGATGATCCGCCACCTCGCTTCCGCCTTCATAGGCAAGCCAGGGCACCGCCGCTGCCGCCTCGGCAATCATCCGCATGGCACGGTAGGCGACCGGGTTCCTCATGAAGCCTGCACGCGACAGCGCCGCATAGGAACGTCCGGACCAATAGGCCGCGCCCTCGCCGGAAACGATCGTAAATCCTGACGCAAAGCCCGTTGCCGTTTTGGTCTCGGGCTGGGCAGCAAAAGCGCCTGCAACCTCGGATGCCCGGGCTTCGCGCATGGCCTTTCGTCCGCCGGCGGAAAACCCCTGAGGGAACCACCGGCGCCGGAATGGAGATTTCATGGAATAATTCCTTCGGCTCTATAAGGATCGGGCGGCTCTGTAGAGATCGGGCCAGGTGCAGCGGCCGCGCCTTCAACCCGTGGTGTAGCTGATGCAGCTATAGAAGGCCCTGCCATAGTCGGCGAGTTGCGGCGCCCGCTCGATACCGTTGATGATCCGGCGTCCGTTCAACCAGTCCTCCTTCGGTCCCAGGAAGAACTGCTCCAACCGGTGACCGGTGAAAATGCCCTGCTCCATGCCGAGGAACATGATGCGCAAGGCGACATCCATCCGCATCGTCACCGAAGGGTCGGTCACAAGATCCATACCGGTCACCCGGCTTAATTTCTCGTAATTGCGGCGGTGCGTAAGCTGCACCAGCCCGCGGCCCAGCCAGGTCTGGCCGCCCGGATCCCGTCGCCAATAGGGATTGCTGACCCAGGAGAGCCGTCCGCGCCGCCAGGCGTTTTCCAGTATGGCGATGGCCTTGTCGTCCGTCGGTGCCAGCGTTTCCCGCACCGGCTGCATCGTTCGGGCCGTCTCGTGGAATGCCGTCCCGAGCATATAGGCGAGCCAGCGATCGTCCTTGGCAGGACTCGTCTGCTCCCAATGATCAAGAATCGCCTCCAGCCCATGGACCTGATGCTGCTGAAACCGTCCCCCGAACAGCCGCTGACGCGCGTTCTCGAAGAAGAAACGCCTGTTGATCCCCATTCCCAACCCTCCCGTTTCGCGATTGATAATTATCACATTCTCGCAAAAATTGCATATGCGACCTACATCTTCAAGGGGATTCTTTTCTTCGCCACGCCTATAGGGTGCAATGCTGCGAACGAAGGTGCGCCGGGGAGGCATCCCGCCGATCCTGGTCCTCAACATTCAATCGGTTTAGAAAAACTAAATCGTTTTAAGCTCTTAGGCGCCACTTTACTTTTCATTGACGCTATGGAACCAACGGTGCCGCAGGACGTTCATGTCTGCCTTCTAATGAACAAGGAGATCATGATGATGCAGCAGCCGATGCAGGCCGCCCCTTCCAAGCAGATCCCCCAGCATATCGCCGAGCGCATGGAATCCGAATGGAAAGAGATGCGCGAAAACGCTCCGCCGAAGCCGGCAAGCCAGCAGCGCTGATCACCACGATCCAATCATCGAGCCGCGTCAGATGCCCCGCACGCGCGGCTCCCCCGAACCTTCCAGCAGAAGCGCCGTCAGCGCCCAGACCAGTGCGTCGAGCCGGTCTGGCGAACGGCCGGAAGACAGCCCGTCCGGACCAAAATCGCACATCTGGTCCTCCAGGTCCGCGAACCGTCCGGCATGGCTGACCCGCCCCTGCTCGTAGAGTGCGGCCACCGGTTCGGCCCGCAGGAATTTTCCCCGCGTCGCGCGCACCATGGTCACCGGCAGGACCGAATCGACGCTTTTCAGCATCGCCGTCACCATCTCGCCGCCTTGGTTGACCTCCGCCACCACGCGGTCCGCCTGGAAGCGCGAGAAGGCCTTCGCCACCGCATGCGCCCAGCCGGCCGGGCTTGCGCCCTCCACCGAGCAGTCGGCAAGCACCACGGCCCTTCCGCTCGTCTCCAGCCCCGCCACGACGATGCCGCAGCAGGAACCTGCGCCTGAACCGGAGGGTGGATCGACCGCCACGACGATGCGCCTGAGCGCGCCGGCGAAGCGTCCCCCCTGAAAACCGATCCGGCAGGCTTCGATGTCGGCGCGTTTCCACAGCGCGTCCTCGCGGTCCTCGATCAGCTCGCCGGCGATCTCCTGCCGCCCGAGCCGAGTGCCGCCATAGCGCGCCTCCAGCACCTCCAGAAAACCCGGCGCCAGATTTTTAGCATTCGCCTCGGTCGAGATCCTGATCAGACTGGTCCCCGGGTCGGCGATCAGCCGTTTCAGCACCGGCACCGGCCGTGGCGTGGTGGTCACGAGCTGGCGCGGATCCGCCCCGAGCCGAAGCCCGAACTGCAGCATGTCGAACGTCTCTTCGGCATGTTTCCATTTGGCGAGTTCATCGCACCAGGCGAAGTGGAATTGCGGCCCGCGCAGCGCCTCCGGGTCTTCGGAGGAGAAGATCTGCGCCACAGCACCGTTCGGCCAGACGAGCCTGCGGCGGGAAATCTCGAAATCCGGCCGCTTCGCCCTCGCGACCCGGCAGATGCCGGAAACGCCGTCGATCATCACCTCGCGGGCATCGCCCAGCGTTTCCGCCACCAGCGCGATCCTGAGATTGGACCGTTGTTCCGCGGAGGCCAGCGCATGCACCCATTCGGCGCCGGCGCGTGTCTTTCCCGACCCTCGCCCGCCCATGATCAGCCATGTCCGCCAGTCGCCGGCGGGAGGATGCTGCTCGCGGCGGCCATTCAGGAGCCACTCCCGCTCATGACCGGGCATGAAGTCATCAAAGGCATCACCAACTTGCTCCTCCGAAGTCGGAGGACGAATGTTCATGGGAGAGGAGCAGTGCGGCAGACCGATCTCTCCCCTTGTGGGGGGTGAGGCGTGATCCGGCGAAGCCGGAGCGATCGATCCAGTGAATCGATCGCAGCGCCGAACGCCCGGCAGGACAGAGGGGGGTGCCGCCTCAACCTCTTCGTCAATGATCAGCTTCTCGGCACGGTCGCCACCCCCCTCTGTCACCTCTGGTGACATCTCCCCCACAAGGGGGGAGATCGGCGGAAGTTCGCCGCGATGCCTCGCGCTGTCATCCGCGATCGCTTTGGCCAGCTTCCTGCTTTCCCCAGATGCTGCGACGTTTTCCTCACGCGCGGCCGTGATCGTCTGCATGCCTCGATTCAATTGCTTCGAAACCACCAATGCCTTGCTCGCCATCTTCTCGTCCGCCAACCGTTGTGTCCGGAGGCTCGGCGGCTTTGCGTTCAAGTAGCTCGGTGACCCACGGCGGCGGACCATCCCGTTTCCATGCTTCAAAAAGGCGGGCGGCATATTCATTGGCGCGCTCCTCGATCAGTTTCATGAAGCGGGCTTTCGCCTCCTCATACCCACCCTCATCGGCCACGCGTTCGGCTTCCAGCTCCCTGTCACGGGCAAGCTGGCGCTGCAGGCTGTCGACCTTTTCGAGGGTGCGCACGATCAGCGACATGGCGTCGGTTGCCGCCTTCACGTCGGCGCGCGCCAGTTTCTGGGCCGCCTCGTCGCCGTCTTCCAGCGCCTTTTCCGCCGACCTTCGCATGTCGCGGAATGTTTCGAACTGCGCACGCATCTCGCCGGTCATATCATTGAGCAGCCGGCGCAGTTCCTCGGTCGGCTGGATCGCGCTTTCAGCCGACTTAATTTCCAGCAGCACGCCGCGCGCCCTGTCGGCCAATATCTCGTCGTCCATGACGATCCCGTCACCATAGGCAGGCCGTTCTGCCCAGAGCCCGAAGAGCGCCGGATCGAAATTTTCGAATTCATCCATGGCCGATTCCCCGATGCGCTTTCGCGCATACCGCGTCGCCTGGCGCCCGTTCCCGGCCCCAGCGCTCCCGCTATCGATTGTCGTGATAAAAAAGACCCGGCATGAAGACCGGGCCGATGACCGAAAGCCTTGCCACCGACAACCTCAAAGGCTCCGCGCCGGCGCAATTCTTCGACTGTAACCAAACCCTATCAAACCACCGTCACGCCGTCAAGGATTATTTTCCTAGCATTTTAATTTACGTACGAAAACTCCTGCTTTATAAAACAAATTCAATTAGTTAATGCTATGTCCATTCTTTCTGACTGCCATTTTCACGATGAAGCCGCCGCTTATCGCTTTGTTGAGTAGCGCGCTTGGCCGAATGGCCCTGTATGCCCGCACTGCGGCGCCTTCGAGCGTATCAGTACCATGAAGGGGGGAAGACTCGGATCGGCACCTACAAGTGCTACCAATGCCGCAAGCCTTTCACCGTGAGGGCTGGAATCAACTTCGAATGCAGCCACGTCAAAATGCACCTTTGGCTACAGGCTATTTTCCTGATCGCCTCTTCCAAGAAGGGCATCAGCGCCAATCAGCTTCACCGCACCCTTGGTGTCACCCTCAAACCGCATGGTTCATGGCCCATCGCATTCGCGGAGCAATGCGCGAAGGTGGCCTTGGCCCTATCGTGGCGAAGGCACTCGTATGCTTCATACTGACGAGACAGGCAAAGACTTTGATGCAGCGGCTAGAGCGCCCCTGAAACCGAAAAGTTCTTGAGATCAATTACAGCGCAGTCTTGGTGCGCTTCGCGCAAAACTCCCAACAAATTATTGGTCAAATGGTCTTCATCAGCCCAAAGACGGAGTCGCGGGAATTTTGCGCCCTTAATCTTAACCCGCCCAAAATCTAAGACAGAATCTTCTGGGTTGATCCTATCGGCATGCCATTTGCGTATCCACCAAGCCCAGAAGTCTGCCGCTTGAAGCGGCAAGAAATCTTCATCGTCTTCGAATTTCGGGAGAGAACCATAAAGACGTCTTACCGCTGCTGGCCTGGTATTCATGTATTCGTCCCACCCAGCTATAACCTGCCTCTTTTCACTTTGCTCATCAAAGATGAAGTCAATTTTTTCGCCAGACGCGATTATCCCCTTAAGATCATGCTCTCGACCATTATGAAACAGATCCATAAGATGCTTGAAGGCAAGCATATATTGATTGTCCATAAAGCCCCAATTGATCGGGCGTCCATCAGAAAGTCTGATCCTTTGTTTTGCGCGGACCAAGTCTTCCTTCCTGTAAACAAAAGATATGGCGCACAAAACATGACTGGAGATGATATTGAAGAAAGCTGGAACTCGCTCCATTCTTTCATCCAAGTACGCCATTTCGGCCATCTTGAACCTCTTGGAACCGCTATTCCCAAGCACTCCCCATCCCAATGCATTTTCCCATTCTTTTGAAAATTTTGCCCACGCTTCCGCAGACGAGATAAAGCCTGCCAAAGCGAATACGTCATCGTCTCCGCTATCGTCTATATAGGCCTGCAAAACCATGAATAGGCGCTTCCCAGATCGGCGAGGAGCGATACCGCTCACCAATGACCACATTCTATCGGCTACTTTGGATGCCCCATGAATGGGAAAGTATGGGGGTAGCAACTTCAGTCATCGTCTTATCACCATATGGTTCGGTACGTAAGCATAAATCTGGGATTATTTTCCTATGTTGCAACAAATTTTATAACCTTGGCAGGCGTCCGGCCAATTTGTCAGGGACCGCATCCGCACAGAGACGCCGCTTGCCACAGGTGAGAACCTGCGGGACAATCGACGCGGGAGGAACCGACCATGGGTGTCTACAACGATGTCATCCTGCCAAAACTCTGCGATCTTGCGATGCGGAACGAGCGGCTGCGGCCGTATCGCGAGCGGGTGATCGGCGCCGCCGAGGGGCGGGTATTGGAGATCGGCAGCGGTTCCGGGCTCAACCTGCCCTTCTACGGCGCGAGGGTCCGCGAAATTCTGGCGCTTGAGCCTTCCCCAAATCTTCTGGCGCTCGCCCGCAGCGCCCCGCAGTCGGCAATGCCCGTCCGGTTCATCGAGGCCTCAGCGGAAGCAATCCCGCTGGATGACGGCAGCGTCGATACGGTCGTGACGACCTGGACGCTCTGCACGATCCCGGGGGCGGCCGCGGCACTTTCGGAAATGCGCCGCGTGCTGAAACCCGGCGGCAAACTGCTGTTCGTCGAACACGGGCGGTCGCCCGACCGCGGCGTGCGCTGGTTTCAGGATGGCCTCACCCCCGTCTGGCGGCGCATCAGCGGCGGCTGCCATCTCAATCGCCCGATCCGGTCGATGATCGAGGACGGCGGATTTCGGATCGACCGGGTCGAGACCGGCTACATGCCGGGGCCGAAACCGATGACGTTCATGTACGAAGGCAGCGCCCACCCAGCGTGATGCGCCTCACGTGCCGCAGAACGTCTGCGTCACCCGTTCCTCCGGCTTCGGCGGCGCCATCAGGTCGGCGAATTCCGGCCGCTCGTCGTAAGGGTTTTCCAGTGCCTCCAGCAGCCGTTCGAAGAAGCTGAAATCGCCGTAATTGGCGGCGGCAATCGCCTCCTCCACCCGATGGTTGCGGGGAATCACCGCCGGATTGACGGCGCGCATCGCAGCCGCCCGTTCCCCGCCCGACCGGTCTTCACCCGCCAGCCGCTCCCGCCATGCCGTCAGCCAATCCTGCGCCTTGGCGGGGTCGGCAAATGAGGCGAGAAATGCCTCGTCCCGGCCCTCGGCCGCATCGGCCAGACGCCGGAACGCAAGGGTGAAATCCGCCTCGCCTTCATGCATGGCGGCCAGCAGCGACTGGATCAGCTCGCCGTCGCCATCCGCTCCGGAAAACAGCCCGATCTTCTTCCGGAAGACCGTGAGCCACTCGCTCTGGAACCGTTCGCCGAATTCTGTCAGCACGGCATTCGCCGCATTCACCGCCTTTTCCTCGTCGCTGTCCAGAAGCGGCAGCAGGCATTCGGCCAGCCGCGCGATGTTCCACTGGCCGATGCCCGGCTGGTTGCGATAGGCGTAGCGGCCCATCTGGTCGATCGAGGAGAACACTTTCATAGGATTATATTCATCGAGAAAGGCGCAGGGGCCGAAATCGATCGTCTCGCCGGAAATCGTCATGTTGTCGGTGTTCATCACGCCGTGGATGAAGCCGACGCCCAACCAGCGGGCGATCAGGTCGGCCTGTTTCAGAGCCACGGCCCTCAAGAGCGCAAGATACCGGTTTTCTTCGTCTTTCAGCTCCGGGTAATGCCGTTCGATCACGTAGTCGGCGAGGAGCTTCACGCCGTCATTGTCACCGCGGGCGGCGAAAAACTGGAAGGTTCCCACCCTCACATGGCTTGCCGCGACCCGCACGAAGACGGCGCCCTGCTCGACCGTCTCGCGATAGACCGGCTCGCCGGTCGCAACCGCCGCCAGCGCCCTTGTCGCCGGAATGCCGAGTGCGGCAAACGCCTCGGAGACGATATATTCGCGCAGCACCGGTCCCAGCGCGGCGCGGCCGTCGCCGCGGCGGGAAAACGGCGTCGGTCCGGCACCCTTCAGCTGAATGTCGCGGCGCAGCCCGTGCCGGTCCACGACCTCGCCCAGCAGGATCGCGCGGCCGTCGCCGAGCTGCGGCACGAAATTGCCGAACTGGTGGCCGGCATAGGCCATGGCGATCGGCGCAGCGCCGGGCGGCACGACATTGCCGGCGAGGATCGCTGCCAGCCGCGCCGGATCGGAAAAATCCGCCTCGACACCCAGTTCCTCGGCAAGTTCCTGGTTGAACTTGATCAGCTTCGGCCCCTCGACCGGCTCGGGATAAACGGAGGCGAAAAACCGGTTCGGCAAGCGGGCATAGGAATTATCGAACTGGAACACGGGAAACTCCTTCGGCGCGGCAGGCTTCTTCCGCCGCGCGGGCTCTTCCCCAATATGGGGAATCTCCCCTGTCGAACAAGCGAAATGCGCTTTTGTTGCGCGCTTCAGGCACTCTTCAGCCGTATGCCGAAACCGAACAGGAAGGTGAGCGCAGCACCCGCCGCCGCCGTACCGTAGAGCCACAGCGAGGCGCTCGCATCGCCGTTTTCCAGGCCCGCGACGAGCCCGGTCGCGGTGGCGATCATGCCGGCGATCCCCGCGCCGATCGCGTAGCCCGTCGTCGAGATGGTCGGCAAAAGCGCGCTCGCCAGATCCCGCTCGGCACTCTCGGCCGCTTCCATCGCCGCCTGGTTGATGCTTGCCCAGGCAACCCCGAAGCCGGTGCCGATCGCCATCTGGCCGACAAGCAGCGGCATCACGGAGCCCATCGCGAAGGCTGTGCCGAGCGCCAGGAAGCCGAGGAGCTGAAACAGCGCGCCGCTCAGCATCCATCTCTCCCGCGAACCGACGGCCGCCACCCGGCTCACCAGCACCGCGACCGCGCTCCAGGTGAGCGCCATGATCACGACGATGGAGCCCACCACCGACGGCCGGAAATCGAAGACGGCGCCGATCATCATTGCCAGGTAGACGCTGCCGACCGAATGGCTGGCGGACATGATGAGCAGAACCCAGAACCCGTGCCCCAGCACCGAGCCGAGCCGGAAAGCGCCCGCCGGAAACAGTTTCGGGCCGATCTTCCCGTCGAGCTTCAGCGCCGGCAGGAAAAGTGCGGCACCTGCGGCGATCGTCATGGCCTGCATGCCGCCTCCACTCATCACCGATGACAGCGACAGGACGAAGGCGGCTGCAAGGCAAAGGGCAATCGTTGCGACGGAAAGCGGGACGGGCGCCGCCTCCGTCATCCGGGGCTTTGCGGCAAGCGCGAAGAAAGGCAGAAGCAGGACGAAAGGCGCAACCGCCAGAAACGACGCACGCCAGGAATAGGCTTCCGTCAGCAGCCCGCCGGCCAGCGGTCCGGCGATCGCCGCAACGGCCCAGACGATCGCCTCGACGGCAAAAACCCTGGCGATCAGCGCGGACGGGAAATTGGCCGGGATGAGGCTGTAGCAGATCGCCACGATCAGCCCGTCGGCAATGCCCTGGAACAGCCGCCCGGCCATGATCCAGGAAAAGCTCGGCGCCGACAGCGCCAGAAGGCCGCCGAATGCAAAGACCAGTGTCGAGACGACAAGGCTTGTGCGCGGGCCAAACCGGTCGCGCATGGCCGCCGCCCCCGTGCCGCCTGCTATCGAGCCCAGGAAGTAGAGCGTATAGGCCCAGCTGAAATAGGCCGTGCCGCCGATCTCCGCGGCCGCCGGCGGCAGGGCCGCCACGATCGCGAACTGGTTGAAGGCGTGCAGGCCGACGCCCGCCGAAATCAGCCCGAGCATCGCCCCGTCGCGGCCCTTCAAAAGCCTCGACCAACCCACATTCACGTCCTGCAACACGCCCTTACCCTTCCCTTTGTCACGGTCGCCGGGACGCTACAACCTCAAGCACAGTTGAGGTCAAGGGATAGGATGAAAATAAAATTCCTTCTGTTTCAGCCCCTTATGGGGGCTCTTCGGTTTTCGCATCCTGTTGTATTTTAGCTACAGCTTTTCAAGTTATCCGCCATACATCATAATCATCTTCAATCGGAGGGAATATCCATGAAGGCTCTTTTCATTCTTGCAGCATCGGCCGCCATGACCGCTTCTTCCGTTGTTTTCGCAGCAGATGCGGTCGAACAGATCCCCGCCGCGCCGGAAGTGGTGGAAACGCCATCCTTCACGTGGTCCGGCCCTTATCTTGGTCTCCATGGCGGCTATGCCTGGGGTGAAGGTGACGCGACGGCAGCCGGCGGCGGCGGTGACGACAATTTCGACGGCGGGCGGTTCGGCGGTTTCGTCGGTTACAACTGGCAGTTCTCCAACGGTTTCGTGGCCGGTGTCGAAGGCGACCTGAACTACGACTGGAACGAGAACAGCTATGCGGGCGGTTTCGACATGGACACCGGCTTCTCCGGTGGATTGCGCGGCCGCGTCGGTTATGCTTTCGACCGCGCATTGCTTTATGCGGCCGGCGGCTGGACGATGACCAATATCAGCGTCGAAGGGCCGGGCGTGGATGACGACGACACCCTGCATGGCTGGACGGTCGGCGCCGGTCTGGACTATGCCTTCACGGACAATTTCTTCGGCCGGGTGGAATATCGCTACAACGACTATGGCGACGGGGATCTCGGTGGCTTCGACACCGATTTCAACCAGCACATCATCAATGTCGGCATCGGCGTGAAGTTCTGAGGCCCTGGAGAACCAGCCCTCTGTCTGATTGTCATCACGAGAAAGCCGCCTGAAGGAAACTTCCGGCGGTTTATCCGGTCGGCTGAGTTTGCCGAAGCGGAAAGGGGCGCGGGCATCGGGACCGCGAACGCAGATCGTCCCGGAAGCGAAGGTCCGCCTCATCATGCCGCAGCCCTTCGCATGAATTGACGTTTGTCAAAATTTTGAAAGGCGACTACTCTACAAGCTCAGGTAGTTCATATCTGCCGTGGCGGGGCGACATCGTGCAGGAATTCATCGCGAAGAAAAACATCGAACGCTTTCGCTCGATGTTGGAAGCGGAAGTGGATGAGGGCCGGAGGCGCATGCTCGAGAAGCTGATCGAGGAAGAAGAACGCGTGCTCGACGCCATCAAATCGGCGACGCAATCTGACGGCGACCAGGACTGAGAGATTGCCTTCCTCTGTCCCGCAGATGTGGACGTTTGGTTAAAATGGCGGCACCCTGCGGTCTCACCCCGGCAGATCACGAAACCGCCCCGGTTGCCGATCCAGCATCAAAGCATAAATCCCCGCTCCGACGGCCGAAGATGTGATCCCGAACTTCATTTGAAGCTCAGGATCACACGGGTGCTCTGCCGGGTTATGTTTCGGAGTTCTCTTCCAAGATGCCTAGACTCCAATACCACCGGCTATGTTCACGGTCTCGCCGGTAATGTAGCCCGCATGTGGTCCGGCGAGGAAGCAGACGGTTTCCGCCACCTCTTCGAGGGTTGCAATGCGACGGATCGGATGCATATCAAGGATGGCGTCACGGTTCGGAAGCTCACCAGCCACATCAGCGGCCATGTCCGTGGGCATGATGCCCGGCTGGACAACGTTGACGGTGATATTGCGGGGGCCAAGATCGCGCGCAATGCCCTTGGCGTAGCCTGCGAGCGCCCACTTTGTTCCGGCATAGTCGGCGACACCCGAGAAAGGCACGACTGAGCCAAGGCGAGAGCCGATGAAGATGATCCGGCCGCCATCGGTCAATTTCGGCGCTGCCGCGCGCGTGTTGGCGATCGTACCCATAACATTGACCTGCCACTGGCGGTTGTATTTCTCACCGTCGAGTTCCGGATCGTCGACAGTCTGGCCCTGGATCGCAATGCCGGCATTGTTCACAAGGATATCGAGCCTGCCGAACTCGGCAAGCACCCTGTCGATCAAAGGCCTGGCGGAGGCAAGGTCAGCCTGGTCGCTCTTTACCGCAATCGCGCGAACACCTTTTCCTCTGAGCTTCTCCACGACAGCTTCCGCCTTGTCTACCGAGGCCGCGTAGCTGATCGCAACGTCTGCTCCGTGGTCGGCAAGCGCTTCCGCGGTCGTAGCGCCAAGGCCGCGGGAGCCGCCGGTTACGAGAGCGACCTTTCCCTTCAGTATGTTCGACATGGGTACCCTTTCTAGGTTTGGTCAGGGCGCCGCCCGGTTGTGGCGAGCGATGCCGTCACTTTTAGTAATGTGCGTTACGATAATGACCGGTATGAAATTTGACGGCCGCGGTCAAGGGGTTTAATAATGATCATTATGAAACAGGCCGGCTTGAACTGATGGGACGCCATCGCGAATTCGACGTGGACAAAGCGCTCGACGCCGTTTTGTGCGTCTTCTGGCGCAAGGGCTATGAGGGGGCATCCTACGCCGACCTGACCGCAGCCGCCGGTGTCGAGAGACCTGCCCTCTATTCGGCATTCGGCAACAAGGAAGCCCTCTTCCGCAAAGCCCTGGTGCGCTATTACGAGCGATACCTGCACTATATCCCGGCGGCTCTGGCGCTTCCGACGGCGCGAGAGGTCGCAGCGCACATTCTCTACAATGCAATCGACCTCAACACCCGTTATCCCGACCATACGGGATGTCTGGTCATCAACGGTGTCCTGGCAGGATCGGATGACGCGGAGCCTGTCCGGCAGGTGTTGATAGAGGCTCGCGTGGTCGCCGAGGCGCAGCTTCGCGAACGCTTCGAACAGGCAAAGGCCGAAGGCGACCTGCCGGAGACGGCCAGACCCGATGCCCTTGCCGCATTTCTCATGGCCGTGCTTCACGGCATGGCGGTGCAGGCCAAAGCCGGTTTCAGTCGTGAAGCGCTTGAGGCCGTCGCCGAGCAGGCGCTGTCCACGTGGCCTGCGGGCCGCTCTGCGCTATCCGGAAAGTCATCCTGAACGCCAGGCGAGATGCCGGTCGCCGCTTGCAAAGATCTGTGCGCCTGCCGATCCAGCAAAGCCGGGGTTGTTCATCCCGATACTGGAGCGATCGCCAGGATCTTCGTTGTGTTTGCTTTCCAGCAAAGACCCTATGGAAAAAGTCGATACCGTTTCTTCTTCCGAGTAAAACGGGTAACAGACCATGAATGGCCAAGGATCAAAGCAGGACAGCGGCGCGCTCGACGCCTCCTCCGCGGATGAGAACCTGATCGTATGTACCGACTTCGCCATCAGGAAGACGGATGGCCGGGGCTTTGAAGTGAGGGTCATGACCCAACGCGGGTATTATTGGGTTTCAGCCAATCACGCGGATCGTTACGATGGCGAGACACAAACGTTCGTCCTCAGCCTGATCGAAACCAACAATTTCCTGCAGCAGGTGCGAAAGGTCGGCCTGCGAACCCGATATCACGGGCCGACCCATATCGATCTTCTTTGACGCTCGTCGTGATGCCGGATGTGTCAACGGACGGCTTTGATATCGGACAATGTGGTCCGTCCGTTTTCAAGCAAGATGAATACCGGTTCCAAAGAAACCGAGTTGAGGAGCTGGAGCATGAAAAGCATTATCGCATTGACCGCCATTTGCATCGCTCTTGCCGGATGTACCCAGACGAGCCGCTATACCAGCGTGCCCGGATACGCCCATAGAACCGATCCCACCTGCAAAAGAACCCAACCACCCTCGAAATACGACCCGAAATGCGATTGCCCGGATGTAGGTTACGAGGGCTTTTCGCCTCCTGTCGCATGCGGATCCAGATAGGTGCCGGCTCCAGACGGAACGGCTCCGTCTCCTCCAATTTCTGTCTGACCATCGGGTCCTGCGAAAACCGCTTCACACTTTCCAGCCGATGCTTCTGAAGCCGGAACAGCTTGCCGCTAGGTTGACCCGATTGCGGCAAGCCCGGCATAAGAGGATATGGCAGCAAGGATTACCAGATCGACTAAGCATAGCGGCGTACGGTTCGAGTGGCGCGGAACATTCGCCAACACGGAACTCAATGAACTTCATTCCGAGTGTTTCCAGCACCCTTTGACCGACGACGATTGGTGGAGCCGGCTCAATACCTTCAGTCTTGGCTGGATTTGCATGCGCATGTCGAAGCGGCTTGTCGGCTTCGTCAACGTCGCATGGGACGGTGGCGTCCATGCATTTTTGCTCGACACGATGATCACAACGGATCTGAGGCGCCGCGGCTATGCCACTGCACTCGTCGAAGAGGCAGTGAAGCACGCAAGAGCTTTACGCTGCGAATGGCTCCACGTGGACTTCGAGCCGCATCTGCGCGACTTCTATTACGGCGCCTGCAAGTTCAAGGCGACCGATGCGGGCCTTATTCGTCTTCGGTAGTTCATCTCCGGCGATCGATGTCGCTGCTGCCATGGCAGATCACCGCCCTCGCACAAGGACGGTGAAGACCGGCCGGTCACGCCGCCACGGGTTGAGGCGTATAGCCCGCTTCGCGGATCGCTTCCTCGGCCCTTGCCGCATCGCCCTCGACTGTGACTCTATGGACCGAGAGATCGATCGTCACCGCAGCATCCGGCAGGGCTTCGCCCAGCGCGCCGCGCACGGTCTTTTCGCAATGGCCGCAGGTCATGTCCGGTACGATGAAAGTCGCAATCATTTTCAAGATTCTCCTTGTTGAGATAAACGCCTTCTGCACCTTCCCACAACGGGAAGGTCAAGCGGGCTGTTTCGTCTTTTTCGACCCCGAGGATGCAGGCACGTCGCCGGCAAGGTCGTCGAGGATCGGGCAGTTGGGACGGTGGTCGCCGCCGCAGCAATGGGCCAGGTGCTTCAGCGTTTTCACCATGCCCTGCATTTCGGCGATGCGTCGTTCGAGATCGGCGATATGAGCCGTGGCGACTTCCTTGACCGCCGCGCTTTCGCGGCTCTTGTCCTGCCAGAGTTTCAGGAGCGTCTCGGTCTCTTCCAGCGAAAAGCCGAGCGAGCGCGCCCGCTTGATGAAGCGCAGGATGTGCACCTCGTCCTCGCCATAGACCCGATAATTGTTGCCGGTGCGGCCCATGGGGCGGATCAGCCCGATCTCCTCGTAATAGCGGATCATCTTGGCCGTCACGCCGGAGGCGTCGGAAGCCTGTCCGATATTCATCTCGTCTCTCCTATCTTTACCGCTTTCAGTCTCAGCGCATTGCCGAGCACGAAGACGCTCGACAGCGCCATGGCGCCGGCCGCAATCATCGGCGACAGCGTGAGCCCGAAGGTGGGATAAAGCACGCCGGCCGCGACCGGGATCAGCGCCACATTGTAGCCGAACGCCCAGAACAGGTTCTGCTTGATGTTCACCATGGTCGCGCGGCTCATGGCGATCGCCGAGACGGCGCCGGAAAGCTCGCCGCCGACCAGCACGACGTCGGCGCTTTCGATCGCCACATCCGTGCCGGTGCCGATCGCGATGCCGATATCGGCTTCCGCCAATGCCGGCGCGTCGTTGATGCCGTCACCGACGAAGGCGATCTTCCGGCCGCTTTGGCTTCGCTGGGCGCGCATCTCGTGGACCGCAGCGACCTTGCCTTCCGGCAGGACCTCGGCCACGACCCTGGTGATCCCGACCTGGCGGGCGATGGCTTCCGCCGTCCGGCGGTTGTCGCCGGTCACCATGGCCACTTCGACACCCATTTCCCGCAGCGCCCTGATCGCAGCCCGGCTTGCGGGCTTCAGGGGATCGGCAACGGCGATTACCGCGGCAAGCTTGCCGTCCACCGCGACATAGAGCGGAGTCTTGCCCTCGTCTGCAAGGCGGCTGGCCGCTTCGGCAAATTCTTCCACCGAAAGCCCGAGCTTCTCCATGAAGCGGTCGGCGCCCACGGCGACCTTGCGGCTGTCGACCACCGCCTGAATGCCGTAGCCGGTGACGGATTCGAATTTTTCGGCCTTCGGCACGGCAATGCCCTTTGCTTCCGCCGCCTTGACAATGGCTTCCGCGATCGGGTGTTCGGACTGCGCCTCGACACTTGCCACCAGTTTCAGAACCTCGTCCCCGGCAAGGCCTTCGGTCGTGACGAGATCGGTCAGCTCCGGCCGGCCCTTGGTCACCGTGCCGGTCTTGTCGAGCACGACGAGGCTTACATTGCGCAGTTCCTGCAGCGCCTCGCCCTTGCGGAAGAGCACGCCGAGTTCAGCCGCCCGGCCGCCGCCGACGACGATCGAGGTCGGCACAGCAAGCCCCATGGCGCAGGGGCAGGCGATGATCAGCACGGCAACCGCATTGATGAGCGCGTGGGTCAGCGCCGGGCTCGGACCGTAGAAGGCCCAGACGGCAAAGGTGAGGACCGCGAACGCGATCACCACGGGCACGAACCAGGCGGTGATCTCGTCGACCAGGGTCTGGATCGGCAGCTTCGCCCCTTGCGCCTGCTCCACCATGCGGATGATCTGGGCCAGCATCGTGTCGCGGCCGACCTTGTCGGCGCGGAAGCGGAAGGAGCCCGTCTTGTTGATGGTGCCGCCGACCACGGTCGCGCCGGCCGCCTTTTCCACCGGCAGCGGCTCGCCGGAAATCATCGATTCATCGACATTGGAAGTGCCGTCGATCACCGTGCCATCGACTGGAATGCGCTCGCCGGGGCGGATGACGACGATATCGCCCGCCACCACCTCGCCGGCCGCGATATCGACCGTCTTTCCATTACGCTCGACGCGGGCGGTCTTGGCCTGCAGACCGGCGAGCTTCTTGATCGCCTCGCCGGTGCGGCCGGCGGCGCGAGCCTCCAGGAGCCGGCCGAACAGGATGAGCGTGACGATCACCGTTGCCGCCTCGTAATAGACGAAGCGGGCGCTTTCGGGCAGCAGGTCCGGCGCAAAGGTCGTCACCAACGAATAACCATAGGCTGCAAGCACGCCGACGGCGACCAGCGAGTTCATCTCCGGCGCACCGCGCAGGAGCGCCGGAAGCCCGAGCCTGAGGAAGCGGAAGCCCGGCCAGAAGATCACCGCCGTCGCAGCCAGGAAATAGAGGTAGTAGAGATTCTGCGTGTCGATGATGCCCATCAGCCAGTGATGGAACGGATCGTAGAAATGGCTTCCCATCTCCAGCACGAAAAGCGGCAGCGTCAGCACGAAGGCGATCGCAAGGTCGCGCTTCAGCTTCCCCTCCTCGCCCTGGTGCATGTGCGCATGGTCGTGTCCGCCGGCATGGGCGGCATGATCCGCATGGTCCCGGCCCGAAGGGTCAGGGCCCGCGTGGTCAAGATGATGACCATGCCCGGCATGCCCCGCGGGTATTGCAGCCGGCAGCATTCCGGCCTCGCGGAGCGCATGATCCATGGCGCCCGGCGGGATTTCGTACCCGACCTTTTTGATCGCTTTTTCAAGCTCTTCGGGCAAAAAGCCGTCCGCCGATTCCACCGTCAGCTTCTTCGTCGCGAAGTTGACCGCGCTCTTGTCGATACCCGGCACCTTGGCGGCCGCATTTTCCACCCGGCGCACGCATGACGCGCAGGTCATACCCTCGACCGGGATGGTGAAGGGTTCGCGAAGACGGTTCGGGTTTACGGTCTGGTTCATCACTGGATCCCTGGGAGCGGTTTCTCTCATTCCCGCCCTATGTGGAGCTTCCCATCATGGGAAGGTCAAGGGGTGATGATGCGGATTTTTTGGCCTCGTCAGAGCAGGAATTCGTCACCGTTTCCGTGGCCGGCCGCCAGACGCGGACGGATGCCTGGGGGACCGTTGCTAGAGAGAGAGAGAGAGAGACGTTATTCGTCCTGGTCGCCGCGCGCTCCGATGCCGAAGACCGGCGCGCTCAATCCCGCGAGCAAGAGCACCAGTTCCGCCTGTCTTGTGGTGCCGGTCTTGCTCATGATCCGCTTCAGGTGCGAGCGAACGGTTTCGAGCGAAACGCCGAGCGAGGCGGCCACCGTTTCCGGCGTCTGGGCCATCGCAATGCCGCGCGCCACGCGGGCTTCGGCCGGCGTCAGGTCGAAGAGGCCGCAGAGAACCCGCATATCCGGTGAGCCGACCTTTCCCACCTCGGTCACCGCCAGAACCGCCATGGAACGGGAGAAGATGTCGCGCGCCGCGCGGCGGATCGGCAGGAGATGCAGGATCAGCGCCGGCGCCCCGTCGCGCGCCATCATCGGCAGCGACTGCACCGTCGGCACGGCTTGAGCCCTGTAGCGCTTTATCGCATCGTCCAGCAGCGCATTGGCGCCTGCCCCCTCCAGGATCAGCCGGTCGGCGGCGCCGGTGCGGATGCGGGGAGCGAGCGCCTCCATCTCGGGATTCATGGCGATCGCCCGGCCTTCATCGCCAATCACCGTTGCCGGCAGGCCGAGCATGGAAAGCGTCTCGGTCATCGAACGGGCTGCGTTGAAGGAAAGGCGGGACGAAAGATAGGCGGCCCGGGCGATATCCGGCTTCAGAAGATTGAGCCGGGCAAGCTCCTCATCGGCAAAATGCTCGCGTCCATGGCCGCGCATGAGGATGATGGCGATCGTATGCCCGGTCGGCTCCTGAAATACGCAGCCGGCTTCCCATTTCACGCCGTGAGGTTCGAGAAAGGTGGGACGGATGAGATCCTCCTCGTATTCCTCCTTCGTCAGGATGTCGATATCACGGCCGAAGGAGAAGGGAGAGCGCTCCAGTGCCCTGGCCGCCCTGGTATTGTTCAACCGGTGTTCGCTCCTGGCGAACTCGGCATAGATTTCCGCGACATTGGGCGTCGTGACGAAGCGATGGCTGCCCTGGCCGTCTACGGTGAAAATGGAGGAACTGTCCGCCGCAACCGCCGAGGCCAGATGTTCACAGGCCTCCGTCCAAAGCTCAGGAACGAGGGCTGCCTCATAGAGGCGGTCTGCCAATGTACCTTCTGCCTTCATCAAACTGCCATCGAATGGTTGAACTGACGGGCATCAGGTTTAATCTCCGCGGGCGGGAAGGTACATTCGCAAAATTACGTAAGTAAGAACTCGCCTTTTGAATATATTTCGAATTTTACCTACCCGGCCGGCAGATAATTCTCGACGACGTGGTTCTCAGCCGTTTCCACCCACCGTCAGCGGCCAGTCGACCAGATAGTCCTCGAAGTCGTCGACATCGACATCCTCCTCGCTGACCGTTCGGCCGCGGGCGGATATGCCGGCGAGATGCACGGTCTCCGGATCGCCGGAGACGAGCGGGTGCCACCAGTAGAGGTCCTCGCCGTCACGCACCAGCCGGTAACCGCAGGTGGGCGGCAGCCAGGCGATATCATCGACCGTCTCGGGCGTCAGCCGGATGCAATCCGGCACCGTCGCCTGCCGGTTGTCGTAGTCCTTGCAGCGACAGCTCGTCCCGTCGAGCAGGCGGCATGCCACCGAGGTGAAGACCACTTCCCCTGTATCCCAGTCCTCGAGCTTGTTGAGACAACAGAGCCCGCAGCCGTCGCAGAGGCTTTCCCATTCCTCCCCGCTCAGCTCGTCGAGCCGCTTCGTCTTCCAGAAAGGTTCTTCCGTCATATCACTTTCGCGGCAGCATGGAACAAATCGCCCATCCTGCCCTTTACCTGTTGCGATTTGGCTATCGCGCTTAAACCATTTGTCAGCTATTGCTGAATAACGGTGAGAGCTCATGCCTTTGATCCCTTCATGGGGCGGCGTCAAGCACATCTCATTGAAAACGGGCGGGGGAATCCACGGTGCAGGACGAACTGCAGGACGAGCCAAAGTCACCCGACGACAGGCCGCGCAGAAAGCGCCACTTCCTGCTGCGCATCGATTCCTGGATCGATTCCACCGTCTGGAATCTCGGTTTCACGCTCGGTGAAATCTGGGAAGAGATCACCATCTTCTCCCGCAAATTCCGCGTCCGCGGCTGCAAACGCATCGGCTTCGAGCTTGCCGGCGAGGCGATGACGCTCGGCACCGCCGGTTTTGTCGTTCTTCTGGCACTGGCGCAACCCGCATTCGAGGAAACCAAGGAAGATTGGCGAAATCGCGGCGATTTCGCCGTCACCTTCCTCGACCGCTACGGCAATACCATCGGCCACCGCGGCATCATCCATGAGGATTCCGTCCCGATCGACGAGCTGCCCGACCATCTCATCAAGGCCGTGCTCGCAACCGAGGACCGCCGCTTCTTCGACCATTTCGGCATCGATTTCATCGGGCTCACCCGCGCGCTCAGCGAAAACGCCAAGGCCGGCGGCGTCGTGCAGGGCGGTTCGACCATCACCCAGCAGCTCGCAAAGAACCTCTTCCTCACCAACGAGCGCTCCATCGAGCGCAAGATCAAGGAAGCCTTCCTGGCGCTCTGGCTGGAGGCGAACCTGTCCAAGAAGGAAATCCTGTCGCTCTATCTCGACCGGGCCTATATGGGCGGCGGCACGTTCGGAGCGGCAGCGGCGGCGCAATTCTATTTCGGCAAGAACATCACGGAAGTGAACCTCGCCGAATCCGCCATGCTCGCCGGCCTCTTCAAGGCACCGGCGAAATATGCGCCGCATGTCAATCTGCCGGCCGCCCGCGGTCGCGCCAACGAGGTGCTCTCCAATCTCGTTCAGAGCGGGCTGATGAGCGAGGGCCAGGTAATCGCCGCGCGGCGCAACCCGGCCACTGTGGTCGACCGGGCGGACGTCAAGGCGCCCGATTATTTCCTCGACTGGGCCTTCGACGAGGTGCAGCGGCTCGCGAAGGATGGCAAGTTCCGCGAGCATTCCGTTATCGTGCGCACGACGATCGACACCGGCCTGCAGCAGGCGGCGGAATCCGCCATGGAAACCAGCCTGCGCGAATATGGCGAGAGCTATAAGGCGAAGCAGGGCGCTCTGGTGATGATCGAGAACGGCGGGGCCGTGCGCGCCATGGTCGGCGGCCGCGACTATGGCGAAAGCCAGTTCAACCGCGCCACCCGGGCACTTCGCCAGCCGGGCTCCTCCTTCAAGCTCTATACCTATTCCACCGCCATGGAGAACGGCTTCACGCCGGAATCGGTCATCTCGGATGCGCCGATCACCTGGCGCGGCTGGTCGCCCCAGAACTACGGCCGGTCCTACAAGGGCAAGGTGACGCTGCTCACCGCCATGGCCCAGTCGTACAACACCGTGCCGGTCCGGCTCGCCAAGGATTATCTCGGCACGGAAGCGATCGTTGCGACCGCCAAGAAGATGGGCATCGAGACCCCGCTCAGAACCGACAAGACCATCCCGCTCGGCACGTCGGAAGTCACCGTGCTCGACCAGGCGACGGCCTATGCGGTGATGCCGGCAGGGGGCATGCAATCGCGCCGCCACGGCATCGGGCAAGTGCTCGGCTATGACGGCGACGTGCTATACGATTTCAACCGCGACGAACCGCCGGCCAGCCGCGTGCTTTCGGAACAGGCGACCTCGTCCATGAACCGCATCCTGACGCAGATCCCGGTGATCGGCACGGCCCGCCGGGCGGCCCTTGACGGCGGCATCGTGACCGGCGGCAAGACCGGCACCTCGCAGAGCTACCGCGATGCCTGGTTCATCGGCTTCACCGGCAATTACACGACCGCCGTCTGGTACGGAAACGACGATTTCACGCCGATGCACAACATGACGGGCGGCTCGCTGCCGGCCATGACCTTCAAGACGCTGATGGACTATGCCCATCAGGGCATCGAACTCCGGGCCATACCCGGCATCGAAAACCCGCTGCCGACCGGCGGCCACAAGGGTACGGAAGTGGCAAAGAAAGATGGCGAGCCCGGCCTTGTGCTCGTGCGGCCACGCTCGCTCTCGGCCGAATCCACCCGCATCCTGAGGCAGATCGGCGAAAACCTGAAGAAGGCCGGCCCGCTCGCACCGGCGGGCACCAAGATGGCCGATGCCGGGGGCACGGTCAGTGAAACGGAACCGGCAAAGGGCGCGCCGGTCATAACGCCGGTCAGCGGAGAGCTGCGGCGGTAGATTCAGGCGGCGTTTCTGGAGAGGAATATCCCCTCACTTGCAATTTCTAACACTTAGCTTTCAGCTAAGATGTTGAAATCGCTTTCTCTCCCACAGGGGGAGAGATAGAGATGCCGCGCTGCCGCGGGCTTACCTCTCCCTTAGTGGGAGAGGTTACAAAATCAGCATCTTAGCGAAGCTAAGTGCTAGATTTTGTTGGTGAGGGAGTTTCAAGAGAGGCAATCATGGCAATTGCGCTCACTAAACTGCCTCCCCCGCCCATTCCTTCCCGCCAGAATCAATGCTAACCCTCTGATGCAGCTATTCCGAGGGCCAAAGCAAACCCGTGTTCCGTGTTCCCTTCCTCATCGCGATCGCACTTGCCATCGCCTTCGGCGGCGGGATCTGGTCCACTCTCATGGCGCTTGACGCGACCGTCGGCTTCGGCGCCATCAAGCTCGGGCCCTGGGAAGCCTTTCCGGAGGTGCAGACCGCCAAGGCGGACCCCTACGCGAAATCACACCGGGCGAATGCCGGCAAGCTCATCTATGCCAGCGCCGAAGGCCTCGTCTTCACCGCCGCCACAGACGAGACGGGCGCCCGGCTTTCCGGGAACTGCTCCTACCGTCTGACCGGCCATACGCCGCCGGCGCGTTTCTGGACGCTGTTTGCCAGCGCACCCGGCGCCGCCCCGCCGTCCGCCCGTTCCGACCTGCCGAGGGCGCTCAATTCCCGCATCGTGCTGCGCGACGAGGACGGCAGCTTCGATATCGCCATTTCCTCGACGGCCAGGCCGGGAAACTGGCTCGCCGTGCCGGCTCCCGGCTCGTTCCGGCTGACGCTGACGCTCTTCGATACGCCGACGGCCGGCAGTTCCGGCCTCATCGACCTGACCATGCCGCGGGTCGAAAAGATCGGGTGTGGCAATGCTTAGACCTCGGTCGCGATTTGCGCTGCAGATCCTTTTCGCCGTCGTGACCGGCCTCATCGGCGCAGCACTCCTGCATCTCGTCATCGTGCTACTGCTGCCGGAATTCAGCGAGCGGGACGCCTATACCCGCATTCTGGCGGAAGGCGATATCCACCGCTTTCACCGCCTCGGCGAACGACCGGACCGGGCGGGGCTTTCCAAGGACGATCCATTCGTGGAAGCTGCCGTGTGCGCTTTCGATGTCGGGAGCGGCCCCGTGCGGCTGACGGCTCAAAATGGCGGCGTGCCCTTCTGGTCGCTTGCCGTCTACGACCAGTCGTCCAACGAGGTCTTCAGCATCAACGACCGAACATCGGCCGGCGGCATGCTGGACGTGGTGATCGCCACGCCGGTGCAGATCACCACGCTGCGCAAATCGCTGCCGCAGGCGGTCTCGCAGTCGATCCTGGTGGAAACCCAGCAGGCGGAAGGTTATGTCATTCTCAGAAGCCTCGCGCCGCAGGCAAGCTTTGCGGATATCGCCTCGCAATTTCTGACCCAGGCAACCTGCGCGCCCTTCGAGTGGCGTTCCAGAAGCCGGTTCTGACGGTATTGAGTGAAAGGTAAGGACTTGAGCTGCTGGCAAAGAGCGGCAACATCCCCTTCGTCATGCTCGGGCCTGTCCCGAGCATCTAACCACGGCTACGATTTTAAATCTAATCAACAGATTGGTTAGGTGAGCAGATCCTCGGCACAAGGCCGAGGATGACGCCGCGTATGCCGGAAGGTTTGTCGTCAAATAAACCGGGAACTCGATCTATTCGGCATGAACGGCGTGGTTTTCGGCCTTGCGGTCTCCCCGGTCATCGAAGCGCTCATAACGCACCCCGGTGAACAGCAAGAGCCGGCCGGCATCATCTTCCTCGCCGATCCTGATCTGTGGTCGGCGGATATTCTCGCTCCGCCATCTGTTCAGCACTACGATCTCTGCCATGCTCGTCTCCGTTTTCAGGAATTCGAGACGGATGAAGACGGACCGATCTCACCCTGCCCTCCTTGAGGGCTGGTGCTCCCCGAGGGGTAACCCGCGGGCATACCGCACCTTTCTCCTTGCAGCACCTTTTCAAACAAGGCGCAACGATATTCCCGTACTGGCAGCCGGTTCCGCCTCAGCCGGTCGCCTGACGGATGGCCTCCAGGGTCGAGCCCTGCAACGCGAGGCCATCCGGAACCTGAAATCCCGGCAATACACGCCGGTTACTTCGCAAATTCAGCCAGAGCAGCGTTAATAGTGAGTTAATGCTAAAATAGCATTTGCTACCGGTGCATGTCTGGTGTCGGCAATGGAAACGCACGATCGGCCGATTGGTTCACACATCGATCTGACTCGCTGCGCATGGCGATGATGAACCAACAGGAACTCCAAAAAATCACAGACGTATCAAAACGATCCGTTTTCACTGACCGTTAACCCTCAGAGAGTTAGCATCTGGTTAAACCGGGGCGCTCCCTTTCCCATGGATGTTTTCACAGCTGCGTGAGAGCGGCTCGGCGCCACAGGGAGAGTTCCGATTTGAGGACTTAAGCAAGGTACGATGAAAGCGTCAGGCGGGCCTTGAGGCGGGCCTGGATGCTTCGTGGCACCTCCGGATTTGTATTGCGTTGACGTGAGTTTGCCCGTGACGAACGAGTTTCGCGACCTTGAGAGGCCCCCGGCCATGCGTAAGAAGGATGTGGTGCTGATGGCCACCGTGACGAGCTTCGAAAGTCTGCCGCATCCGTCGCGGTCGGAACTTCGACAGTTCGCCGAACTCTTCGCCCCGCTCTTTACCGCTTCCTCCGAAGAGGCCCGTCGCGAGGCGGTCGCAGCGCTTTCACAATGCAGGACCGTGCCGCCGGCCGTCGCCTTTTTCATCGCCTGTCAGCCGATCACGATCGCGGCTCCCTTCCTCATCTCGTCCGCCTGCCTTACCGACGACGCGCTGATCACCATTGCCCGCACGCAAGGAGAAGCGCATGCCCGCGCGATCGTCAGCCGCGAAGCACTGTCGCCGACCGTCATCGATGCGCTCGTCGGTCTGCGCTACGATCACGCGAAGCGCCTGAGCGCCAATGGCGGAGGTACCGAGGAGGTGCGGGCCGTGCGACCGATGCCGGGCGCGACGGACGATGCCGAGCGGCTGGCGCGCGAGGAGCATTTGCGCCGGCACATCAAGGCGCTCGCCGGACATGTCAACCGGCCGGCCGCGGACCGGCTCGGGCTTCGCACCCTTTCGCCGATCCAGGAAGCGCTGCTCGTGCGCTTCGCCCGCAACCGTGAGGCCGGCCTGTTCGCCAGCGTGCTCGCCGACACGCTTTCCGCCAGCCGATGGCTCGCGGAGCGCATCATGCTCGATATCTCCGGCCAGCAGCTCGCCACCACACTAAAGGGCGTGGCCATGGAGACCGACGATGCAGTCTTCATCCTGGAGCGGCTCTACGACCATCTCTCGGCCCCGCAGAACGGCATGCCCCGGGCACAGGCGCTCTGGGAGGCGCTTGACGAGGACGAATGCGGCAGGCGTGTCGAAGCCTGGCGCCGCGCCGACCGCTACACCTACGCCGAACCGCAGCGGCCGGTCGCTTCCGACGCGCGTGATGGCGAAGGACACGAGGCCCTGCCGCAGGTGATCCGCACCACGGCGAGCGCCCGCAGGCCGGTGCACGGCCTGCGCCGGGTTCGATAAAGCGCTGTCTTCAACCGGCGGGCTTGATGACCTCGAAAAGACCGGCAACATCGTCGGTCTCCAATTCCAGCAGCCAGAGATCCGGATCGAAGCGGAGTTCGCGCGACAGCATCTCGCGGACGGCATCGGGTTCTGCCCTTTCCGCCCTCGTCTCGAACTTGCGCCCCGCATCCTCCTCGCCGAAGAAGTTCTGCGGCGCCGGCGCGTAAAGCGTCTCCAGTCCGTCGCGGAACCGCTGGCGGATAAAGATCGCCCCCGCCTCCTCCGCCCCCTTCTTCTCGACGGCGGCGAAACCGCCGAGTGCGAAGACGCGGCGTATCAGGGCGGAAACAAAGATATCGGACTTCAGGCGCATGGCCCGTCTTACGGCGGTTCGCCGCGAAGGGCAAATGGCTGAACGAGCGGCCTTATGTCCAGATGGCCACCCCGAGGCATGTCGAGATCGCGAGGCGACCTGTCCCAAAGGCTTCCATTACGGTTGCTTCTTGTCGCCAATCGATTTCTGGATGGCTTTGACGGCCGCTTTAAGCGGCGAGATGTTTTCACTCACAACGACCCAGATCACGTCGTCTGCAATCTTGTGATACTCGTGGCGCAGGATATTGCCGATACCGCGAATCTTCTTCCAGGGAATATCGGGAGCAAGGTTTAACAGCTCATCAGGTATGTGACGGGAGGCTTCCGATATGATTTCCAGCGCTCGTTGCGTGCCGTGGCGCAGCAACCAATCGTGTTCAAACTCGGCCAGGGACTTTCCGGCGGTATGGGTTTCAATGCCTTCGATCGCTTCCAGAATTTCAGCTAGAACCGGCTCGACCTTGCGCTTGACCATCAGAAAATACGGACGGCGGATTGTTCTATATCGGTCCGCAGCATCGGATGCAGGCTGCTGCGGGTCGTAACGTCAACCTCAACGGAAAGCTCTTCCTCTAGAAACTGCTTGATCCCGACGAGGTCGAGGAGCGAGAACCGCTTGGCCGGGTCATAGTCGATGAACAGGTCGATGTCGCTCAATGCCCGTGCTTCATTGCGGGCCGTCGATCCGAAAAGGTAAAGAGCCGTGGCGCCCATGCCTTTCACGGTATCGGCGTGTTGCTGGAGTTTCTTGATGGCGTCGGCTCTGTTCATGACGATAGCCTATATCATTTCGCGCAAGGCATCCATCTTCATCGCCTGACGGGCCGGCAAAGCTCCATTCCCCGGGATTTGCCGATATCCGGCAATCATCGCCGCCACCTAAAGCGTCAAAGCGCGCCGATCGACTTGAGCTTCTTCAGCACCATCTCGTTGGGCTCGCCGGTTTCCGGCAGGCGGTAGTGCTTCTGGAAACGGCGGATGGCGGCCTTGGTCTGCTCGCCGGCAACGCCGTCCACCGCGACATCCGCATAGGCGATGTTCGACAGACCGCGCTGGATCTGCAGGACGAGATCCGCCGAGGATGAAGATGCCGCCGGCTTTTGGGCGACAGGTGTTGCCCGGGGCCTGGCATTCGTCCGGGGAGTCGATCCGGTGCTGGGAATCTCGGCAGGCGGCCTCATCACCGGGCGGCGCTCGGCCGAGCGGATCGCCGCCGCCACGGGGTCCTCGTTGCGCGCAGCAGCAACCTTTTCCGGCGGACGGCTTACGGGGATCGCCTTCGACGAGGAGGCCGGCTGGGCAGGCTTTGCCGGGGCTGCCTTCGCGGTTTCAACCGGAGCCGGCCTTTGCGGGACGGGTTGCGGCGCGGCCTCCCGGGCCTCTCTCTGGATTGTTTCCGGGCGCGGTGCGGGAACGGCGACCGGCAGCGGATCGGATACGGGAGCGGAGACCGGCCCGGCTACCGATTCGGTCGCAGGTGCCGTTGTGGCGGGCGACGATGGGGGCGCATCCGGATCGGCGCGCTCGATGCGGAAGGTCGTCACTTCCTCGGGCGCTGCGCGGCGCACGGGCCGATAGCCGGCGATGGCATTCGGGTCGCTGGCGTCGCGGGTGGCAAGGAATGGCGCGGGATGGCCCCCCGGCTGGTACCAGAGCGCATTGGCAGCGACGAACGAGAAGACGACGATGAAGGCCGCAGCGCCGATGACGGGCCTGGGATGGCGCGCAGCGGCGCGTCCCGCTGCCGAGAGGAGGCTCGACAGAAGGCCCGGCTGCCGGACAGGCTTTCTCCTGTCAGGCGATTTTCGCTTCCGCGCGGCCATCGATAAAATCCTGTTCGTCCATCATGAACGTTTTCTGCGGCGTTAGCCGGGCTTTGCTGAGCCGCGGCGGGAATTCGACTTTCTCCTCCCGGGTTTGGTCCCGTTTGCTTCCGATCCCCGACCCATCGGCCGGCAGCGAGACCGTCACCACGGTCCCTTCGCCCGCACGGCTGGCGATCGAAAAACGGCCGCCATGCAGCGCCACCAGACCCTTGACCAGCGAAAGGCCGAGACCGGTTCCTTCGTAGCTTCGAGTATAGGCATTTTCAACCTGCATGAAAGGCTGGCCGATGAACTCCAGCTTCTCGGCCGCAATGCCGATGCCGGTGTCGCTCACGGAAATCACCACGTCGTCACCGGCGAGCACCGCGTCGATCGAAACGGCGCCGCCGGCCTCGGTGAACTTGATGGCATTGCTTGCGAGATTGATGAGGATCTGCTGCACCGCGCGGCGGTCGGCGATGACTTCGCCAAGGCCCCGGGAGGCGCGGCTTGCCAGCGTGACGCCCTTTTCACGCGCGGACAGGTCGAGCATGGCGCGGCAGGCCTCCATGGCCTCGGCGAGCGCGAAGGGTTCGGCGATCAGTTCGTAGCGGCCGGCCTCGATCTTCGACATGTCGAGCATGGTGTTGACGACAGAGAGCAGATGCGCGCCCGACTGGCGGATCAGCCCGACATATTCGCGCTGGCGGTCGTTCTCGAGCCTGCCGAAATATTCGCCGGCGAGCACGTCCGAAAAACCGAGGATCGCATTGAGCGGCGTGCGCAGTTCATGGCTGACGGCAGCGAGGAAGCGTGACTTCGCCTCATGGGCGGAGCGCGCCTCGGCGACACGGGCGACCGCCTCAGCGCGCAGGTCTTCCTCTTCCGACATGTCCCGCGCCTGCGCGAAGGCATGCACGAACTGCCCCTCGCCGTCGCGAATTGCGGTCATGTCGAGCCGGACGGGCAGGAACTGGCGGCCGGCGGCCGAGAGAGGCCGTTCGATCCGGATGTCGACAACCGCGCTTGCCGCCCCCTGGCGCAGCACATCGAGCGCCTGGACGAGGCCGATCCGGTCCGACACATGCACGCATTCGGCAAGCGGCAGGCCCGAAGCCTCGCTGAGGCCGACGGGAAAGGCGTCACGGTCGCGTCCACCCGTCTTCATGACCTGACCCTGCGGGTCGAGGATGAGCGACAGGCCCGGGCAGGCCTCGAAAGCAATCTCCTCCGGCTGCGGGACGACGGCGGAGACGACCGCATGGCGCGGCAGCGCAAAGAGGGCCGCGACGGCCAGCAGGAAGAAAGAGATGACCAGTGCGGCGCCGACCGGCAGCGCCAGCGCGGGGGTGAAGACGAGCGTGAGCGCGGACGGCACGACAACCAGCGTTGCGAGGCAGGCAAAGACCAGGCGGCGGAAGAGCGCAATCTCCTCAGCGCGAGCCACTTCGCCTTCGCTAAGGCGAGTGAGCCAGCGGTTCACGGTCTCATCGACCAGAAGAACCATCCTGTCGGCAATGTTACTCAATACGCGCACGCCATACCCTGAAGAGACTCGTTTTTTCACGGGGGACAATAGGCCCCCGCGGCTTAAGGAAAGGATAAAAGATAGGGTGCCGAACGCCCATCCGAAGCCCGAAATCCGACTTTGGCACATCTTCGCCAAGCCTTCTCCGCTTGTGGTTAACACGACGTAAGCGACGGATTTGGTTTGATTTTTCCTGCGACGTTAACTTTTGTGGCAATCGAGCGGGCGCAAAGCCCAGAGCTTTTCGGGCGTCTGCCGCAATTATGCTTAACATCATCCGCTAAAATTCGAGACAAGCTCGCCAGAAGTGTCATGCAGCGGAACCGATAGATCGAATTTTAGATAAATTTGCCGAAAAACCGAGCGGTTGCGTCAAAGCCATATTTGCTTCCGGGCGGTACAACCATGTTCAAGACCGGCACAGACCCGGCGGCCCTGCACCATCCAGGAATCACTCCGGAAGCCGGCAGGGAAAACAGGTGGACAGGACGATGTGGTTTCTCATCAAGGGAACATTCTGGTTCGCAGCCGTGCTGGTGGTGCTCTCCTACTTCAGCAGCCGGCCTGTGACCGTGACCGAGGGTGTCTCGGCGATTGAGGTCGGCGACGCTTTTCACGCCGCGACCGAAGCCTATCAGTATGTGAGCGCCATCTGCCTGGAAAAGCCGGATGTCTGCGAAAAGGGCGCCGAAACCTTCTCGGTACTCGGGGTCAGGGCCAAGGAAGGCGCCCGCGTCGCCTTCGAACTGCTCGACAAGCAATTTGGAAATGGGCAGCCCGGCGTGAAGGAACCGGAAACCGCAGTGCTCGCCGATCCGGACCCGACACCCTTTCCGTCCGAGGCCGCCGAAACCGCTCCCGCCCCTGCCGACACGATCTCCACCGGCACCATCCTGACCGGTTCGGTGCCGGTACCGCAGAAACGCCCGGTTCACTGAACGGGATCGTCCTTACGAATTTCAAAGCTTGCGCCGGGCCTGATTGCCTCGGTTCCCGGCGCCGGACCTGCCTGCCCTGCTATTCGGCATTTTGCTGACGCCGTGAGGAATGAACGCCTCACGGCGCATTTTTTTCTTTTATCCCGCATTGCAATGCCTATATGAAACGCAGATAAACCGGAGCGCTCATGGCCAGTATCGACCAGATCATCGACGATTTCGCCTTCCTCGACGAGTGGGAAGACCGCTATCGTTATGTGATCGAGCTCGGCAAGGAACTGCCTGATCTTCCCGACGACAAGAAGACGTCCGAGTACAAGGTGCAGGGCTGCGCGAGCCAGGTCTGGCTGGTCAGCCATATCGAAGACGGCAGCTCCGATCCGGTGATGACATTCAAAGGCGATTCGGACGCCCATATCGTGCGTGGCCTCGTCGCCATCGTCCTCGCCGTCTACTCGGGAAAGCGAGCCTCCGAGATCGTCGCGACCGACGCGATCGAAATCTTCGACCGCATCGGGCTCGTCGAACACCTCTCCTCGCAGCGCGCCAACGGATTGCGCTCCATGGTCAAGCGGATCAGGGAAGAGGCAAGGATGAAGGCAGCGGCGTAAAAGTCCACGCTCCCGAAATGCCCCTCATCCGCCCTGCCGGGCACCTTCTCCCCGCAAGCGGGGCGAAGGAGACATGCCGTACCCTTTGTCCCCCTCTCCAACAGTGCTTGAGGCAAGTCCCCTCGCCCCGTTTACGGGGAGAGGGTCAGGGTGAGGGGCATTCAAACCATGAATCATAGAACGGGCCGGTAATCCTCCGTGCCCCAATGGTGGCTGCGGCGGCTTGCGGGCGGCGGCGCGTAATGACGGGCGAGCGCCAGAAGTGCGGCGCGCAGCATCAGCTTTGCCGAGCGCGCCGGCCACTGGCGTTCGCGCTCCACCGTCTCCAGCCCCTTGGAAAAGCAGCAGACGTCCACCGCCACGCCGGAAAGTTCCGGTCCCATGGCATCCATTGCCCTGGAGAATCTCAGCCTTGCGGCCATGGCGCTGTCGGCGATCTCCGCCTGACCGCCCGCATGCCCTTTCGCCCGGCTTGCAAGACGCGGCTCCCAGGAGGCGGTGACGCGCGGCTGCAACTGCCCGCGGGTGAAATCGGCAAGCAGCCGTTCGCCCGCCTCGATCGCGTCTGCCGGCAGGAAGGGCTTGCCCTCTCGATCCTTCATCCGCGCCACCGCGCCGAGCGGCGATTCCAGAAGATTGCGCCGGACCGGCTGGCGGGCACCTTCCACCTCGGTGGTGGCGGCAACCATCTCGCCATGCTGCTCGATGAACGCCTCTCCGCCCGTGACCAGGGCCCGGCGCAGGAAGGCCGATGCCTCGGCAGTTGCCGTAAGCCGGCCGCCTGAAAGCTGCGCCAGCCCGAGCGACCGGGCTTTGGCAATCACGGCTTGCGAATAAAGCCGCTCCCCGCCACCGGTTACCCGCATCTCGCCGCCTTCCGCCGTCTCGACCGCGCATTCGCCGCGGGCGAGCTGGCGGATCAATCTGAGGAGCTGCTTTCCAAACGATGGATCGGGCTTCCTCTCATTCATGGGCCGGTACCTCCGACATGCCGAAGACGACCGTGACGATCCGCTCCACCGCCGAGACGAAATCGTCGAAGGCGGGATCGTCGCGGCGATCCTCGACCACATGGCAGGCATGGCCGACGGTCGTGCGATCGCGGCCGAAGGCCTCTCCGATATCGCTCATCGAGATCCGCAGCGCCACGTGGCAGACATACATGGCGATCTGCCGCACATGGCATGAAAGCCGCCGCCGGTCCCGGCGCAACATCACCCGGTCACCGAAAAGCGGCACAAGTTCGCCGACCATCTGGCGGACGATCCGGCACACATTCCTGAGCGGCAGGCTGGCGGGAAGCCCAGGCGGATGGCTAGCGGCACAGGCAGCGATCAAGCGGCCGGGCGGCGGGACGAAAGGCTCGAAATGTTTCTCCAAAGGCATGACAAATTCCCTCATGAATAGGAATTAATTCATACACCTTAGAGCAAAAGCGAGGATGCAAGAAACTGTCCGTCTACAACTTATCGCTGAAATTATTGATATTTTTGACAAGAGCCAGAGAGAAAATGGGATTTTTTTCCTCTAACCATCCCCGTCCTGCCTCCCGCAAGGAAAAACCGGGCGTGGAAGCCCGGTCTTCATCGCATTCGCATTTTCGGGTACAAAATCCCATCCCCGGTCGCGTTACGATCGGTCTCCACCGGAGGGATTGGCTTTTTCCCAATTGGCCAGCCAGCGTATGTCCCGGCTCAGGCGGCCTTGCTGCGCTTGCGGCGCTGCCCAAGACCCATTTCCTTGGCGAGCCTGGAGCGCGCTTCCGCGTAAGCCGGGGCTACCATCGGATAATCGGCCGGCAGACCCCATTTCTCGCGGTATTCTTCCGGAGTCATGTTGTAATGGGTCATGAGGTGCCGTTTCAGCGACTTGAACTTCTGACCATCCTCGAGGCAGATCAGATAGTCGTCTTCGATGGACTTCTTGATCGGAACGGGCGGCTTCGGCTTTTCGACGGCTGTCGCAACCGGAGCCGGCGAGGAGGTGTTGCTCAGCGCCGAATGCACGTCGGCGATCAGGTTCGAAAGATCGCTGACGGGGACCACGTGGTTACTCACATAGGCAGCCACGATATCTGCTGTCAGTTCAACCAGCAGGTCCTGGCCTTTGCCCAATGCGATGTCTGTCATTTCCTGTCTCCTGTTGTAAGTGACCGGCAGGCCCGCGACCTCCGCGGCACCCGACCGTTCGCAGAGTCTCCCGAAGAAAACCCAAAACCCCCGCATCGTCCTTGGACCGAAGCCTACCCCTAAGCTTCATGCGGAAGAAAAGCGATTTTCGCCGGATATTGCTTTCGACTGAAATCAGCCTCGTCATCGACCTACCTGTTTTTCAGTCTGAAAAACTTGCCGGCTCTATCGAATTAACGAGGTGACGCCTAATCTAGAACAACATCTGCACTCTACTATTCATGAAGTAGCACTGCTTCGCTAAATGTCCAAGTGCGTTTTTACCAGCAACCGGCCTTTCTGCCGGTTATAGAAGGCAAAAAGCAGCTTTACTGCCAGATACACGAGTGTTCTCTCAATTATGACAGGCTTATAACTCGTTTCTGACAGACTATATTCATTCTCGATAATCATTCATTTCGTCTCGTACAGACAACTCGGAGAGCTTGTAGCCTACTTTGTGCGCTGCCATGGCGAGCAAATGCGCCGAAACCGGGGCCGTCAGGACGAAGAAGAAGAAGCCCGCGATCGCACGTGCAAACGTCGCAAGATCGCCGGCATGCAGACCGACCGCCAGAAGCATGAGACCGGAGCCGACCGTACCGGCCTTGGAGGCGGCATGCATGCGGGTATAGAGGTCCGGCAGGCGGTTGATGCCAATCGCCGCAACCAGGACGAAGCCGGCCCCGACGAGGACGATGAGAGCGGTGAGTATGGCAACGAGCGAACCGATCATTTTCCTGCCTTTCTCCGCACGGCCGGCCCGGCACCGTCCTTGCGCTTGCCCGCCGGCTTTCGCCTGCGCGCGGATGGAGCCGCGATCAGCCTCATGTGCGGTCCTTCCGATGTTTCCTCCCGCCGGACGCGCGACAGGATGAAGCGGGCAAATGCAACGGTCGCCAGGAAACCGACAAGGCCGAGCGAGATCGCGATATCGATATAGAGCGTGAAGCCGGTGCGGATGGCGATCAGCGCGATGAAGCCGATGACGATGCCGACCAGCATGTCGAGCGCCAGAACCCGGTCGGGAAGCGTCGGCCCCTTGATCACCCGCCAGACGGTCAGGAGGAAGGAGAGGCCGAGTATCAGGAGCGCCGCCCACAATACCCAGGAAAGGATCGCTTCTGCCGCCGTCACCGGAACGCCTCCATGATCTTCCTCTCGAAACCGCCGGCGATATCCCTCACCGTCGCATCGGTATCCGAACAGTCGATCGCATGCACGAAGAGCGTCTTGCGATCTTCGGAGACATCGACCGACAACGTGCCCGGGGTGAGCGTGATGAGATTGGCAAGCAGCGTGATCTCGAAATCCCGGTCGACCGTCAGCGGGAAGGCGAATATGCCGGGCTTCAGGTCCATGCGCGGACTGACGACCAGGACCGCCACTTTCCAGGCCGAAAGCGCCAGTTCCTTGAAGAACAGCAGAAGAAGCGACAGGATGCGCCCGAGCCGCCGCCAATAGCCGCGGGCACTCATCTGGTCACGCACGACCCAGAGCGACAGCGTCGAAAGCGCAAAACCGAAGATCAGGTTGTGCAGCGTCGCGCTGCCGGTAATGGCGGCCCAGATGATGGCCAGGACAAGCGACAGGATGAAGATGATCACGGCAGGGCACCCCGCTCTATCGCGGATTGGGGAAAGACGGACAATATATAGGCCGCCGGATCGGCGAGATTCGTCGCCGCCTTCTGGGTAAGATCCAGCAGCGGTTCCGGCAGCAGGCCGAACAGGACGACGAGGAAGGTCAGGGCGCCGAGCGGCAGGACAATGCGCCAGTCGCCGGGGGGCGCACCCTCGCCGGGCATTTCGGGCGCCGGTGCGGAAAGCGGCCGCCAATAGGCGAGCAGGAAGACGCGGCCGAGCGCCAGGGTGATGACAAAGGCGGAGACGAGGATCGACGCCGCCAGCCACCAAGCGCCGATGTCGAGCGAGGCCTTGAGCAGCACCACCTTGGGCCACATGCCGGCAAGCGGCGGCAGGCCGGCGGCGGCCAGGAAGAAGGCAAACGAAGCGGCCGAAAACCATGGCGCCCGGCGATAAAGCCCGCCGAGCCCCGAAAGCGACCAGGCACCGGCAAGCCGGGCGGCCTCGCCCGCCACCAGATAAAGCGCGGTCATCGTCGCCACGGAATTCAGGGCATAGAGGATCGCGCCGCTGACAGCCGCCGGCGTGCCGATCGCGACACCTGCCATCATGTTGCCGATGCCCGCGATCACCAGATAACCGACCAGCTTGCGGATATCGTTCTGGGCAAGCGCGCCGAGCGCCCCGATCAGCATGGTCAGCGCTGCGGAAACCGCGATCATCAGGCTCAGTTCCTCCCGTTCGACGGGAAGCAGCATGACGGTGACGCGGATCAGTGCATAGATGCCGATCTTGGTGAGCAGGCCGCCGAACAGGGCCGACACGACGATGCGCGGCGTGTGATAGGAGGCCGGCAGCCAGAAATTCACCGGAAAGGCGGCCGCCTTCATCGCGAAGGCGAAGATGAACAGCGCCGTCAGCGTCGTCAGCGGCGCCGTCTCGCGCAAGGTCCCCGCCTTCCTGGCGATATCGGCCATGTTGAGCGTGCCGAAGATCGCATAGAGATATCCGACCGCGATCAGGAACAGCGTCGTGCCGATCAGGTTGAGGATGGCATATTTCAGCGCGCCGTCGATCTGCTCGGGTTCGGACCCCAGGATCAGCAGGCCGAAGGAGGCGATCAGCAGCACCTCGAACCAGACGTAGAGGTTGAAGATGTCGCCGGTCAGGAACGCGCCCGTCACGCCGGCCATCAGCAGCATCAGGAAGGGAAAGAAGCCGTAGCGGCGGCCGCTCGCATCGATGTCGGTGAGCGCGAAGATGCCGGCGGCGAGCGCCACGACGGCCGATACGAGCGCCATGACGGCACCGAAGAGATCAGCGGTGAAGGCAATGCCGAACGGCGGCAGCCAGCGGCCCATCACCATGGTGACGGGACCGTGAACCAGGACGCGCCAGAGCAGCCCCGCATCCAGAAGGACGAGCAGCGCGAGGCCGGCGATCGCGATCGTGCCCTGCAGGCGAACGGATTTGCGGACCATCATCAGGAGCGCGCCGAACGCGATCATCGATGCCACGGGCAGGACCACCAGCCAATCGGCAAGCGGCACGGGTGCAAGGACAAGTGCTGCGGAAAGGTCGACGGGAACGGTGGAGGGAGTTGCCATGGCTATGGGTTATCCCCTCTTCTCATCCTAGAGGCAAAAATACCCCCCTCTGGCCTGCCGGCCATCTCCCCCTCAAGGGGGGAGATCGGCAAGACGCGCCAGCTTCCCAAACCATCAACCGTTTCGGATTTAACCACGGCAGTCTCGAACCTGTGTTCAGCGCGGGAGTTCACCGCTATCCGATCTCCCCCCTTGAGGGGGAGATGGCCGGCAGGCCGGAGGGGGGTATCTGTCGCAAACTGCATCACTCAATACCCCATCGGCGGGCGTTCTTCGTCCCGCGGTTCGGCGAGGCGCATCTCGTCCGTATTGTCGGTGCCGAGTTCCTGGTAGGCGCGATAGGTCAGCACCAGGAGGAAGGCGAAGAAGGAGAAGGAGATCACGATCGCCGTCAGGATGAGCGCCTGCGGCAGCGGGTTTGCAGTGCCGGCCGGAAGCTGGTCCATGCCCGTCGGGATGATCGGCGGGACTTCGCGCGTCAGCCGGCCGGTGGTGAAAAGAAGGAGGTTCACCGCATTGCCGAGCAAAACGATGCCGAGCAGCATGCGCACTGTATGCTTCGACAACAGAAGATAGACTGCGGCGGCGAAGAACAGCCCGATCAGGATGGCAAAAAGCGCTTCCATCAGCCTTCCTCCCCGCCTGTTTCCGGCCCCGGTTCCTGTTCGAGCGCAAGCGCGATCGAGGTAATGGCGCCCAGCACGACAAGATAGACGCCGAGGTCGAAGGACATGACGGTCGCCAGCGGCACTTCGACGTCGAAGAACACGGGATAGATCCAGAGGCCGGTCATGAAGGGCACGCCGAAGAAAATCGAGACGAGGCCGGAGAGAGTGGAGAGGAAAAGCCCGGCGCCCGCAATCGCCATCGGATGGAAGCGGATGGCGCGGCGCACCGCGCCGACCCCGAAGGCGATGCCGTAGATCGCCAGCGCCGAGGCGGCGATCAGCCCGCCGATGAAGCCGCCGCCGGGCTCGTTATGGCCGCGCAACAGCACGAAGATCGAAAACAAAAGCATCAGGGCGGTGAGTACGGGGGCGACCGTGCGCAGGATGAGCGTGTTCATGCTGCACACCCTTTCGCTATCAGATGAAGATTTACCAGAGGGGGATAAAAGACTGCCGTCACTGACCCACCTCCTCATCAGTCACCTTTTTCGCCGCCCGCACCCGGATCAGCGCCAGGACCGCAAGGCCGGTCACCATCACCACGGCGATTTCACCCAGCGTATCCGTGCCGCGGAAATCGACGATGATGACGTTCACGACGTTGGCGCCATGGGCGATCACCTTGGAATAGGCATTGAAGAAATCGGTCAGCAGATTATCGAAGGGCGCCTCGACAGACTTCAAGAGCAGGAGCCCGAAGCCGAGCCCACAGGCGACCGCAACGCATGCATCGAAGAGCAATTGCCTGCGCGGCCGATGATCGGCAGGCGAAAGCCGAAGCCGCGTCATGACCAGCGCCAGGATGACGACCGACAACGTCTCCACCATGAACTGCGTGAAGGAAAGGTCCGGCGCGCCGAACAGCAGGAAGATCACCGCGACGGCAAAGCCCTGGATGCCGAGCGAGACGATCGCCGTCAGCCGGTCCTTCGCCCTCAGCACCGCGACAATGCCGATCAGCGCGATCAGAAGGAAGGCCCCTTCCTGCACGAGGATGTTTTCCGGCCAGGCCGGCATGCCCGGCAATTCGTCAAAGACGACGGGGGGAACCAGCAGCGTCAGCGCCAGCAGGATGAACGTGGCGGTGATATAGACCTCCAGCCTTCCGGGCTGCACGAAGCGGGTGATGGCGACCGAAAGCCGGACAAGCCCGGAGACGAAATGATCGAAACCGAGATCCGGTCCGGGTCCCAGATTTTCCAGCACACGGACCATCAGTGCGCGGGCACCGTCCAGCCGCCAGAAGACGAACACGCCAAGCCCTATGGTGATGACCGAGAGAACGAGCGGCATCCCGATATGCGGCACGGTGGTGATATCGATCATCACCTTCTCGCCGGAGACCGCGCTTGCCATGGGCGAGGAAACATAGCGATGCGCAAGACCGGAAAACAGCGCTCCGAACAGCCCCAGCACGGCCAGGACGGCCGGCCCCAGCCAGAGGGCGACAGGCCCCTCGTGAGCCGATTTCGGATTCGCGCTGGGCGGCCCGAAAAAGGGCCTGATGGCGATGGCGAAGGCCACCGCAAACATCAAGGCATTGCCGATCACCGCAAGACCGGTAAAGAAGACGGCACGCGGATTGCCGGCCGCAAGGGCGGCATAGATTTCCTCCTTGGCGAGAAAGCCGAAGAAGAGCGGCAGGCCGCCCATCGAAAGGGCACAGAGCATTGCCGCCGCGAAGGTGATCGGCATGGCGGATCTGAGCCCGCGAAGCTGAGTCACGTTGCGGTCTCCCGCTTCGTGGTCCACGGTCCCCACCACCATGAAGAAGCCGCCCTTGAACAACGAATGCGCGACGAGATAAAGCACCGCCGCCTCAACCGCATGCGGCGCCCCGAACCCCGTCAGCATGACGAGCAGGCCGAGCGAGGCCATGGTCGTATAGGCCAGCATCAATTTCATATCCACCTGACGGACGGCGAGGAAGGTGCCGGCAATCAGCGTGATACCGCCGAAGAAGGGCAGCAGGATTTCCCAGGCCGGCGTCGCGCCCATGACCGGATTGAGCCGCATCAGAAGATAGACGCCGGCCTTCACCATGGTGGCCGAATGAAGATAGGCCGAGACCGGCGTCGGCGCCTCCATGGCGTTCGGCAGCCAGAAATGAAAGGGAAACTGCGCGGATTTGGTGAAGGCGCCGCCGAGGACCAGAAGAAGCGTCGCGAGATAGAACGGGCTTTCGCGCAGGCCGTCTTCCGTGTGGACGAGCAGCGAAAGCTGGGTCACGCCGGTGATGTTCCAGAGGAAGACAAGGCCGGCGAGCAGGCAGAGCCCTCCCCCGCCGGTGACCACCAGTGCCTGCAGCGCGGCGCGGCGCGCCTTCTCCCGCCCGTGATCGAAGCCGATCAGCAGGAAGGAGGTGATGGAGGTCAGTTCCCAATAGACGAAGAGCATCAGGAAACTGTCGGACACGACGAGGCCGAGCATCGCCCCCATGAACAGGAGGATGAAGGACAGGAAACGGCCCTGATCCGGATGGCCCTTCATATAGCCGCCGGAATAGATCACGATCAGGGTTCCAATGCCGGTGATCAGCAGAGCAAAGGTCAGCGACAGGCCATCAAGGAACCAGGAAAAGGATAGGTTGAAGCTCGGCGCCCAGGCATAACCGCCCGTCACGACTTCGCCTGCGGCGACTTCGGACAGGAAGCCGCAGAAGTGCAGAAAGGCGAGAAACGGCGCCAGAGCCAGCAGCCAGGCCGCCTTGTCACCGAACCGGCGGGTGAGAACAGGAGCGAAAACGGCGCCCATAAAGGGGAGGAACAGGACAACGAATGTCAATGCCGGCACATTGGCAGCCATGCCATCTCCTTTTGAAACCGCGAGAACCGACCAACCGCCGGGAGGAAATGGCTTTCTAGGGTAAAGAATCCCCCATCTCAAGCATAACCGGACGGAACACACAGAAACGCGACTTTCCGTCAACGCCTCGGATGCCTATCTAAAGGAAAAACGAAAGGAATCTTAAGCGATGTCCGATGTGACCACTCCGAAAATCCAAAAGAGCGATGTGGAATGGCGCGAACAGCTTTCGCCCGAGCAGTACCGCATCCTGAGGCAGGCCGGCACCGAACGGGCCTTTACCGGTCCTTTCTGGAACGCGAAGGAAAAAGGCCTCTATCGCTGTGCCGGCTGTGGCGAGGAACTGTTCATCTCCGACACGAAATTCGATTCGGGTTGCGGCTGGCCGAGCTATTTCGAGCCGGTGAAGCCCGGGGCGGTGACCGAGCACCGCGACATATCGCACGGCATGGTCCGTACCGAAGTGCGCTGCGCCAATTGCGGCGGGCATCTCGGCCACGTCTTTCCGGACGGTCCGCCGCCGACGGGACTGCGCTACTGCATCAACGGCCACGCGATGACCTTCGAGCCGCTGAAGTAAACCGTAGAACTGCGGATGCTTCCCCGGCCAGCAGACCGGGGAAGTCATGACGAACATGGCCTCTCCTCAAGGGTTATGATAGGTAATTCTGCACCGACCGCAGGAAGATGTCCGTCATGCCCAAGATCGATATCGCCACCGTTCCCAAATATAAAAGCTCGGGCTATCCGCCGCCATTCGATGCCCCCTGTGCCGGACGCGTACGGCAGCGTCTCGGCGATGCCGGCGGGCTCACCGATTTCGGCATCAATCTCATGCGCCTGCCTCCCGGCAACTGGTCGAGCCAGCGCCACTGGCACTCGCACGAGGACGAATTCGTCTATGTGCTCGAAGGCGAACTGACGCTGATCGAGGACGACGGCGAGACGATATTGCGCGCCGGCGATTGCGCGGCCTTTCCGAAAGGCTCCGGCAACGGCCATCACATGATCAACAGATCAGGTGCGATGGCGGTCTATCTCGAAATCGGCTCGCGCCAGCCCGCCGACATCACCACCTGCTCCGACATAGACATGATGAGCGCCAATGCCGACGGCCGGTTCGTGCACAAGGACGGCACGCCCTATTCTGGGCCCGGCTGAACCGGCGCTGTCATTCCACCGCCCGGCCGCGCACGGCCCATGCCCTTGCCTTGAACGGAATGGAGCCGTCGTCGGCATAGGGCAGGTTTGCCTTCAGCTTTTCCCTGAGCTTCCGCCGTCTGTCGGCGGGAAGGTTGGCGCAATATGCGGGCGCAGGCCCCGTTCCCAATGTGAATGGTCGCCAGAAATCGTCGAAGTTCTCAAAGCGCGTCGCAATCTCGATCTCTTCGTCTTCCACCTCCGCCAGGCCCGATTGCCTTGCGAGATGGGCGAGATTGTCGCGCGTACAGAAGGGAAACCGGCGGTTCTCGGTCAGATCCTGCGCAGCGGGATCGAGGTCGACGGCAATCGTCCAGAAGGCACGCATGAACTCCACGCCGCCGCCCGGGTAATCCCAGACATAGAACGCGACCCTGCCGCCCGGGCGCGCCACGCGGGCCATTTCGCGCAGCGCCTCCTCCCTCCTCGGAACGAAGTTGAGCATCAGGCCGGACACGACGACGTCCGCGGCCTGCGACGGCATCGCGAGCATCTGCGCGTCGCCCACCCGGAATTCGACGCGGGGATCGGGAACGTTCAAGCGCGCCTTTTCCAGAAACCCTTCCGAAGGATCGAGGCCAATCAGGCTTTTCGGATCGTAGCCGGCAACAATTGCCGCGGAAAGCGCTCCGGTGCCGCAGCCGACATCCACCCAGTCCAACCCCCTGGCCGGATGCAGCCAGTCGAGGAAGCGGGGAGCGACCTGCCGGCTCCATCGACCCATATAACGGTCGTAGTTGTCGCCCGCCTGCCAGGCATCGTGCTGCGAAGCCCTGGCCATGATGTCCTCCGATAGACCAAGGCCGCATGATACGCCTCCCGTTCGGTGCGGCAAACAGCATCTTAAGGCTGCATTGCTACGCTCCTTCTCACCAATAAGGTGGAGCCGGCGTTCAGATGCTCGTCTGCACGCGGTGCAGGCCGGCGTAGACGCCGTTCCTCGCCATGAGGCGGTCATGGCTGCCCTCCTCGACGATGCCGTCGCCGGTCAGGACCAGGATGCGGTCGGCATGGCGCACGGTGGAGAGGCGATGGGCGATGACCAGCGTGGTGCGGCCTTCCGCCAGGCTGAGCAGCGCCTGCTGGACCGCCCGTTCGCTTTCGTTGTCGAGAGCGCTGGTCGCCTCGTCGAAGATCAGGATCGCCGGGTTCTTGAGGAACGCGCGGGCAATGGTGAGGCGCTGGCGCTGGCCGCCCGAGAGCTTGACGCCGCGCTGGCCGATATCGGTATCGTAACCGTTGGGCAGAGCCATGATGAAGTCGTGCGCGTTGGCCGCCCGCGCCGCGGCCTCCACTTCGGCATCGGTTGCACCGGGCCGGCCATAGCGGAGATTTTCCGCCACGGTTCCCGCGAAGAGATAGACCTCCTGCTGCACCACGCCGACATGGCGCCTGAGCGACGCCAGCGTCACGTCGCGGATATCGGTGCCGTCGATCAGGATCGCCCCGGCTTCCACATCATAGAAGCGCGGGATGAGCGCGCACAGCGTGCTCTTGCCCACTCCGGAAGGCCCGACAAGCGCCACGAACTCGCCCGGCGCAATCGTCAGCGAAAGCCGGTTCAGGACCCTGGGGCCATCGGCCTCATAACCGAACGTGACGTCCGAGAACCGGATTTCGCCCTTCGGTTCCGGCATGGGGCGGGCCTCCGGCCGCTCGGCGATGTCCGGGGCGACGTCGAGAATCTCCATGGAGCGGACGAAGCCCGTATAGCCCTCCTGCCAGAGGCGCACGAAATTGGCGAGCCGCTTGACCGGATCGACCAGCACGGCCACGCAGAGCAGAAAGGTGAGGAGGTCGGCGACGGTCAGTTCCGACATGAGGATGCGCAGGCCGCCCACCACGATCACCATTATGGTGACGAGTTGCGCGAAGGTTTCGGTGCCGGCCGAAAACCACGCCTCGCTGCGATAGCCATCGGCACGGCTTTGCAGGAACCGCCGGTTCTGCTCGGCGAAACGTTCCCGCTCCAGCGCCTCGTTGGCAAAGGACTGGACGACGCGAATGCCCGCCAGCGCATCCTCGACACGCTCGTTGACGGCGGCGATCTGACGCTTGCTGGCGTCGAGCGCGCGGTTCATGCGGCGGTTGAAATAGAGCGCGTAAACGACAGCCACCGGGGTGAGCAGCAGGATGAGGCCGGCGAGCGGCGGATCGATGAAGAACAGCACCAGCATCGCGCCGCCATATTTGAGCACGGCGATGAAGAGATCTTCGGGGCCGTGGTGGAAAAGCTCGCCAAGCCACAGGGAATCGCTGGTGATGCGGCTCATCAACTGCCCGGTGCGCTGCCGGTCGTAGAAGCTGAACGAGAGCTTCTGGCAATGATCGAAAAGCTCCTGCCGGACATCCGCCTCGATGCGCGCGCCCATCATGTGCCCACGATAATCGACGAAGAAGATGGCGACGGTCTGGATCGCCAGGATGGCCAGCATGACGCTGCCGACGGCCAGCACCTCGCCGTAAGCGTTCGGCACCTCGGACAGGGCGAGAAGGCGGCTGGTGACGAGATTGGCGCAGAGCGGCAGGGCTACCGCCGTGCCGGCTACGAGGATCGCGCAAAAGAGATCCGCCAGAAGCAGCGGCAGGTGCGGGCGGTAATAGGACAGGAACTTGCGCAGGCGCGAACGGCGGCGCTCGCGGTCAGCGGTGCCGGAAGGGTCGCGGAAATACTGGAGGAAGGGCTTATGGCGCGGCGGGCTTTTCCTCGCGCGCGGGAACAGCGTGTGCATGATGCGAAATGTCCTTGTGGGCGATGTTTCCTTTCTGGTTGGACAGGATCGCTTTCATGTCAGTCTCCCAAAGCTCGGAGGAAATGAGCAACAATCATCGCAGACAACCGCCGCGATCTCAATGCAGCCCCGGAAAAACCAACGGGGTGTCATCCGCGAGCAACAGGCGGATGCCTGTCGCAGCAAGGCTTCTATGATGCCGGAAGTTCGACCGTAAAGGCAAAGCGCGCCTTGCCGCCGGGCTGCAGGATCACGCCGTAGGGGCGCTTTGCCAGATCGTCCGGGCCGCCGATTTCGGCGGCCGTGCCGTGCCAGGGCTCGATGCAGACATAGGGCGCGCCGGCCTTCTGCCAGAGCGCCAGGTTGGGCAGGTTCTCGAAGGAGAATTTCAGCGCCGGCCCGCCCTCGGCCGCATAGGTGAGGCCGTCGCCCGCCCCTTCCGGGAAGATCATCGCGTCCTCCTCGAACATCGCATGATCGAGGGTGAGCCTGCCCGCCCTGAAGGGCGACGGCAGCCTTTCCGGCTTCACCAGCCCGCCTTCCAGCCTGACGAGCGCGGGCTCGGCGCCGTTGTCGAGCGTGACGGCATGGGCACGACCCTCCCCGCCCGGCAGCGGCCAGAGGAAAGCCGGGTGGAAACCGAGGCCGAAAGGCATCGGCCGCGTATCGCGATTTTCGACTTCCGCCGAGACTGTCAGCTTCGGACCATCGACGGCATGGGTCACCGCCAGCAGGAATTCGAACGGGTAGACGGCGCGCGTCGCATCCGAGGCGACAAGCTCGTGGCGGCACATGGTGCCGGTCGACGCGGCAAGTGAGAATTCGCTTCTGCGAGCAAAGCCGTGCTGCCCCATCTCGTAGGACTTGCCCTCGACGCTGACCCGGTTTTCCCGCGCCTTGCCGACCATGGGAAAGAGAATCGGCGAGCGGCCGCTCCAGAAGGCGGCATCGCCGTTCCAGAGCCATGAGCGGCCATCCGCCGTGGTGAGCGACTGCATCTCCGCACCCAGCGGGGAGACCTCGACGGCAAGATGCTGGTTTTCGATACGGACGGTGTCGGACATGCTCTTTCCTCTCGGCGGCTGATTCACCTGACAGCCTGGCGGGGAAAAGTTGCCATTCGATGACCGCGCCCGCCGGTGGCGGCGGCCACCGTCATTTGCCGTCGACGATGTTCTTCAGGTAGCTTTCGGCAAAGTCCGTCTGGATCTCGATCCACAGCGGAGAATGATCCGACATCTGCCAGGTGCGCCATTTCTCGTAGAGCTTCTGCGGCGTCGTGGCCCGGAACTTCTCGTTCTTCTCCGGATCCTTCTTCGGGACGAATTTCTCGTACAGTTCCATATCCTCCGGCATGGAGCGAAAGACATCGGCATACATATCAACAATGCCGCCGCCCAGGACCTTGAAATTCTCGTCCTTCACGCGCACCGCGATCTGGTCGTAGAAGTGCTCGCGGTTCGGCATATGTGTGCCGTCGATCTCCTCCGGCACCTCGAACCCTTTGGCCGCCAGCGCCTGCATGGTCTCGTGCTCGGGGCTGACGACGTTGAAATCGCCGAGCAGGATATAGTTCTCCGCCTCGCGGCCGCGGTCGAGCGGTTTCATGCCCTTGCCGGTGAGCTTGCTCTCCTTGTCCTGCCGCTTGGCGAAGAAATCCACCAGCCGCTCGATCTCGGCGACGCGGCGCTTCAGTTTCTCGCCGGAATCGTCGCCGAAATAGATGTGCACCGTGCAGAGGCTGAAGCGGAACCAGCCGGACTGGAAGGCGACGAGGAAGGGCGTGCGGGCGAACTGCTGCTTCATCTCCTCGATCTTCGGCTCGATATCCGGCTGGTCCTTCGGCGCCTTCATCTTCTTGCGCGAGACGACGAGCTGGCCGTCCGGCAGGACGATCTCGCCGGCGATCTTGCGGAACCAGACCTTTTCGGTGTTGTAGACGAAGGCCATGCGCTCGCCGTTGCCGCTCGTGCCTTCCGTCACGTCGGTGGCGATATAGTCCCATTCGCGGCCGAGGATGCGCATCACCTTCTGCAGCGCGGAAAGATCGCGGTTGACCTCCTGAACCGCCACGAGATCGAAGCAGGAGATCATCTCGGCGATGTAGTAGAAGGTCTCCGGCAGGCGCGGGCCGAAACCGAAATCGTTGGAATCGAAATCGCGGATGTTCCAGGTCGCCAGAAGCAGCGAGCTGTCCTTCTTGCGCGCCCTGAACGGCGCGAGCGTCTTGCGCATCGCGACCAGTCGCTCGGCGCAGCGCTTGGCCGCTCCCGGCTCCTTGAAGTCGAAACGCAGGCCACCATAGTTCACCATCGTCCCCTCCCCGATCCGCCATGCGTGATCACGGCATGGCACCGACAGTTGCAGCCGGAGGACCATAAACCGGTTTCGCTACACTTTTAAGTCGCTCCTTTCATAATCTTACATCCCGCCCTCGGCCGCACTTCGAGGAAAAGTCCGCGCTTGCCCCCCGGCTTCGAAACGATATAGTGCGGCTTCAGCAGCGACTGATCGAAGTGCCTACACATCTTTTCCTCATCCGGGAGACAAGAGAATGCGGCGACAAGCGAGGGTCTTGCTCGTATATCCGAGGTTCACCGGCGCGTCCTTCTGGAATTTCCGGGAAGCCTGCACGCTTATCGGCGCGCGCTATCCGGCACCGCCGCTCGGCCTGATCACCATTGCGGCGATGCTGCCGCAGGATTGGGAACTGAGGCTCATCGACCGCAATGTGGAGGAACTCTCCGACGGCGACATCGACTGGGCCGACCTTGTGCTGACGGGCGGCATGCTGCCCCAGCAGGTCGACGTCCTCCACATCATCGAGCTGGCGCATGCGGCCGGCAAGCCGGTCGCGATCGGCGGCCCGGACGCAACCTCGAGCCCGGAGCTTTATGCGAGCGCCGATTTCCGTGTCCTCGGGGAGGCGGAAGACGTCATCGACGCCTTCGTGGCCGCCTGGAGCGGGGGGGAAAAGAAGGGCGACTTCCTGGCGCCGAAATTCAAGGCGGACGTCACGCGGACGCCGGTTCCGCGCTTCGATCTCCTCAAGTTTTCGAACTATACCTTCATCGGGGTCCAGTTTTCCCGCGGCTGTCCGTTCACCTGCGAATTCTGCGACATCATCGAACTCTACGGGCGCGTTCCTCGCACCAAGACGGCCACACAGATCCTCGCCGAGCTCGATGCGCTCTATACGCTCGGCTATCGCGGCCATGTCGACTTCGTGGACGACAACCTGATCGGCAACAAGAAGGCCGTGAAGGCATTCCTGCCCACGCTCATCGAATGGCAGAGAGCGCGGCACTATCCGTTCGAATTCTCGACCGAGGCCTCGCTCAACCTCGCCGACGACAAGGCACTGCTCGACCTTCTGGCCGAAGCGGGTTTCTTCACGGTGTTCATTGGCATCGAAAGCCCCGACGAGGAGGTCCTCAGGGCAACGCAGAAAAAGCAGAACACGCGGCGCGACATCGTCGCCAGCATCGACAAGATCTACGCCGCCGGCATTGTCGTGATCGCCGGGTTCATCCTCGGCTTCGACGACGAAACGCCGGGCTCCGGCGGAAGAATGACCGCGCTGATCGAGGACGCGTCGATCCCCGTGAGCATGGTCGGCCTGCTTTATGCCCTGCCCAACACGCAGCTGACCACCCGGCTCGAGAAGGAAGGCCGGCTCCATTCCGGACATGCGGTCGACATGGACGACGGGAGCGCCGACCAATGCGTGTCCGGCCTCAATTTCGCGACGAAACGTCCGCGGATCGATATCCTGCGGGACTATCACCGGGTCGTTTCCGCCATCTATACGCCGCAGGCATTTTTCGGCCGGGTTTCGCGTGTCGGCCGGAAACTGCGCGTGAAACACATCAAGGGGGGCTTCAATTGGGGCCGCACCTGGGTGGACACCCGGCGGTTCCTGTATTTCACCGTGGCTGCCACGGTGAAGCGCCCGAAATTTGCCGGGCAGATGGCCCTGATGATCGCCAGGGGCCTGTTCTCCAATCCGGCAGCGCTTCCGCACATGTTCAAGATGGCGATACTCTACGCCCATCTCGGCCCCTTCAGCCAGTATATCGGCAGGGAAATCTCCTCGCAGATCGGTGCGATCGAGGAAGCCTCCCGGACGGTTCCCGACAATGCCTGGGAAGGCGAACTGCGACCGGCCTGAAACGCACGGCCCTTCAAAAGGGTCGGCAACGCACACCGGCTGCTCACCCCCTCCGTCCTCCTGAGCGTTTGCCGAAGGGCGAGCATCTTCCGTCAGAACGGCGGGGCAACCGCATATAGCCTTGCCCCTCATCCCCCTGCCGGGACCTTCTCCCCGTTATAACGGGGAGAAGGAGATATGCCGCGCCGTTGCCGTTCCCCCTCGCCCCGCTTGCGGGGAGAGGGTCGCCGAGCGAAGCGGAGGCGGGGTGAGGGGCAAAACCCACATACGCGCTTCCCCCGTCGCGGACGGCGAAGATGGCCGCGCTTCGGCAAACGCTCAGGAGACCAGAGGGGGGTAAAGGCACAGTGTCATCTACCGCTCGCGCTAATGGACGGCGTCCGTCAATCCGCGGCGATCGCGCCCGCATATTCCGCGTCGGCGACCGGCTCCAGCCAGTCGGCCGTCCTGCCGTCCAGCGCCTCCTGGATGGCGATATGGGTCATGGCGGTCGTGGGGGCCGCACCATGCCAGTGCTTTTCTCCGGGCGGGAACCAGACGACGTCGCCGGAGCGGATCACCCGGATCGTCTCGCCCCAGACCTGCACCAGACCGAAACCCGCCGTGACGATGAGCGTCTGGCCGAGCGGATGGGTATGCCAGTTGGTGCGGGCGCCGGGCTCGAAGGTGACCGAGGCGCAGACGGCCCGGGCCGGCGCCGCGGCCTCGTTCAGCGGATCGAGACGGACCGTACCGGTGAAATATTCCGCAGGCTGCCTTTTCGACGGCTGCGATCCGCCGCGCTTGATCTCCATGGTGCAAGTCCTCGCTGTTTCATTACTTCCCGCCTATATAGGGCGGACGGGCGCCTCACGGCAGCCCTTGCCTTTCGCTGATATCCTGTTATCCATTGCCCCCTACAAGCGTCGGCTTTTGAGGTCCAGTTTGCCTAAGTAATCCCCGGTCTCGACAGTTTCACCCTTCCATGCGGGTAGGCCGGCAAGGCTGCCGCATGCGAAAAGCTGTTCATCGGGGTGGCGGCTTGAGACCGGTTTGGCATTGATCTGCCAGTGCTGCTCTTGAAAAAGCCGCCCTGAAAATCCGACGCTTCGCTTTTCCCTCAAGTCCGGACCTTCGCCACACCGCGCCCGATCACGGGTCTCTCCAGTGCCGTTTCCCGCATGAACTTCCCGACCGGAAGATCAAGACGGCATGTCCACTATCCTTCATCTCGAATGGACCATAATCCCTAAACATCCGCCCCGACCAATTCTCGCCTGCAGCGGTTGCGGCGGCCCCAAACCCTTCCGCTCCAGCCGGCGCATCCGCCTCAACGCCAACGGCAAGCGGCTCGATGCCTGGCTCATCTACAAATGCACCACCTGCGACGCCACCTGGAACCGGCCGGTCTTCGAGCGGCAAAGCGTCCGCTCGCTCGACCCCACTCTCCTCGACGCCCTGCAGATGAGCGCGCCGGATTTCGTGGCGCGCCTCGAATTCGACGCCGACGCGCTGAGGACCAAAGCAATCCGCATCGAGGAAAGCGAGGAGTTCGAGGTGCGCAGGCAGGCGCTTTGCGACCTCGCGGGTTGGCGGAGAATTCGCATCGCGCTTGCGCTGCCCTTCCCCGCCGGCGTCAGGCTCGATCGCCTGCTTGCAGCGGAACTCGGCCTTTCGCGCAGCCGGCTGCAAAAACTCTTCGAAGCGGGCGAGATCATGGTCGAGCCGGTGCGGAAGGATGCCCTGAAACGCGGCATCCGCGACGGCACGACCATCATGCTCGACCTGCGCGACGAGGCCGAAAGAATTTCGGTCGGCGGCAGGGCGATGGGTGGCTGATCCTCCTTCCCGACATACTGTTTCGCCCCCGCGGAAAGGGGGCGGAATATCGGGCGGGCACGCTCTCTCTCTCAGCAGTTCCGGAGACGAGACATCGGCGCAAGCCGGCCCCAGACCTCCCGCAGGGTTTCCGTCTTCAGGGAAACGATCGCAACGCCCGACAGGACGATAAGGGTGGCGACCGCCTCGCGCAGGCTGATCGGCTCTCCAAGGATCACGAAGCCGAGGACGATCGTCCAGGGCGGCAGGAAATAGCCGTTCATGGAGCCGACGGTCGGCCCTGCCTTCTTCAGGATGTTCATGTAGAGCACGATCGGCAGCGCCGTTCCGAAGATGCCGAGCAGGAGCAGGACCGGTGCAGCGTCCAGCGCCGGTGCAAAGGCCGGGAAACCACCCAGCCAGATCACGGCGGCGAAGGTCGGCAGACCGGAAAAAACCTGCTGGCCGAGCGCCAGCCGGATCGGCTGCGCCTGCGGAATGCTGCGGACGTAGAGATTGCCGAGCGCGTAGCTCACCGCCACCGCCATCATGGCGCCGATACCGGAGAGGTTGACCTCGGCAGAACCGAGAGCCGCCGGGCCAATCAGCAGCACCATGCCGCCAAAGCCGATCAGGAGACCAATCATTCGTCTCCGCGTCAGTTGCTCGCTGGCAAACAGCGTCTGCGCCAGGACGGCGACGACAAGCGGAGTCGAGGCCTGGATCATCGAGGTCAGGCCGGCGGAAATCTGGGTCAGCGCATAGGCCGTCAGCGTGTTCGGCACCACGCCCTGCAAGAAGCCGAGGACGATCCAGTCGCGGTACTCGCGGCCGCGGGGCAGTATCTCGTGACCGGTCGCCGCCATGAAAGCGGCAATCAGAAGGCCGCCCATCAGCCCCCGCACGGCCGTCAGGGCCAGCGGCGAAAGCGAGGTGCCGGCGACCTTCAGAAGAATGAAGGCGCCCGCCCAGAAGAAGGAACAGAGAAGCATTTGCCCGATCAGTGGGGCCGCAGCGGCCTTCCTTGCGACGAGCAATAACATGACAGCCTCCCTATTTATCTTCACGTGAAGATATTTGCTCTCGATTTATCTTCATGTCAAGATAGTTTCAGACGCAAACGGGGAATCGAGGCGATGGACAAGCCGGAACAGCAGGATCACGTCGACCGGTTGAAAGCCCAATGGGCCAGGGAACTGCCCGACCTCGACACGAGCCCGATGGAGATATTGGGGCGCATCTATCGCCTGTCGCGGCTGGTGACGCCCACGATCGAGGCGACCTTTGCCTCACATGGGCTCGACCGCGGCGAGTTCGACGTCGTCGGCACGCTGCGCCGGTCCGGCCCGCCCTACCGGCTGACGCCGACGGAACTCTACCGCTCGCTGATGATCGCCTCCGGCAGCCTGACCCACCGGCTCGGGCGGTTGGAAAAGGCGGGCCTCATCAGGCGCGTGCCGTCCGAAAACGACGGCCGAAGCCTCGCCGTGCAGCTTACGGAGGAAGGCATTTACCGCGCCGAAGCGGCGTTCCGGCGGGACATGGCGAACGAAGCGGATGCGATCGCGTCATTCGATCCGGAAAAGAAACGCCAGCTTGCGGCCTTGCTTCGCGAATTGAACCTCGCCGTCGAGGCGAGGCTTGCGATGCCGGCGGGTGAAGCGACGGAGACCTGAGCGATGGCAACGCTTCGCGAAAGAGGACAAGGCCTGGCGCTGCCTGTCAGCGGGCACTCTTCGCAGCACCCATTTCCAGATCGACCTGATCCTCGAAGGCGCGCTTCCTGCCGGCGATGAAACGGCGATAGCCTTCCGGGTCTCTCCAGGCATTGACGCCTTCGGTCTGGGCCCGCTGCCGTTTGCCTTCGAGATCGTAATATTCATTGTGCTGCGCCAGCCAGATGTCAGGCTTCAGCATTTCGAGCATATGGTGGGTGCGCCGGTAATCCTCGGCGATACCGGGATAGGACGGATCCTTCGCCAGCCGATAGCCGGGGTTGAAGCCCGCCCCATCCGGGAACGCCACGACATAGGGCTTGCCGTCCAGGACGAGATTGGCGATCCAGGTCGTCGCCCCGCGGGTATGGCCGGGCGTCAGATAGGCCGTGAGCAGCACGTCGCCCATCCTGATCGTGTCGCCATCGCGCAGGATGCGGTCGACCTTGACCGGCGGATAGACAAAATCGTTCCCGTATTTGAAGTCCCCGGAATCGCCGCTCTCCATGGCCGGAACATCTTCCCGCATGACCGCAAGCTGCGCGCCGAACTGCTCCTTGAAAAAGGCAAGGGCGCCGGCGTGATCGATATGCGCGTGGCCGTTGATCATGATCCTGATGTCCTCGGGCCTGAAGCCGAGCTTGCGGATGGAATCGACGATCATCGGTCCCGACGACGGCATGCCGGTGTTCATCAGAATATGCCCTTCGGACGTGGTGAACAGGAAGACGCCAAGCCCCTTGGTGCCGACGAAATAGAGCGGGCCGATAATCTGGAGCGGTTCGTCCGGCTCCTCCCACTTGAGGGCCTTTCTGGCGATCGACATGAACAGGTTGTTGTCGTTCGCCAGTTGTTCCTGCGTCGGCATGTTTTCCGGCAGAGCCTGGGCGGCGGCCGGCAGCGCGGCGCCAAGAACAAGGGCCGACACGAGGACCGGACCCGCCACGTGTATCATTGCGTGCATGCCTGCCTCCTCCTCTTTCAAGGTCGAGGGCCAATGCTTGAGCGCGTGTCGCCTCCCCCGCGATCTGCCCTCAGGTCTCCTCCCGCAGGTGCGGCGATATTACTCCCGATTTCACCGGAGGGATATGGCAGGACGCAACAACCGTTAACGGCGGCTGACCGCAGCGCCAATCGGGAACACATTCAGCAACGGGAGAAAGGAATTCCGTTATCAACGTGCCCCGGGAACCTTGAGCTCCATGCAGGTGAGGTCCAGCCAGCGGCCGAACTTGGTGCCAACTTCGGAGAACTTGCCGGCGACGCGGAAGCCGAGTTTTTCATGCAGGCGGATGGAGGCAGCGTTTTCCGATTCGATCGCGGCGATCATCACATGCACGCCGTTCGAGGCAGCGCGTTCGATCAGTTCCTGCATCAGAAGCCGGCCGATGCCTGAGCCGCGAAAATCGCGGTGGACATAGACCGAATGCTCGACCGTATGGCGATAACCGTCGAAGGCGCGCCAGTCGCCATAGGAGGCATAACCGGCGACTTTCCCGCCGACCTCCGCGACCAGGACCGGGAAGCCCCGCGCCCTGCGGGCCGCAAACCATTCCTTGCGGTTGTCGAGATCGACCAGCACCTCGTTCCAGATCGCCGTGGTATTGGCGACTGCGTCGTTATAGATCTCCATGATCGTCGGAAGATCGGCTTCGGTTGCGTCGCGTACAAGGGTGCTGATCATGGCCATTTTCCATTATGATATAATTTCGTCCACTTTAGCAGACGATCGTCTGTTGTCCACAATTGTTAGCTTCTCGTTCTTCTGATAGCGTGAAGCCCTCGGGGATGGGAGGCGAAGATGCGGGTTCTGCTGACAGTTCTGGCCTGGCTGGCTGCCGTCCTCGTCGCGCATGCCGCCGAATGGCAGACCTATGCCAACGATCGCTACGGCTACACGATCGAACTGCCTCCGGGCTTTACCATGCAAAGAGCGCCCGACAACGGCGACGGCGGCACGTTCCTGGCGAAGAACGGCGATCGCATCCTCGTCTTCGGTACCTTCCTCGTCGACGTTTTCTTCGATGAGGAAGCAGCCAACCGCATCACACAGGCAAAGAAAGACGGCTGGAAGATTTCCTATTCCCGGGTCAAGCCGGAATGGGCGAGCTATTCCGGCACCAGGGGAGATCGCATCCTCTATGTCCGCGGCATATGGCTATGCGAAGACGCGGCGACCTTCCTGCAACTCGAATACCGAAAGCAGGATCTTAAGACCTACGACATGATCATCAAGCGGATGGTCGCGAGCCTCAAGCCTGTCGGCTGCCCGCAGTAAGGGCGATGTAAGGGCGATCGTCAGAGACCGGACAGGCTGAAACAGGTCATCACCGCGCCGTAATGCACGGCGGCGGCGGCCACCACGAAGCCATGCCAGATGGCGTTCTGGAAGCGCAGCCTTTCCCATACGTGGAAGATGACGCCGAGCGAATAGATGAGCCCGCCGATGACGATCAGCCAGACCGTGACGGCCGGCAGGTATTCCGAAACCTGTCCCATGACCATCGCGCCGCTCCAGCCCATGCCGAGATAGAGCAGAATCGCCAGCTTGTCGTAACGGCCCGGAAACAGGCATTTCAGCGTGATGCCGACCACCGCCGTCGCCCAGATCGCCAGCAGCATGGCGAGAATCCACGGATCCTCAGCGCCGCGCTGCAAAAACGGCGTGTAGGTCGCCGCAATCAGGATGAAGATCGCCGAATGATCGAGCCTTCTCAGAAACCATTTCGTGCGGGAATGCGGCCAGATATTGTAGGTAAACGAGATCGACAGACAGAGCACCAGACCCAGCCCGTAAATCCATGCAGCGGCGATCGCGCCGTAGCTCGACCAGACGGTTGCGTAAAAGATCAGCGCCGTCGCGCCGATCAGCGCAAAGACGATGCCGATGCCGTTGATGATCCCATCCGCGACGATTTCGTGAAAATCGTAACGCCGCCCGAAATTAAAAAACTCGTTCATCCCTACCTTCCGTCTCCCCACAGAATGGACATGGCGGCGGCGGAAGGCAAGAGATGAGCGATTCACTTTAGGTTTTAGGCATTAACCCTTCCGGCTTAAGCTTCTCCGGCGCAGGTCTGGCAGAGCGGCGCATGCGGCACGGCATCGAGCCGCTTTTCCGAGATCGGCTGGCCGCATCGTGCACAGGTGCCGAACGTGCCGCTCGCGATCCGCGCGAGAGCCGCCTCGATCGCGACGAGTTCCTTCTCGCCGACCTCGCCGAGTTCGTCGAGCACCTCATCATTGCTGCGTTCGATGGCGCGGTCGTCGTCGTCGGGATTGCGCGGCGACGTGAAATCCTGCTCGATGCGGCTCAGGCGGTTCTCCAGCTCGGCTTTCCTCGTCCGCAGGATGGTTTCGTATTTGGCGGTATCCATGGCCTTGTTCCTCCTTACCGGTCGATCAGCACCGAGCATTTTGCGTGGCGCACGACGCGATCCGCCGTGGCGCCGATGAAGTAGTTCGACAAATCCGGTATGTGCGAGGCGACGATGATCAGGTCTGCGCCCCGCTCCTCCGAAGCCGCCAGAATCTCCCGCGCCGGCGAGCCTTCGCGGATCTCGATCTCGGCAGCAATTCCCATCCTCCCCCTCAGATCGATCAGGGTCTCTTCGGCCCCCTGCCGCGCCTTGACCATCATGTCGACGGTGAGATCCGAGACGAGGTAGCCGGGGAGATTCTCGACCACATTCAGGAGCAGAAGCGTACCGCCTTCATCGAGCAACGTCGATGCCTTGCGCAATATCCGCTCTCCCTTTTCCAGTTGCGCTATGTCCACCGCAACGACAATCTTCCTATACATCGTGGCACTCTTATCCTTCCTGTCTTTTTTGCTGCCATCATCCTTTCTTCCGGCTTCCCGCCGCATTGATCAGAATCAACGACGCCGGATTGCCGTTTCCATTCTGGAGACGATCAATCGCCATTTTGTATTCTTTCGTGAACGACCGGAATGAACCATATGGGTTTGGAGAAGGAGCCAGCTGGCCCTACCAAACGAGGATTTCCAACGTGCCCGATGTCGTCCAACCCTTCGCACTGACGCGGCCCGCCCATGTCCGCGCCGCGCATCTCATCGTCAGCGACCTGACCGTCGTCTCCGACTTCTACCGGAAGATCATCGGCCTCCAGGTCATCGAAAAGACCCCAAGCGGCGAGGTGCTCGGCGTCGGCGGCCAGCCGCTTCTGACGCTCACGACCGGCACCAGCGTTTCCCGCGCACCGCGCAATGCCGCCGGCCTGTTCCACACCGCCTTCCTGGTGCCGGACCGGCAGGAGCTCGCCCACTGGCTTGCGCATGCGGCCCATAACAACGTGCAGCTCGACGGCGCCTCCGACCATCTGGTCAGCGAGGCGATCTACCTCTCCGATCCGGAGGGCAACGGCATCGAGGTCTATCGCGACCGTAAACCCGAAGAATGGACCTACCATCCGGACGGCACCGTCGCGATGGCGACCGAGAGGCTGAACCTCCAGGAACTTTACAACGGTGCGCCCAAGCAAAGCTGGGACGGCATGGCGGACGGAACGGCGATCGGCCATATCCACCTCCAGGTTGGCGACATCCCCGAGGCCGACGCCTTCTATCGCGACGTGCTGGGTCTGAAGATCATGGCGCGGTATCCGGGCGCGAGCTTCTTCGCCACCGGTGACTACCATCATCATATCGCCGCCAATATCTGGAACAGCCGCGGGGCCAAAGCGCGGGAAGGCAACATGACCGGCCTTTCGGACTATACCGTACGCTTCAATGACAAGGCCGCACTCGAGAGCGCGCTGGCTGCGCTTGACGCCCAGGAGATCGCCACGACGAAGACCGCTGAAGGCTTCTCGCTCAGGGACCCCTGGGGTATCGGCCTGACGCTTGCAGCCTGATCATCGCGGCCTATTCCCAGCCCTCCTCCCAGCGAAAGCGGCGTTCCGGAACCGGAGCGCCGCTTTCGCGTTGAAGGACATCACGGGGACCTATCGAGAAATGGCCATCACCAGCGCGCGCGGCGCAAGCAAGCCGAAAAGACATCCGGTCGACGTGAGAGGACTGGCGGGCGGGGACGCCGGCGGTGAGGATATCGACATCACCGAACATCACTACCCGCTCGGCCGCGAGGCGCTGGAAGTGGTGATGGCCTGGGCGGTGATCGGCATCTTCGCGATCGCCTTCTTCGCCATCCTTCATTATATGGCGCTGATCCTGATCCCGGTGACGCTCGCCATCGTCGTGGGGTTGATTCTCGGGCTTGCCGCCGACCGGCTCGGACAGGCGGGCGTGCCGCGCTTCGGCATCGCGCTCATTCTCTCCACGCTGGTCTTCGCGGTGCTTTTCCTGATCATCAACTTCCTGGCGGAGCCCGTTTCGACGCTGGTGCGCGAGGGGCCAAGCTTCATCGAGCGGACCGCCGACCGCATCATGCCCTTCCTGGAGAGACAACGCTGGCTGAACGTCTCGCCGGCGACCTTCGAGACGGGGCCGATGTCGATGCAGTCGCTGCTCGAGAATTCCAGCAATATTCTGGGCGTGGTGACCAGCAGCCTGACGCCCGCGATCATCCAGGGGCTGATCTTCTTCGCCGCGCTGCTGCTTTTCCTCTATGGCCGCGTCAGGCTCAGGCGTACCGTCATCCTCGCGTTCCCGACCAGACGGCAGCGGCTGATCGCGATCCGCGTGCTCAATGCGATCGATCAGGTGCTCGGATATTATTTCGCGACGGCGAGCATCCTCTATTTCGGGCTCGGGATCATCATGACGCTGATCGCCTATTTCAGCGGACTCGCCATGCCGGTGCTCTGGGGCCTGTTCGCCTTTCTCTCAAGCTTCGTCCCCTTTCTCGGCATCACGCTGATGACAATTTCGGTGGCGATCGCCGGCATCCTCACGCATGAAGCTCTCTTCATCGGGCTCATTCCGGCGGTCATCTTCTTCTCCGTGCATCTCGTGATGGAGAACCTGATCTTTCCGGCGATCATGGGCCGGCAATGGGAGATCAACCCCTTCATCGTCTTCCTCGCGATCCTGTTCTGGACATGGATGTGGGGAGCGGTCGGCGCCATGCTGGCACTGCCGCTTTCCCTCATCATGATGACGGTGCTTGCCGAGTTGTTTCCCGAACGGAAGACAACGCCGAACCTGCCGGGATGATGGCGAGGATCAACAGATGAACCTCAGTCGTAGAGGTAATATTGCTCCCACTGCTCCCTGGGGACCTTCGAACCGATCTTGAAGTCGAAGGACATGACCTTCAGGCCCTTGTCGCCCGTCTCGCATTGATATTTCAGGCGGTACCAGTCACCCCGGCTGCGAAAGACCGCACCGGGGGCGCGGACGGAATTGCCGTCCTCGATCGCTTCTGAAAACGTGTAGGCGATCACCTTGTCGGGTTTGAATTCACCCTCCTTCCGAATACGCTCCATCGCCTCCATATCGCAACGCTGCTCCCGGCGTTCGTCCGGAGCAAGTGCATTGAGCTGTCTTTCGATGCGTGCATCAAGGGCATAAGCTGGCAGGGCATAAAGAAAGGCGAGTGCTACCAGCGACCAACGTCTTGTCATGTCATTTCCCATCCAATGTGACTCGGACGGCGCGGAAACTAAGAGACGATCGGATCGTTGACCACCGACCAGAACGGGAAATAGGATGATGTGATCGGATGAGGTCAATGGGGTCGAGGTGAGCAAGCGTTTAGAGCGAATGCGCGCCAATCCCCAGGCGGATCGACGCGGTGAGAACCTCATGAGTCCGTTGCGATATGCAGTTCTTGTATCTCCCCTATCGCCTGAAGATGGCGGCGGTTTCCTTGCGACCGTGCCGGACCTGCCAGGCTGCATGAGTGACGGCGAAACGCCGCAGGAAGCCATTTCCAACGTTCAGGACGCGCTCGAAAGCTGGATCGAGGCGGCGCATGACATGGGGCGGGATATTCCTCCGCCTTCAAAGCGGGCGGCAATCGGCTAAACGTCCCATACCCGCCTTCCCCGCTTGCTTCGCGCTCCGTCGCCCCCTATCTCTGGCACTCCTTTCATGAAATCCGGAGTGCTTCCTTGGACATCTCCCGCAAATCGCCGTTCGGCCCTCTTCCCAGCCCTCCGCTGGCCGAGAAGAAGCCGGTCTCAGACACACGCCACGGGATCACCCGCACCGACGACTACGCCTGGCTGCGCGCCGACAACTGGCAGGCGATGTTCAAGGATCCGTCGATCCTCGATCCTGAAATCCGCGCTTACCTCGAAGCCGAGAACGCTTATATGGACGCGGCGATGGGCGACACGGCGGAGCTCCAGAAAGTGCTGTTTGCCGAAATGCGCGGCCGCATCAAGGAGGACGACAGCTCGGTGCCGATGAAGGACGGGGCTTTCGCTTACGGCACGCTCTTCGTCACCGGCGGCGAACAGCCGCATTATTTCCGCACGCCGCGCGACGGCGGCGAAAAGCACGTCCTGCTCAACGGCGACGAGGAGGCGAAGGGCAAGGACTATTTCCGCCTCTCAGGCATCGATCATACGACCGACCACGCCAAAGGCATCTGGGGTTATGACGACAAGGGCTCGGAATATTTCACGCTGCGCATCCGCGACCTTGCAACCGGCGAAGACCTTTCCGACGTGCTGGAAAACACCGCCGGCGGCGGGGTCTGGGCGCCGGACGGCAAGAGCTTCTTCTATACGCTGCAGGACGAGAACCACCGACCGTCCAAGGTCTTCCACCACATCGTCGGCCAGCCGCAGTCGGAAGACAGGCTGGTCTACGAGGAAAAGGATCCCGGTTTCTTCATGGGCGTTGGCGGCTCGTTGCTGGACGACTTCATCTATATCGACATCCACGACCACGAGACGTCCGAATACCGCATTCTTTCGACCAGTGACCTGACCGCCGAACCGAGGCTGGTCGCCGAACGCGAGGAAGGCATCGAATATTCGATGACAGAGGGCGGCGACGTCTTCTATATCCTCACCAATGACGGCGGCGCCAAGGATTTCAAGATCATGCAGGCTCCGGTTAATGCGCCGGGCAAGCAAAACTGGACGGAGGTCGTGCCGCACGAGCCGGGCCGGCTGATCATCAGTCACATGGCGTTTGCCCGCCATTTCGTCTGGCTGCAGCGCAAGGACGGCCTGCCGCAGATCATCATTCGCGACCGGAAGACAGGCGAGGAACATGCGATCGCGTTTGCGGAGGAGGCCTATTCGCTCGGCCTGCAGGGGGCAGCGGAATACGACGCCGATGTCATCCGTTTCTCCTATTCCTCGATGACGACGCCCTCGCAGCTCTTCGACTACGACATGGTGACCCGCGAGCGGGTGCTTTTGAAGACGCAGGAAGTGCCGTCAGGTCACAACCCGGACGACTACGTCACCCGCAGGGTGATGGCACCGGCCCATGACGGCGAACTGGTTCCGGTCTCCTTGCTCTATCGCAAGGATACGCCGCTCGACGGATCCGCACCCTGCCTGCTCTATGGTTACGGCGCCTACGGGATTACCATACCCGCCGGCTTCAATACCAATATCCTGTCTTTGGCCGACCGCGGCTTCGTCTATGCCATCGCCCATATCCGCGGCGGCAAGGACAAGGGTTTTGCGTGGTACGAAACCGGCAAGATGGAGCATAAACAGAACACATTCAAAGACTTCATCGCCGCGGCTGACTATCTGAATCAGCAGAAGTTCACATCTTACGCGAACATTATCGCAGAGGGTGGTTCGGCAGGCGGCATGCTGATGGGCGGCATCGCCAACATGGCACCGGAAAAGTTCGCCGGCATCATCGCCGCCGTGCCCTTCGTCGACGTCTTGAACACCATGCTGGACGATACACTGCCGCTCACGCCGCCCGAATGGCCGGAATGGGGCAACCCGATCGACTCGCCTGACGAGTATCAGTGGATCGCCGCCTATTCGCCCTACGACAATATCGCGGCCAGACCCTATCCACCGATCCTGGCGCTTTCCGGCCTCACCGACCCGCGCGTCACCTACTGGGAGCCGACCAAATGGGTGGCACGGCTGCGGGAGAAGGCACCGGGAGCAGGCCCCTATCTTTTGAAGACCAACATGGCGGCCGGCCACGGCGGCAAGTCAGGCCGCTTCCAGCGGCTCGAAGAGATCGCCTTCGAATATGCATTTGCGATCAAGGTGGCGGGGAAGATGTAGGCTGCAGTCGGGAGTGGGAAGGGGAAGATGACGGTCTATGTAGCCCTCCTGCGGGCGGTGAATGTCGGCGGTACCGGTGCGTTGCCTATGACCGAGCTTAAAGGCATCTGCGAAGAGCTCGGGTTCACCGACGTGAAGACCTATATCCAGAGCGGCAACGTGCTGTTCCGCTCCGGTGAAACGGAAACGGCGGTGGCCGAGAAGCTCGATGCGGCGCTGGGCAAAAAATTCGGCAAGAGGCCGGGCGTCATGGTGCGCACGACCGCGGAACTCGAAGCGGTCGCCGAGAACGCCCCCTTTCCAGAAGCGAAGCCAAATTTCCTGCTCGTGTATTTCCTGACCGAGACCGCCCCGGCCGATGCGCTCGCTAAAATAGTGGCGCCGGACGGCGAGGAAGCGGCCGTTGCGGGACGCGAGATCTACGTGCACTACCCGAACGGTTCCGGCCGCTCGAAGCTGAAACTGCCGGCCCTGAAGCCCGGCACCTCGCGCAATCTCAACACGATGCGGACGCTCGCGGGCCCGGCCCGCGCGATGGAATAGGCGGATGGCGCAAATGGCGGGCATCATCATTCCGATCATCTGTTACGCCATCATCTTCTATGTCGTCGGGACGATCTCCTGGTCCTTGTGGAAACAGCGGAAGAACAAGCCCCCGGCCTGGCCGCCCTACCCGCTCATCAATGCGACCGAGGAGGAGATGGACCGCAGGCGGGATGAAGTGCGGGACATGCTCTCCCGCAAGGCACTTGGGGCCGAGCGGGCGCGAAGGCTCTGGGACAAGCTGCAGCGGGCCGAAATCGGCGGAGGCCTCATCCATGAATTCCATCGCGATTTCTGCGGCCACGGTCTCATCCGCATGCAAGCAGGCATAATCCTCTGCGATATCCAGGACGGACATTTCCCGGGGCCGGCGATCGCCACCTGGGACAACGAACGGGAGTTCGTGGACTTCTTCGCCCGCCAGAGCGATTTCACCATGAGCGGCTGGGAGCCAGCCGAGCCGGTCTTCTTCACGGAAGACAAATGGTATCGGAACAATCAGCGTCTTCGAACAGAGATCATCGACAGGTTTCTCTGAAGCCGGAACGGATAGGAAACGCTGCGAAGCACGGCGCGGTTGCATTTCCTTGTCAAGCCCCTCCCCTCAAATCGACATTATGGACGCAAGCCTCGCACAAGGTTCAGCCGTTAACCATTCGTTAACCATTCTGAACACGGGCGTTCTGCCATGAAGATCGATAGCGGCCTCAACGGCTATTATTATCCGAACCGGACCCTCGACATGGACCGCAAGACCGAGGAAGCGCCTCAGCGCGAAACGGTGTCAGTTCAGCGTTCTCCCAATGCCTTGACGGGCAGCAGCACGCTGCTGTCGTCCTCGCTTGCCAATGCCCTTTGGGTAATCGAGAGCGGCGAGACGGCCTCCACCGAAGCGGAAGCGCCGATGCCGACCGTTCCCCATGACTGGGTCGAAGGCGTTTACCAGGAATTCGCCTGAACCTGAGGCATCGAATCCCTGATTGCGGGTTCACGCCGCTTCCGCCGGCGTCACCTCCACTGTGAGATGCGACAGATCCCGGATGCTCCGGAGTTTTTCCTTGTAGAAGGATGGCGCGCGGGGTTTTGACGTGACGAGCGCCACGATAGCCGCGCGATGACCCGGCCCGACCTGCCAGACATGCAGGTCCGAAATCCTGTCCTCCTCTGTCTCCACCTGCTGCCGGATTTCGTCGGCCAGATCCTCATCGTCCGGTTGGGCATCGAGCAACACCGTCGCAGTGGCGCGGATCAGCCCCCAGGACCAGCGGGCGATCACCAGGCCGCCCACCACGCCCATGACCGGATCAAGCCAGATCCAGCCATAGCCGCGGCCGAGGAACAGAGCAAAGATCGCCAGCACCGACGTCAAAGCATCGGCCAGAACATGCAGGTAGGCGGCCCGCAGGTTGTGGTCTTCGGCACCACGGCCATGATCGTGTCCACCATGGTGGCCGTGATGATGACCGCCATCATGCGCATGGGCGCCGTGATGACCATGATGGCCGCCATGATGATCGTGATGACCGCCCCTGAGCAGCCAGGCGCTCAGGAGGTTGACCGCAAGCCCGATTACGGCGACCGCGATCGCCTGATCGAAATCGATTGCAACCGGATGAGCAAGCCGCAGAAAACTCTCCCAGGCGATCAGGATCGCGATCAGGGCAAGCACGATGGCGCTCGCGAAACCGGCGAGATCGCCGAGCTTGCCGGTGCCGAACGTATAACGCGGATTGCGGGCCTGGCGGCGCGCATAGAGATAGGCCAGGGCGGAAATCAGCATCGCGCCCGCATGGGTCGACATGTGCCAGCCGTCGGCGGTCAGCGCCATGGAGCCGAAGATGGAGCCCGCAACGATCTCCGCCACCATCATCGTCGCGGTCAGCGCGATCACCAGCCAGACCTTGCGTTCGTTGCGTTCATGGTCGGCGCCTAAAAACACGTGGTCGTGTTTCAGCTCCTCGATGGAATGCGCCATCGGTTTCTCCTTTGCGTCCACTCAGCGGATGTAAGTTCTGAGCGCCTCGGCGAGTTCCTCCGCCGCCTGAGCGCGTTGCCTATCGTTTTCAGCATGCAGCACATGCTCGTGCAGATGCCCCTCCATCACCTCGCCGGTAAGCCCTGCAAGCGCGCCGCGGATCGAGGCGAGAAGCTGCAGCACCTCGCCGCAGGGCGCCTCCTTTTCCAGCGCGCGCTCGACCGCCTCCATCTGCCCCTTCAACCGGCGCACCCGCGCCAGAAGCTTTGGCTTTTCCCGAATGGTATGGGCCACGGACTGCTCCTGAATTTAATATAGGGGGGTACCCTATATCATGCCTGAGCTTGAGCGCAATCCGGGAGCCATCCCAAACGCGAGCGCAGGCTGGATGCAAGCCCCGGACAGGATTGGAACCCTAAGTCGATCTGAGCCTTACAACGAGGAGAGTCGAGATGACGACGATTGGCAGCACCAATTCATATTACGCATCCCTCCGCATCAATTTCGGCAAGAGCGACGACAGCAAGAATACGGACAACGGCGGTAACATCGCAGGCCCTCGGCAGTCATCTCCCGGCGGCATGACCGGCAGCGACACGGTCTTCGGGGCCAAGCTCGCCGACGCGCTGTGGACAATGGAAAGCGAAGGCGTCGAACTGGAGCAGAATGCCGACGACACCTGGCTCGGCGAACCGCCCTCCACGACCTATGAAGACGAATTCCTGGAACTCTCCAAGAAAACCTATGCCGAACGCATCCGTGAACAATATCTCGAAGAGCATGGCCTCACCGAAGAGGATGTGAAGGCTATGTCGCCGGAAGATCGTGAAGCGGTCGAGGCGGAAATCCGTGAGGCGATCCTCGAAGCCATGGGCATCAATGGCCAGAAGCAGGAAATCGCGATGGACATGGGCGGCGGTGCGGCAGGCGCTCAGGCGGCGGGCATTCAGGCCTCCCCCGGCAAGGCGGAGCAGGACGCCAAGGACGACCCGCTGCTCTCCATGTAGCCCCGGCAAAACAGGCCTTCTGCGGCCGCGGCCTTTTCAATCATGGCCGCTGCCGTTTTATGCTGTACTGTCGCCGTCGACATCACCATCGATCACGCGGGATGCGCAGCCTTCCGCATACCATTCCCATTCCGCCCGCGACCGCCGCAGCATCTCCATTGCGAGAAGCAGCCAGAAACCGGCCGCCAGGGCAATCAGCGCCCAGAACGGCCGCATGCAATCCCTCGAAAACCCTCCGAACCTTTCATGATCGTGGCTAAAGCACGCGCTCTTCATGTCACCTCTCCGCTTGTCTCCCTGCAGATGGCGACCTAGATAATTGCTATAGTCACTAGAGCTTCAAGAGGAATTTTGCGACATGCTGTCGATCGGCGATCTTTCGAAACGCACCGGCGTCAAGGTGCCGACCATCCGCTATTACGAGCAGATGGGCCTCATCGCGGCAGCCGAGCGCTCCGAAGGCAACCAGAGGCGCTACGAAAGAAGCGATCTCGAGCGGCTGGCCTTCATCCGCCACGCACGCGACCTCGGCCTCGACATCCCGGCGATCCGCGAGTTGATCGCGCTCAGCCAGCATCCCAGCGAGCCATGCGCCAATGCCGACCGGATCGCCGCCGACCATCTCGCCGCCGTACGCCAAAAGATCGAGAGGCTGAAGAAGCTGGAACATGAACTCGAACGCATCGTCTCCCAGTGCGACGGCGGCCATTCGATCGAGGACTGCTACGTGATCCGGTCACTCTCCGATCACGGGCTGTGCGAGAGCGAGCATTGATATTTCTAACCCAATGGGCTAGTCTTTGCACATGAAAGCGCTACAAACTGTCGCGGAACTACCCACTTTCGCGAATCAAAGCGGCAGCTGTTTTCTCCGCCGAGGAGAAGGAAGAGGTTATTTCCTTTCTGGCGGCAAACCCGTTGGCCGGCGACGAGATTCCCGGTACGGGCGGTGTGCGCAAGGTCCGTGTGCCCGCGAAGGGCAAAGGCAAGCGTGGTGGCGCTCGCGTCATCTACTACTGGTACAGTGAGAATGCGCCGCTCTATGCCTTGCTTGTCTATGCCAAGAACAGGAAGACTGATCTGACACCGGGCGAAGCCAAGGCTGTTTCATCGCTGGCCAAGGCCATCAAGGATCACCACAGGGCGAGGATGAAGTAAGATGTCCAAGATGTCGAAAAAGCCGAGTTTTGGTGCTGAGCTGATTCAAGCCATGTCCGAAGCGCTCGCTCATGCCAAAGGCGAGACTGCGAGCGGCACAATCGTCCATCACATCGACGTGGATATGCCTGACCCCAAGCTTATTCGCCAACAGCTTGAACTTACCCAGGACCAAATGGCGCGGGTGCTCGGCATGAGCGTCCATGGTTACCGCAAGTGGGAGCAAGGGCATCGCCGGATGAGCGGGCCGGCCGCCAACCTCCTGCGCGTCATGGAAAAGGAGCCCGAAGCGGTATTGCGGGCACTTTTAGCAGCGTGACGCCTGGCGTCGTACACCTGTCATGCGAAAACAGTAAGGGCCACCTTCCAACACAACCGGTTGCCCAGATGTCCGCCCTCTTCCCTCCCCTTTCCCCTTACGAAACCGGTTTCCTCGAAACCGGTGACGGCAACCGGATCTTCTTTGCGCTTTCGGGCAATCCGGACGGCAGGCCGGTGCTCATCCTGCACGGCGGGCCGGGCTCGGGCCTGTCGGAAAGCGCGAGGCGGCATTTCGATCCGAGGGTCTGGCGCATCATCCAGTTCGACCAGCGTGGCTGCGGCAAAAGCACGCCGAATGCCGGCGATTTCGACAACGCACTTGCCGACAACACGACCCGGCATCTGATCGGCGACATCGAAGGGCTGCGGGAAATGCTCGGCGTCAAACGCTGGCTCGTCTTCGGAAATTCCTGGGGCGCGACGCTGGCGCTCGCCTATGCCGAGACTTTTCCCGAGCGGGCGAGCGCCATCATCCTCGCCGGCGTCACCACCACCCGCTGGAGCGAGATCAACTGGCTCTATAACGGGCTTTCGCTTTTCCTGCCGGAGGCATGGGAGAGATTCGTCGCGGCAATCCCCGAGCGGCTGCGCGGCGATCATCCCGTCGCCGCTTATCATACCCTTCTGAACGACCCCGACCCGGCCATCCGGCAGAAGGCGGCCTTCGACTGGCATGCCTGGGAAGCAGGTTCAATCTCCGCCGACAGCCAGGCCGGGCTACCGGAGCGCTGGCGGGACCCGGCCTTCGTGCTCGCCCGCGCAAGGCTCTGCGCCCATTATTTCCATCACCGCGCCTGGCTGGAGGACGGGCAGTTGCTTGCCGATGCACATCGGCTCGCGGAAATCCCGGGCGCGCTGATCCAGGGCCGGCTCGACCTGCAGGGACCACCGGCGACGGCCTATGCGCTTTCCAAGGCATGGCCGGGGAGTGAGCTCACCCTGGTCGACAATGCAGGGCATTCGGCGAGCGATCAGGGCATGGCGGAAGCGATCATGGCCGCCGCGAGACGTTTTGCGGATTACGACTGATCCGCCTGCCCATCCGGCACAGCGACGTCCTTCAGGATATTCAACGCTTCACGTAATGCCGTCGAACGGTTGCGAGGGTCGTAAAGGGCAGCGAGGCTGAGCGTCAGCGAGGCGGGATAGGGTTCGATCCGACGCCGGGCGGTGCCCGCGATGTCGATGCTTCTCGACTGGACCGGCGCCAGGCCGATACCCAGACCGGCGGCCACGAAGGAAAGCTGGCTGTGGAGGCGGCCCGCCGTCGCGGCGACAGTCAGCGGGTGTCCTGCAAGCCTGCATTGATCCCTGATCGCGGCGTAAAGAGAAAGTCCCTGCCCTTCCGGAAAGAGGATCATCGGTTCTCTCGCCAGTTGCACGAAACCTATCTGCCGTTCCGCACTCAAAGGATGATCCTCCGGCAGCACCGCGTCGAACCGGTCTTCGGAGAGGATTTCGACGGAAAGCCGCGGTTGCGTTTCCACCGGCGGATGGCCGAGACCGAGATCGATCCGGCCAGCGGAGATCAGCTCGACCTGTTCATTGGTCGTCGCTTCATGGAGGTCGAAGTCGGCTTCCGGATTGGCCTGCCGCAACCGCCGGATCGCCGCCGGCAGGATGTGGTAGAGCGCGGCCGAGACAAAGGCGATCCGAAGCCGGTTGCCGGCTTTGCGGGCGGCCTGTCTGGCAAACTGCCGGGCGCGCTCCTCCGCGTTCACGATCGCGAGTGCTTCCTCCCGAAAGGCCAGTCCGGCAGCCGTCAGAACGACGCGCCGGCTGGTGCGCTCGAACAGCCTGACGTCGAGTTCGTCCTCCAGGCGGGCGATGGCGCGGCTGAAATGCGGTTGCGCCATCCCGACCGCCCTCGATGCCCTGCCGAAATGCAGCGTCTCCGCGAGCGCGAGAAAACATCGGATCTGGTTGAAATCCATCGATGTCAATTCTGGTATCGGATGAGACCAGTCCGCATCATTGATGCATCGGTCTCCCATCGTCTACCTCTTCGGCATCACAATGAAAGGAGGCAGCGATGAAAATGAGGATTCTGGCAATGCTGTTTGGTGCGGCACTTTCCGGCGCTCTGCCGGTCGAGGCCCATCACGGATGGGGCTATTACGATACTACCCGGCCTATCTATCTTTCCGGACGCGTCACTTCTGTCTCGTGGCGCAATCCGCATCCGGAGATCACAGTCGAGAACGAGGCCGGCGCGCTTCCATCAACCTGGGACGCTCTTCCCGTGCCGGAGGAACTTGCGGAACTCGGCTTCGAGGCGACGCTTCGGCGCGTCCAGCCTGCCGCCCCGGCGGAGCGATGGACGCTCGATCTCGCACCGATCAACCGGCTGGAAGCCTGGGGCATGCCGCGCGAGCCAAAGGCGGGCGACGTCATCACCGCCATCGCCTTCCCCTCCTGCAGCGAGGAGGGCGTTGCGCGGCCCGCCCTGATCGTGCTCGACGGGGTCGGGGTCCGGCAGCAGTCGGTCGCGCTGCCCGCCGGCTGCAGCGGCGATCCGCGAGGGTGATGCAATGCTCGCCGCGCTCGAAAATCTGGATCTCGTGATCGCATTGCGCCGCTCCGTCTGGGCCTATCCGATCATAAGCTGGCTGCATATCCTCGGCATCGGCCTTCTGTTCGGCTCGATTGCCGTCGTTGATCTGCACCTTCTCGGGCTGATGAGGAAACTGGACGGGAGCGCCGTCCGGCGCTCGCTGGTGCCGGTCGCGATTGCCGGCTTCTGTCTTGCGGCGGCGACGGGCGTCCTGCTCTTTGCGCCGGCGGCGCGGGAATATCTTGCCAGCCCGTTCTTCCGGCTGAAGCTTCTGCTTCTTCTCCTTGCCGGAGGCAATGCCGTTCTGCAGCGCATGATCGATCACCGGAGCCTGCGCGCGGCTGCACCTCTCTGCGGCCTGGCTTCGCTCGCCCTCTGGGTCTCCATCATCTTCGCAGGGCGGATGCTCGCCTTCGGATGATTGCGCTTGACAAGCCGCGCGAACGGGCGCATTTGAGCGCCATGATCAAGACGCGCACACACATCGCCTGCTCGTACTTTTGGGCCTACCTGTAAGGGGCGGCCGACAGATCATCATGTCAACAAGCCGCCGTCAGGCGGCTTTGTTGTTTCAGACGGCACCTGACGGCTACACAAGACCGAAAAAGGATGCCGGAAATGACCGAAGATACCGAAATCTCACTGCCACGGCCGCCCGTCGTGACGATCCGCAGCGCTAAGTCGCGCGACCTGCCCGAGCTCAACGAGATGATCGCCTTGCTCGCGGCTCATCACAACGATCCCGCCGCCATCACGCCCGAGAAGCTCGAACGCGACCTTCTCGGCCCGATGCCGTGGATCACGGCGCTGGTCGCCGATACCGGTTCGGAACTGATCGGTTACGCCATCCTCGTGCCGCTCTACCGGGCGCAGGAAGGCGTACGCGGCATGGACCTGCACCATCTCTTCGTGCGCGACGGCCATCGCGGCCATGGGATCGGCCATCATCTCGTCTCGCGTGCCCGTGAGATCGCCAAGAATGCAGGATGCGACTATCTTTCGGTCAGCGCCGCAACCGGCAATGTCGCCGCCCACCGCTTCTACGAGCAGATGGATTTCAAGCCGCGCCCGGTCACCGGCATGCGCTATATGCAGGCGCTGGCGTAAGGCAAACCGGCCAGGGCCTATCCGGCGGCCTTGGCCAGGACCTTGAGACTTTTGCCAGGCCGTTCAGCAGCCGAAGCGGCGCGCCGGTGAACTTCGGGACTAACCCGGAGCATCATCTTGCCAGAATAGGTTTCTGCGGCTCCTTTCCAATCCTGGCGCAAGTCTCGATATAATCATCGACCGCCTCTTGAAAGGCAGCGCGCAGTGCATCGATGCTGTCGGCGTGAAAGCCTATTCTGTCTCGGATGCCGGCGATATGGCCGACGAAGATTTCATCTTCCGCATCGAATTCGATGCAGGCGGAATAACCTTTATATTCCAGAATATTCATGGCTCTATTCCCCACACCCCGGTATTCCGCGATTCAGCCGGACAGCGCTAAACTCCATACAATTCATTTCGGGAAGCGGCTGAGATGCTCATGGATGATCTTCCAGTCCGCCTCTTCTTTGCGAAGCACGGTCGTCCCGCGCCCTTCCCCTTCGAAGGTCTTGCCGTCGATCTCCGCTTTCCAGCGGAAACGATAGATGCAGCTCGCGGCTTGGTCACCCGTGGCGATCCAATCGACGTCTTCGAGCCAATAGGTTTCGTTCCGGAGCTTGGCCCAGGTATCCTCGAATGCTGCCCTTATAGCCGCGATTCCGCTGTGCGTGCCGTCCGTGAACCAGAAGATCGCATCAGCCGCAATGAGCGGTTCAACTTCCTCGAAACGACGGAGGTTGATCTTCGCTTCGTACAGTTTCATGTGATCCTGTGGCGTCATATCGTTCTCCGTCTACGCTGCTTGCCCAGTTCGGACGCTAACTCGCGGCGACAGACGTTGCCATAGGAGATTTGACTACCGTGCCGGCACCGCCTTCAGATAGGCTGCGATCGCTTCCAAATCGCTCTTCGGCAGATGCGCCAAGTTCTGCTGTACCTCGACCATCGATCCGCCGACGGAATCATATTCCGGCGTGAAGCCGGTTTCGAGATAGCTGGCGATGTCGCCCTCGCTCCACGAACCGATATCCCGAGACCCCGGCGTGATATTGGGGATAGTGCCCCGTCCTTCCGGGTTGGGGCCGCCGGCCAGCCAGCGGTCCGGCTCGAAGCCACCGAGCGAATTGCGCGGCGTGTGGCATTCGCCGCAATGGCCGGGACCTTCCGCCAGGAACTGGCCGCGCCGGACCTTTTCATCGGCCGAGGCGAGTTCGACACGCGGCTGATCGTTGAAATAGAGGAATTTCCAGCCGCCCACTGCCAGCCGGATATTGTAGGGGAACTGCAATTCGTGCGGCGGCGCGACATTGCTGCTTGCCGGCAGCGTCTTCAGGTAGCCGAAGAGATCATTGATGTCCTTGGCCGAAAGCCTGGCATAGGAGCCGTAGGGGAAGGACGGATAAAGATGCTCGCCATCCCGCCCGACGCCTCGGGTCATCGCGTTGCCGAACTCGGCGAGCGTCCAGTCGCCGATACCGGCGCTCGGGTCTGGCGAGATGTTCGGAATATGGAAGGTGCCGAAGGGGCTCGGCAATGCACGGCCGCCGGCGAGCACTTTCAGCGCATCGCCGGTAGAGTTCTGGGCCGCGTGGCAGCTCGCGCAGCCGCCCGCCCAGAAGAGCTGCTCGCCGTTGACAATATCCGGTTCGCCGAGATCGGCCCAGTAGGTATCGGGATGCGGATCAGGCTTCGTCAGCGCCCAGGCTACCCCGGCGCCGACAGCGACGATGACCACGCCGGCACCCAGGACTTTCGTCCACCGAGACGCCATGCTCTTCTCCTTCATCATTTCATGCAAAACCGGCGGCAGGCGAGCCGCCGGCTTCGGTTATCCGTCAACTGCTGGGAGCCCGGTAGGCCTTATGGCACTCGGAACAGATCGGTCCCAACTTTCCCAGTGCCGCTGCCACGCCAGCCTTGTCAGCCGGCAGGGTGGCAAGCAGGGCGCTGGCCTCAGAACCGAGCCTGGCTGCCAGGGCGCGAAAATCGTCAGGTTTTTGCCAGACCGCCGGCAAAGCTTTGGTGTCGCCGGTGTCCGACCCCGGCGGGAACTGATCCGGAAAGGCTTTGATATTGGTGCTGATCGTCGTCAGCGCCGTCTTGACCACCGCCTCGTCATAGGGCTTCTCACCCTTGGCAATTGCCCCCAGCGCGCCGGCCGCCTGCCCATTCTGCTTCATCAGGCTCTGTCTGGCAGCGATCGGCTCCTGCTGCGCGAACGCTGCGGACAGACAGAGACAGCCGGCACCTGCCGCGATGACGTAAGACCTCAACCGCATATGCACATTCCTCCCATAAAGCCGGCCTCCCATAAAGCGGAACGAGCGGCCTGTTGACGACGGCTCACGATGCGACGCGCATTTGGCCGGAGGAAGTAACAAGGCAGTGATAGTTTCCACATGAAGCAGCGGCGCGGTGGTCGAGGCGGCCGTTCGGCCGCCCTGCATTGCCGGTCAGCGCTTCAGACGATAGGTCTGGTGGCAGTCGCCGCAGGTTCCGCCGAGCGTCTTCATCGCACTGCCGACACCTGCCTGATCGGCCGGGACAGCCGCAAGCAGGTTCTCCGCGTCGGCTGCCAGCTTTTGCGCCTTGGCATGAAAATCGCTCGTATTCTGCCAGATGGCCGGAGCGGCCTCCGTCTCCGCGCCCGTCTCGGTGCCGGCGGGGAACTGGTTGGGGAAAGCCTTCATCGTGGTGCTGATGGTCGTCAGCGCGGCGGTCACAGCCTGGGCGTCATAAGGCTTCTCGCCCTTTGCAATGCCCCCGAGGGTGCCGAGAGCCCCGCCGACGGCTTTCATCTGGCTCTGGCGAAGGACCTGCGGCTCTTCCTGCGCAAAGGCAGCGGACAGACAGAGACAGCCGAAACCGGCCGCGATGATCATGGATTTCAGGCGCATGCAAATATTTCTCCTCTTTGGCATCGAATCCGACGGTCATGATGCGCTGCACCATGACCGGCATCGCGATGACAATGAAGTAACAAAACGGTGAGAGTATTAGCAAAATCAGTTATATAGCAGAAATGCCGCTCTACCGGATCGGCAATCGCAGCGAGGCTTACGCCTTCACCCCTTCCCAGAGCGTGAGAAGACATACGAGCACCAGCAGCAGGCCGGCAGTCCGCCCGACCCAGACGGTCGCCCTGCCGTTGCCGACCAGCATTTCCCGCGCCCGACCGGCCGCCACCGCCAGCCCGCCGTAGACCGCGAACTGTGTTCCGGCGGTCATCGCCGCCATGATCGCCGCCTGAGGCGCAAGCGGCCCGAAATCCGGCCGCAGGAACTGCGGATAGACGGCGAGCATGAAGAGATAGGCTTTCGGATTGATGAGGCAGGTGACGGCGCCGCGCCGGAACGCTTCCCAGTTGGAGCGCGTATCGGCGGGGCCGACGTGATCGACAGTGATCGAACTTCTGAGCAGGCCGAGACCGATCCAGGCCATGTAGAGTGCGCCGAGGATGAGCAGCGGCTTGAACAGAACGGGCATCAGGCTCGCCAGCAGACCGACGCCGAGCGCGCCGTACAGGGAATGCACGAGCCCTCCGGCCATGATACCCGAGGTCGCCGCGAGACCTGCCATGCGGCCGCGGGTCAACGCGTTGGCGAGCACAAAGATCATGTCCATGCCCGGCACCACGATAATGCCGAAGAGGAGCGTGAAATAGAGCCAGAGGTTTTCGGCGTATGTCATGTCAGTTTCTCTTGCCGCATCGGAGGCTTCCAGAAACACAAAGCCTTGTTTTTCAATCGGATATGCGATCCTATAGACCAGCCCAACTGACAGCGTATTGTCAGTTGGGATTGTCCGAGCGGTGGGGAAAAGCATGCGCAAGGCTTCGCGCCTGTTCGAGATCATCCAGATCCTGCGGCTTGCGAAAAAGCCGGTGACGGCTGCCGAGATCGGCGCGCAGCTCGAAGTGACCGTGCGCTCCATCTACCGGGATATCGCTGCATTGCAGGCCATGCGGGTGCCGATCGAGGGCGGTCGCGGCATCGGCTATATCCTGCGCCCCGGCTTCACGCTGCCGCCGCTGATGCTGTCGATCGAAGAGACGGAGGCGATCGTGCTCGCACTGGCGCTTCTCGAACGCACCGGCGACACAGAGCTCAAGCAGGCGGCCAGACAAGTGAACCGCAAGATCGCCGCGGTCGTGCCGCCGCCGCTTGCCGATATCTTCTCCGCCAATGCGCTGCATGCCTGGGGCGCGCCGGCGCCGGCGCCGGAAGCGGTCGATCTGGCCATGGTGCGCCGGGCGATCCGCGACGAGCAGAAGCTGGCGCTCGACTATCGCGACGAATATGCCCGCGCCACGGAGCGGACGATCCGGCCGGTCGCGCTTATCTACTATTCGCAGACGGCCAATATCGTCGCCTGGTGCGAACTCAGGCAGGCGATCCGCAACTTCCGCACCGACCGGGTGGAGCATTGCGAGCCGGTCGGGGATTTTTTCCGCGGCGAAGGCGACAAGCTGCGCCAACTCTGGGTACAGGGCTGGACGGTGAGTGCCGAAGCGGCTGGTTAAAGCGGCAGTGTCCGGCTTTCCTCGCGACCGTGGCCGATGATCGCGATGCGATCGGGAAAAATCTCGACGACGGCAAAGGTGTTTTCCTTCTCCGTGTCGACCATGCCCTTGAAATTCACGTACCAGGTGTTGCCGTTGCGGCCGAGATTGCCCGCATGGTTGTGGCCATTGAGATACGCGACGACATTGCCGGAGCGAGCGAAGAGATCGGTCAGACGCTCATGGCCCCAGAGATTGTGCTCGTTTTCCGGAAATAGCGGATAGTGGCCCATGACGATGACCTGTTCGCCTGCCGATCGGGCCTGCTCCAGCGTCTCCTTAAGCCAGGCGAACTGTTCTTCGCCGATGCCGCCATTCCACTCCCTGGCGTTGATTGCGCCTTGAGCCCGCAAGGTCGCCAATCGCTCCCGAGCCAACGTGCGCCGCGGGTGGCCTTCGGGCGCCGAAAACAGGCTGATCTCATTGCCCTCGATCACGATGAAACGAAAGCCGTCGCGGGAAAAATCGTGCCAGGCGGCGGGCATGCCGAGCCGCGCATGGATATCGGCCAGCCGGTCCGGCGCAACGGCGAAATCGTGGTTGCCCGGCATGAGGAAACTCTCGTGCTGCAGGCCTTCATAGGCCGAAAGGACGGGATCGTAGCTTTCCCAGTTGCGGTCGATGAGATCGCCGAGCGTCACCACGAAGGAGAGGTCTTCGCCGTTCAAGGCGCCGATCGCCTCCCTCAGCTTGCCGAGGCTGTTGGCGTAGTAACGGTCCATCTCCAGCCACGGCGGCAGGTCGGCATATTGCGGATCGGCAATCACGCCGAAACGGAGAAGCGGTGTTTCGTGAGGCATGGAGAGGGGGGTATTTTACGGTTGTGACAGGCGTGTGACGGACCGGGATGTCGGTCGCAGATGGCCATCGTTCAAGCAATCACCGTTCCCTGATGGAACAGTATTTTCCAACCCCCCGACGTGTTTCTCCAAAGCGTCGTACGCCAGGTGCGACGGTCCGGCTCCTCCAATATGTAGGACAGTTGGTATAGTCCGTCCGCAAGGCGGCTGATCGCAAAATCACGGCAGGGCCAATCGTGAGGCTCCGGATCGCGGTATCGCTTGATGAGATTGTCGATTACGAACGCCCGCGTATAGACCCGGCCGCTCGCTCCAATCTCCCAGAACGCCTCGTCCGTCATGGCTTCCAGCGCTTCTCGGCTGGTGCCGAATTCGCGCCTGTGAAAAATCGGCTCCCGGGGGACAAGTTGCGCCAGCACGGCCGCGATAGAAGGTTCAACCATTTTGTCCCTCGCTTTCACATTCGCTAGAGGAACACATATTACGTTGATGCCTGCACGACAGGAAATCAACGTCACGGGATCATGGCCTCAAAACAAAAACACCCGACACCTTGCAGTGCCGGGTGCTGTGAAGATCAGCGATGGCCGCCGTTTACTTCGTCGCGGCTTCGTAGCGTTCGAGCACGTAATCCCAGTTGATCAGGCTGTCGACGAAGGCTTCGAGATATTTCGGACGGGCATTGCGGTAGTCGATGTAGTAGGAATGCTCCCAGACATCGACGCCGAGGATCGGGTCGGCGCCGTGCACGAGTGGGTTTTCACCGTTCGGGGTCTTGGAGATGACGAGCTTGCCGTCTTTCACCGAAACCCAGGCCCAGCCGGAACCGAACTGGGTCGTGCCGGCGGCGATCAAATCCGCCTTGAACTTGTCGTAGCCGCCGAGATCGCTGTCGATCGCAGCCTGCAGCTTGCCCGGCAGCGAGGTGCCGCCGCCGCCCTTCTTCATCCACTTCCAGAAATGGATGTGGTTGTAGTGCTGGGCGGCATTGTTGAAGAGGGTCTGATGGGTGCCGAAGGACTTCTTCACGACTTCCTCGACCGACAGGTCGCCGAGGCCCGCTTCGGCGGCGAGCTTGTTGCCCGTGTCGACATAGGCCTTGTGGTGCTTGTCGTGATGGAATTCCAGCGTTTCCTTCGACATGTAGGGCGAAAGTGCTTCGTAATCATAGGGGAGTTCAGGAAGTTCGAAGGCCATTGTCTTACTCCTTTTCAGCAAACACCTTGAACAAGGGTCGAGGCGGAACATAGGAGCGGAGCGGCCAAGAGGCAACGGTGATCTTGCCAAAAATCAAGCCCGCAGGGACAAGACCTTACCGAATTTTCGGCATACAAGAAACGGGCCGATTCATCCCTATGGAGCCTTTTTCATGAAGACCCGATCCGCCCTCGCCGCCATCCTGATCTCGGTCGGCGCTCCTGCCGTCCATGCCTCGTCCGACGACGCCTGGTCCGAATTCCGGACGGAGGTGGACAAGGCCTGCGTTTCGGCGGCAAAGGGTCTCATCGAGAAGGGCGAGGCGCTGGTCGACCCTTTCGGCAGCGAGAGTTACGGGCTTGCCGTCGTTTCCGGCAAGGCGGTCGGCGCGAAGGTGACGATCAGCGCTATCTGCGTCTTCGACAAGAAGACGAAAAAGGCCGAGATCGGCGGCGAGATCTCAGGCGACAGACTGATGGTGAAGACAGGAAAATAGAAGCCCGAACGCCTGAGGCGACTTCCGTTCCGGAACTTTTGGAAGAATGGGGAATTACAATCGGGCTGGAGGCAAGCCAGTTCGAGGAGCCGATGTTCGATTTCCTGCCATCCGACTTCCTCGTCTTCGTCGTCATCGGTTTCCTGGCCCAGATCATTGACGGAGCGCTCGGCATGGCCTTCGGCGTGCTGACGACGACCAGTCTATTGACGATCGGCGTCGCCCCTTCGATGGCCAGCGCCATGACGCATGTCGCCGAATGCTTCACGACCGCGGCCTCGGGACTTTCGCATCTCTACCACCGCAATGTCGACTGGCGGCTCGTCCTCAGGCTGGCGCCCGCCGGCATGATCGGCGGAGCAATCGGCGCCTATGTGCTCGCCAATATCGACGGCAAGGCGATCGAACCCTTCGTCTCGGTCTATCTGATCGCCATCGGTTTCTTCATCCTCTACAAGGCCTTCCGCCCGCGATTCCCGCGCGACGTGCACGACTGGATCGTGCCCTATATCGGCGGCGCAGGCGGGCTCCTGGACGCCATGGGTGGCGGCGGCTGGGGACCGATCGTGACGAGCAGCCTGCTCGGCCGCGGCCACGATCCGAAAAAGGTGATCGGCTCCACCAACCTCACCGAATTCGCCGTCACCACGGCGATTTCGGCGACCTTCATCCTGGCGCTCGGCTGGAGCGAGCTTGCGCCGGCCCTGGGTTTGGTCGCCGGCGGCATCCTGGCTGCCCCGATCGGCGCGATGGTCGTCCGCAGATTACCCGTCAGGCCCTTGATGATCGCCGTCTCGATGATCATCATCGGCACCGCCGCGGTGCGGTTTGTTTGAAGGAGGAGGATCGCGGCGACATTGCCCCGCCTTGAACGAATACGCCGGTCTGATCCGATAGAACCGTAAATGGCGGACGTCCTATGGATGTGCTAGGCTTGTCGGCACACAGGAGCCCATTGATGCGCCCGAACCGATCCATCACCGTCTCACTGCCGGAAGACATGGCCGAGCTTGTCGAGAAAAAAATATCTTCCGGCGAATTCGCCAATGAGAGCGAGGTCGTCGCCGAGGGCCTGCGCTATCTTGCCGATCACGATGCAGAAATCGACCAGTGGCTGCGTGACGAGGTCGTGCCGACGCTGAGGGCGCATGACGCCGACCCAAGCCGCGCCCGCACGGTGGAAGAGACAAGAAAAGAGCTTGAGGAATACATCCGTACCCGGGATCGAAGATCGATCGGCGCATGACTTATACCGTCATCTTCTCGTTTGAAGCGCGAATGGATCTCGCCGATCTGTTCGACTATCTTGCGGAAAAGGCGGGGGAAGACTTTGCTCAGGCCTATATCCGCAAAATCATCGACCACTGCCACCGCTTCGATATGTTCCCCAGAAGAGGAACATTGCGTGACGATATAGAGCCAGGGCTCCGCCTTGTCGGATACCGCCGGAGAGCAACCATTGCCTTCCGCGTCGAAGAGCACACGGTCACCATTGCCCGCATTCTCTACGGCGGCAAAAGCCTCGGCGGACCGGATGATGCCGAGGAAGACGACGACCTTCTTTAGAACCGCCGACGCCCTCCCAAAACCTCAGGCATCGTCGCCGGTCTTGGAGCGCGCCCAATCCATGTAGATTTCCAGCGCCTTGCGGGCGACCGGGCCTTCCTGGAGCTGCCGCTCTTCGAAACGGTTGATCGGCACGATCTTGGAATAGTTGCCGGACGTGAATATCTCGTCGGCATCCATGAAATCATCCACGGTCAGCGTCATCTCGCGCACGTCGAAGCCCGATTGGCGCAACAGACCGATCACGCGCGAGCGGGTGATGCCGGCGAGGAACGTGCCATTGGCAACCGGCGTCATCACCACGCCGTCCTTGACCATGAAGATGTTCGACGAGGCGGTCTCGGCGACATTGCCATTCATGTCGCGGGCGAGCGCGTTGTCGAAGCCGCGGTTACGCGCTTCGAGGATCATGCGGCCGCTGTTCGGATAAAGGCTGCCGGTCTTGGCGCCGGTCATCGCCACTTCCGGGTTCGGGCGGCGATAGGGGGAGACGGTGAGCGAGGAAGGCTTCGCGGTGTGCATCGGCGCCTCGAACATGCAGAGCGCGAAGCGGGTGGATTCCGGATCGGCGGCCACGACGCTGAAGGGCATGCCGTGTTCGGCCCAATACATCGGCTTGATGTAGATCGCCGTTCTGCCGTCGAATTTCGCAACGCCCTCCCAGGCGAGCGTCTCGATCTCTTCCGACTTCATCACCGGGGTCAGGCCCATGTTCTTCGCCGACCGGTTGATGCGCTGGCAATGGAGGTCGAGGTCGGGCGCGATGCCGTCAAACCAGCGGGCGCCGTCGAAGACCGTCGAGCCGAGCCACATGGCGTGCGAGGTCGGGCCGACGAGCTTCGGATTTCCCTCCAGCCATTCGCCGTCCACGAAAGTCCAGGTGGCGGTGCGGGCGGCTGTATTGACGGGCATTTCGGTCTCCTTGGATATTCCAGATTGCGGCTCTTCAAAATTGCGGTGAGTGAAGGCCCGCCGCCACGCCGAGGTCAAGCGATAATATGAAATGAGTCATCACAAAAATTGATGCTTTTATCCATGGAGGCCGGACCGGAGGAGTGGCATTTTCCATGCGCTGAAATCCAAAGGAGGGTATTCCGAATGGCGTGGTCTGCGGAGCAATATGTGAAATTCGAGGATGAGCGGACCCGCCCGGCCCGCGACCTTATCGCGCATGTGCCGCTTGCCTTGGCGACGAAAGCCTATGATCTCGGCTGCGGGCCCGGAAATTCCACCGAACTGCTGGTGGAGCACTTCGGCGCGGCGAACGTCATCGGCCTCGACAGCGACGACAACATGCTCGCTGCAGCGAGAAAGCGCCTGCCCGGCACCGAATTCACAAAAGCCGATCTCAATACCTGGACACCCGACCAGCCGGCCGACCTGCTCTATGCCAATGCCGTCTTCCAGTGGGTGCCGGACCATCTCGCGGTTCTTGCCCGCCTGATGGATCATCTGAAACCCGGCGGGACGCTGGCGGTGCAGATGCCGGACAATCTTTCCGAACCCAGCCATTTGCTGATGGAGGAAACGGGAACTGCCGGCCCCTGGGCGTCTGCTTTCGAAGGCGGCAGGGTGCGGCGTCCGCTTCTTCCCTCGCCCGCCGCCTATTTCGACGCGCTGATGCCGAAATCCGCCCGCGTGGACGTCTGGCACACGGTCTACTACCACCCGCTCGCCAATGCGCCGGCGATCGTCGAATGGGTCAAGGCCACGGGATTGAGGCCGTATCTCGACGCGGCGGGACCGGAAAATGCCGAAGCCTTCATTGCCGATTATACGGACCGCATCGCCAAGGCCTATCCGCCGATGGCCGACGGGCGGGTGCTCCTGCGCTTTCCGCGCTTCTTCGTCATCGCAGTGAAGGCCTGAGAACTGCTCCGGCGTCAAAAAGGGGACATGTCACATGCTGGTTATTCTGGGCGGACTGCCGGGGGTGGGGAAAACGACGCTCGCACGCGCGCTTGCACGGCGGATTGGCGCAGTGCATGTCCGGGTCGATACGATCGAGCAGAATATCCGGGCTTCCGGAGGCCCGAATTCCGAGGTTGGTCCGGCAGGTTACATGGTGGCCTACGGGATTGCCGAGGACAATCTCACCCTCGGCCAGACGGTCGTCGCGGATTCCGTCAATGGCCTGCAGATCACCCGGGATGCCTGGCTTGCAGTTGCGGAGCGATCGGGCATGCCGGCCGTCGAGATCGAGGTGACCTGCTCGGACAGGATGGAGCATCGCCGCCGCGCAGAAACCCGCGCGACTGACGTTCCGGGGCTGATCAAACCCACATGGCAGCAGATCACCGACAGGACCTACGAAGACTGGGGCGAACGTCCTCTCGTGATCGATACCGCGACAGGGAGCGCCGATGAACTGGTCACCGAGTTGGTCCTGAAGCTCGAACTCGGGCGGAAATAGCTCAGTCGCATCTTTTACGGGTTGGCCGGCGGCGGGGCGACAAGCGGATCTTGCGGTGAAGGCCCTCCAACGCGACTGTCACCCTGTGGCCAGTTGCTGTCATTCATCCAGATGATGCTCAGGACGCAGCCGATCAGGATTCCCAGTACCGCAATAAAAAGCCAACGCATCCGTTTGCATCCCTCCTCGTTTCAGGCCGCGTGAACCCGGCCGAGGAAGCCGCGAATGAACGGGGCCACCTCATTCAGGCTGGTTTCGAGCAGCCAATGGCCGCCATCGAGAAGATGCAGTTCCGCATTCGGCAGATCCCGCAGGAATGCGCGGGCGGATTGTTCGGGCATGTAACCATCCTGCGGCCCCCAGACGATCAAGGTCGGCGGCTGATGATCACGCAGATATTGCTGATAACGAGGGAACCATCCGACATTCTCACGAAGACCCGCAATGATATCGACGGCGATCTCGCGGCGACGATCGTCCATCAGCGACCAGTGCAGTTTCCAGAGATCGGGCGAAATGCGTTCGGCAAGCTCCGGCCGGACGTCGTTGAGGAATTCTTCCCTGAAGCCCTCCTCGCTGACCGCGTCGGCAATCTCGCGCCGTCCCTCCGGCGTCGGGTTGCGCCAGTATTCCTGCAGTCCGGCATATTTCGGGCCAAGCACATCCTCATAGATATCGCCGTTCTGAATGATCAGGGCGGAGACCTTTTCCGGCCGCTTGATCGCCAGCCGAAGGCCGATCTGCGAGCCGAAATCATGAAGATAGATGGCGAATCGGCCAAGGCCGAGCTTATCCGTAAACCTATCGAGGAAATCGGCAAAGCCGTCGAAATCGTAGCGGAAATTTTCCGGCGTGTCGGAGTAGCCGCATCCCGGGAAATCCGGCGCCACGAGATGCCAGCGGTCGGCGAAAAGCGGCATCAGCTCACGGAATTCATAGGACGAGCAGGGGTAGCCATGCGGGAGAAGCAGGGCCGGCGCACCCTTTCTTCCCGCCTCGCGATAGAACACCTTCATGCCATCGAGGTCGAGTTGCCTGTGCTTTACCCGCACAAGGTCCAGGCCGGCATCGGTCATCGTTTCCATGATCCTGTCTCCGTCATGATCCCCTCAAACTGTCTTTCAGCCTGAGACATTCCGTGACCATTTTATGGCAAGGCGGACGACAATATCCGGCGGTGCAGCAAAACGGATTGACTTGGACAAGGCTCGCCTGCACTCTCCGGCTTCCCTATTTTTCGTCGCACTGCCCGGAAAACCGCTCAGGACCATGCCGAAAAACCACGTCATGTCGCTCACGCAGGAGCTGGTCGATCTCTGTTTCCGCGAAGAGGCCGATCCCGGCCCGCCGCCGACCTGGGAACCACTCAATGACGCGGATTACGCCTCGCTGGCGGATCAGTTTACCGAAGCGCTAGGCGACAGGCCCTTGTGGATCTTCGCCTATGGGTCACTGATCTGGAAACCCGGTTTCGAGTCGGTCGCGTGCCAGCGCGCGACCCTCCATGGCTGGCACCGTTCCTTCTCGCTGCGGATCGAGCGCGGTCGCGGCACACCGGATCAGCCCGGCCTGATGATGATGCTATCACGCGGCGGGCGCTGCGACGGGGTGATCTATCAGGTCGCCGAGGAGGAGAAGCGCATCCAGATGGAAAAAGCGCTACGCCGCGAGGTCAGCAACCGTGAAGGCCTCGGCTCGATGCGCTGGATGCCGGTGAAGACGCAAGGCGGCGAAACGATCCGCGCGCTGGTCTTCTGGGCCGGAGGAACAAGCCGGCGGATCATTCGCCCGCTTCTGCCGCTCCACGACGTGGCGCCGGTCCTTGCGCGCGCCTGCGGACATCGCGGCTCCTGCGCCGAATATCTCTACAACACCGTCGTGCATCTCGCGGAATTCGGCATCCGTGACCGCAACCTCTGGCGCCTGCAGGAACTCGTGGCCAGGGAAATCCGGGCGCTGCATGTGCGAGAGGCGGTTGGCGCAGAGGGTTGAAGGGTTTTGCACAAGAGCCCGACGTGGTCTGCAGCCCCCCTCTGGCCTGCCGGCCATCTCCCCCACAGGTGGGGAGATCGGCTGGGCGCGCCGGTTTCCCCAAACAGCAGGCGTTGCTACGCGACACACTGACGATGATTTGGCGATGATTTGGCGGGAAGGCCGTGCCGCTTGTGATCTCCCCACCTGTGGGGGAGATGGCCGGCAGGCCAGAGGGGGGCGGGACTGGCACGACCCGCATAAACCGGTTGCAAAGCCAGAGCAGTTGCGATATCCGTTAACCGATTTCGTTTTGCAATCGGTCTGGGAGGCCGTCATGCGTCCGATCCTCTATTCGCACCCTTTTTCGTCCTATTGCCAGAAGGTGCTTGCCGCACTCTATGAGAACGGTACCGAATTCGATACCCGCATGCTGGGGCCGGAAGACCCGTCGGCCTATGAGGAACTGTGCAAGCTATGGCCGGTCAAGCGTTTCCCGATGCTGGTGGACAAGGGCAAGCCGGTCTTCGAGGCGACGATCATCATCGAATATCTGCAGGTGCATTATCCAGGGCCGCTGAAACTCATTCCCGACGATCCGGATCAGGCAATTGAAGTGCGCATGCTCGACCGCTTCTTCGACAACTATATTTCCACGCCGCAGCAGAAGGTCGTCTTCAATGCGCTCCGCCCCGAGGACAAACGCGATCCTTACGGCGTGGAAGAGGCGCTTAACATGCTGGATGCCGCCTATGGCTGGCTCGACCAGCGTATGGCAAACCGCGAATGGGCAGCGGGCGATACGTTCAGCCTTGCCGATTGCGCCGCGGCGCCGTCGCTCTTCTACGCCGACTGGACGCATGAAATCGGCGAGCGCTTCGCCAATGTGCGGGCCTATCGCAGCCGGCTGCTCACCCGTCCCTCGTTTGCCCGCGCCGTGGACGAGGCGCGGCCCTACCGCCCGTTCTTTCCGCTCGGCGCGCCCGATCGGGATTGAGGGAAACCGGGATCAGAAATCGCTGTCGGCCACAACCACGTGGCCGTTCATCGCCGCCCAGATTCTCCAGACTTCACGGCGCAGGACCGCGCTCGGGCGCACGCCGCCGCTGCCGTAGTTCTTGTACTTGTCGCGATAGGCCTCGATGAAGACGGTAACCGCCTCCATGACATCGGCGTGCTGATCCATCTTGCGACGCAACTGCTCCCGTTCGGAATGGAGAATTTCAAAGCTCTGGATCAGCAGCCGCAGGTCCTCCATGGGCACGCTGAGATGCGGACGTTCCGACGAATCGGCGCTTACTTCCGCCCGGATGCGGGCCAGAACCTGGTTCAATTGTTCGGACATGGCGAGAATCTCCTGTCCCATTGGATTCCCGAAGAAAATCGGCCAAACCGTGGCACGAATGCGGCAATGACGACACACCTGGTCGTCAAAGTCGTGCAGCCAGGAAATCGATATAGGCGCGGATGCGCACCGCCAGATGCTCATGGCCGGCATAGACGGCGTGGATCTGCTCGATATCCTCTGGATTGAAATCCTCCAGGACCGGTACGAGACGGCCTGCCGCGATATCCGGCTCCACATGGAAGCGCCCGACGCGGCCGATGCCGAGCCCGTCCAGGCAGAACTGGCGGATGATCGAGCCGCTGCTCGCCTTCAGATTTCCCGAGACGGGAAGGATGTCGCGCCGTCCCGTTTGCGGGTCACGAAACGGCCAGCCTTCGACCGCTCTTCTGAAGTTGAAATTGATGCAATTGTGATGGATGAGCTCGTCCGGCGTCTTCGGGAGCCCATGTCTTTCCAGGTATTCCGGCGAGGCCATGACCACCTGCCGGCTTTCACCGAGCTTTCGCGCCATCAGGGATGAATCCCTGAGTTGTCCATGGCGGATGGCGATGTCGACCCGCTCGCGGATGAGATCGACGATGTCGTCCGTGAGCGTGATATCGAGCTGCACATCCGGAAAAAGCCGCTGGAATTCGCCCGCCAGCGGCAGGATGTAGCGCTCGCCGAAACCGACCGAGGCGTTGATCGACAGAGGTCCGCGCGGCAGCATGCGCCCTCCCCCGGACACGACTTCCTCCGTATCGGCGATTTCGGCCAGGATGCGCTGGGCGCGGGCGAGATAGGTCTCGCCCTCGGGAGTGAGCTGCAGGAGCCGGGTGGAGCGGACGACGAGGCGCGTGCCGAGCCGGTTTTCCAGCCGCGTGACGAGCTTGCTCACCGCCGACGGCGAGAGCTTCAGCTTCCGCCCCGCCGCGGAAAAGCTCTTGAGCTCAGCCGCGAGCACGAAGACTTCCATTTCACCGGCACGGTTGTCCATGTTTGTCCTTCGCTTTCCGCTCGACGATCTTAACCGTGGTGCCGTGCCCGCCCCCCTCTGGCACGACCTACATTATTATCTGTGACTTCATTTCACAAATGATTATCCGCTTATGCGGCTACACAGGCAAGTGCCCCGCGCCGATATTGCGCCGCATCAATTCATCCTTCCTCCCAAGGATCATTTCCCAACCAAGGGGACCGCACCATGCCACTTGCTCTTTATGCCCTGACAGCCGGCGCCTTCGGGATCGGCGTCACGGAATTCGTCATCATGGGCCTGCTTCTGGAGGTCAGCGCCGATCTCGGCGTGTCGATCTCGGCGGCCGGCCTGCTCATCTCCGGTTATGCGCTCGGCGTCGTCATCGGCGCACCGCTGCTCGGCGCGATCGCCGGCAAATGGTCGAAGAAGACGCTGCTGATGAGCCTGATGGTGGTCTTCACCATCGGCAACCTCGCCTGTGCGCTTGCGCCCGACTACTGGACGCTGATGGCCGCCCGCGTTCTCACCGCCTTTGCGCATGCCTCATTCTTCGGTGTCGGCTCGGTGGTCGCCACCAGCCTCGTCGCGCCCAACAAGAAGGCGTCTGCCATCGCCGTGATGTTCACCGGCCTGACGGTCGCCAATATTCTCGGCGTGCCCTTTGGCACCTGGCTCGGCCAGGCCTATGGCTGGCGCTCCACCTTCTTCGCCGTCACACTGATCGGCATCGTCGCGCTTGCCGTCATCGCGGCCCTCGTGCCGAAAGACAAGGCAGCAACCGGCGATCAAGAGGAGGCTTCGCAGGGCGTCGCCGCCGTGCTCGGCCGCCGCGCGGTGCTGCTCGGCCTGCTGACCACCGTGCTCTCATGGGTCGGTGTCTTCGCGGGCTTCACCTATGTCGCCCCGATCCTGACCGAGATCACCGGCTTTTCCGAAGCCGCCGTCTCGCCCATCCTGCTCGTCTTCGGCGGCGGGCTGGTGGTGGGTAATCTTCTGGGCGGCTGGCTCGCCGACCGCCATCTCCTGCCGACCGTCATCGGCAGCCTGCTGGTGCTTTCGGCCGTGCTTCTCGCCATGACCGCCGCGATCCACCAGCCGGTTCTTGCCGTCATCGCCATCGGCCTGTTCGGCGCGGCGGCGTTTGCCACCGTCGCACCGCTGCAGATGTGGGTGCTGCAGAAGGCGGAAGGCGCCGGACAGGGCCTTGCCTCCTCCTTCAACATCGCCGCCTTCAACCTCGGCAACGCGATCGGCGCCTGGCTCGGCGGCGCCGTGATCGACCACGGCCCCGGTCTCGGCGCGGTCACATTCGTCGCCGGCCTCGTGCCGCTCGCGGCGCTCGCCGTCGCGATTTTCGCGATCCGGCTCGACCGGCGCAATGCGGAAGCCGCTGCCCTCGCCTGCCCGGCTGAATAGCCTCCTCAAACAAGGACCACGACCATGGAATACCGCAATCTCGGCGCATCCGGCCTCAAGGTGCCGGTCCTCAGTTTCGGAGCCGGCACGTTCGGCGGCTCCGGCCCGCTCTTCAGCCACTGGGGAACCACGGATGTCGAGGAAGCCCGCCGCCTCGTCGACATCTGCCTCGAAGCCGGCGTCAACCTGTTCGACACGGCGGACGTCTATTCGACCGGCGCTTCAGAGGAAGTGCTTGGCGAGGCCATCAGGGGCCGGCGCGACGCCGTGCTGATCTCCACCAAGGCCAGCCTGCCGACCGGCGACGGACCGAACGACTGGGGCTCCTCGCGGCTTCGGTTGATCCGTTCCGTCGAGGCCGCGCTGAAGCGGCTCGGCACCGACCATATCGACATTTTCCAGCTCCATGCCTTCGATGCCTCGACGCCTGTAGAGGAAGTGGTTTCGACCCTCGACCGGCTCGTCGCTGACGGCAAGCTGCGTTACATCGGCGTTTCCAACTTCTCCGGCTGGCAGATCATGAAATCGCTCGCAGCCGCAGAAAAACACGGCTGGACCCGCTATGTGGCGAACCAGGTCTATTATTCGCTGGTCGGCCGCGACTACGAATGGGACCTGATGCCGCTCGGCGCCGACCAGGGGCTCGGCGCGCTGGTCTGGAGCCCGCTCGGCTGGGGGCGGCTGACCGGCAAGATCAGCCGGAGCAAGCCGATCCCGGACGGAAGCCGGCTGCACGAAACCGCAAGCTTCGGCCCGCCGGTCGATGACGAACTGCTCTACCGCGTGGTCGATGCGCTGGAAGAGGTCGCCGTGGAAACGGAAAAGACCGTGCCGCAGGTAGCGATCAACTGGCTCGTCGGACGGCAGACCGTCTCCTCCGTGATCATCGGCGCCCGCACCGAGGAACAGCTTCGCCAGAACCTCGGTGCGGTCGGCTGGTCGCTGACGAAGGAGCAGGTCGAAAAGCTCGATGCCGCAAGTGCCGTCACCGCTCCCTATCCACATTTCCCCTATCGCCGGCAGGAGGGCTTTGCCCGCCTCGACCCGCCGATGGCCGGGTGACCGGCATCATAAAAATCAGGACAATCCCATAGGCGCTTGCCCTACCAAAACACGGAGGTTGATCCCTCTAAGAATCGGTCCATCTAGTAAGGGCCTCATTTGCCCGGCCGCGCGCCGGGCGTTCCACAGGAGTTCTGTCCATGTTCACAGTCAGCGCCAACGGCGCCAATATCCCTGCCCTCGGTTTCGGCACATTCCGCATGCCCGATTCGGACGTGGCTCGCGTGCTGCCCGAAGCACTGAAGCTCGGCTTCCGGCATGTCGATACCGCGCAGATCTACGGCAATGAAGCGGCCGTCGGCGAGGTGCTCGCCAATTCCGGCATTCCGCGCGCCGATATCTTCCTCACCACCAAGGTCTGGGTCGACCGGGTGGGCCACGATGCTTTCATCGCTTCGGTCGACGAGAGCCTGAAGAAGCTGAAGACCGACCATGTCGACCTCCTGCTGCTCCACTGGCCGCAGAGCGAGATGCCGCTTGCCGACCGGATCGGCGCATTGAACGCGCTCGTGAAGGCCGGCAAGGTGAAGAATATCGGCGTTTCCAATTTCTCGACCGCCCTGATGGCGGAGGCCGTCAAGCTTTCCGACGCGCCGCTCGCCACCAACCAGGTGGAATACCATCCCTATCTCGACCAGACCAAGGTCCTGGCCGAAGCCCGCAAGCACGGCATGTCGGTAACCGCCTATTACCTGATGGCCGACGGCAAGGTGCCGAGCGACCCGCTTCTGAAGGAGATCGGCGCCAGACACGGCAAGACGGCCGCACAAGTCGTGCTCCGCTGGGCGATCCAGCAGAAGGACGTCGTGGCGCTTTCCAAGACCGCGACCGTTTCCCGGCTCCCGGAAAACTTCGACGTCTTCGATTTTGCGCTGTCGCTCGACGAGATGGAGGCGATCCATGGCCTTGCGAAGCCAAACGGCCGCATCGTCAATCCGGGACATCTCGCACCGAAGTGGGATGATTGACCTCCCGATTTGACGATCATCAAAAAACGGATGGGTGAAAAACCACCCATCCGTACACTCTGTTGGGAAGAATACGAAACATTCGCAGGTGCGGAATCGCTCTCGACCTCAAATGTTGCTCAATACAGAGATTGCCTCCCTCTCCGCCCACCGCATAAGTTCCAACCGTGGAGCAGGAGGAGACTTTCCATGTATTTCAAGATGCTAATGGCTTCGGTGGCCCTCGCCGCCGTCATATCTTCGCCTGTGTCCGCGCAGGAAAAGAAGGAGTGCCCGGCTTCGCTTCCGAAAGGAACGGAGTGCTTCGCCGGCGCCGATGAGAACGGCGCCTTCTACTGGATTGCCAGGCCTCAGAACTGGAACGGCATTCTCGTGGTGCATTCGCATGGCGGGCCGCGCACCGCCAAGCCCAAGCCGGATGATGCCGTCGAGGATCTCGAGCGCTTCGCCGTAACCGTTGAGGAAGGTTATGCCTGGGCGGGCTCCAACTATCGCCGGCCGGGCTATGGCGTGCGGATGGCGGCTGAGGACACCGACAACGTCCGCAAGGTTGCCGAGAAGCTGCTCGGCGAGCCGCGGCTGACCCTGTTGCACGGCCAGTCCTGGGGCGGCAATGTCGCCGCCAAGACCGCCGAACTCTATGCGCTCGATGCAAACGGCAAGACGAATTACGACGGCGTGGTGCTGACCAGCGGCGTGCTTGGCGGCGGCACCGGCTCCTATGGCTTCCGTGCTGATCTTCGCGCCGTCTACCAATATTACTGCAGGAACCATCCGCGTCCCGAAGAGGCTCAGTACCCCGTCTGGCAAGGCCTCCCAAAAGACGGAAAAATGGCTCGTGCGGAACTCGAAAAGCGCGTCGACGAATGCACCGGCGTCTCGCTCGCCAAAGACAAGCGCTCGCCGGAGCAGGCGAAAAACCTCGCCAACATCCTCGCCGTCACGAAGGTGCCGGAGCGTAGTCTCGTCGGGCATCTCGCCTGGTCTACCAATCTCTTCCAGGACATCGTCTGGCGACGGCTCGACGGGCAGAATCCCTTCGACAATTCGAAGACGGTCTATTCCGGCTCGGATGACGATGCGGCTCTCAACAAGGGCGTCGAGCGGTTCAGCGCCGATGCCAAAGCCCGGCGGCTGCTCGCCTACGATGCCGACCTCACCGGCATGATCGTCGCGCCGACGATTTCCATGCACGCCATGGACGACCCGACAGCCTTCGTGGGGCTGGAAGCGCAATATCGCGAAACAGTCGCGAAGGCCGGCAATGCCGATCTGCTGGTCCAGACCTTCACCGACGAAAACCAGCATAGCAAGCTCTCGACGCCGCAATATGCGGCGATCTTCGCCGCCATGGTGGAATGGATCGAGAAAGGCAAGAAGCCCACCCGCACGTCGATCGCAGACGGCTGCAAGGCGGCCAGCAGCCGCTACGACAACGAACCGTGCCGGTTCGTCATGGACTTCGAGCCACAGGTGGCGGGCAAGTAGGAATGAGCCAATTCACGAGCGGTTGCCGGCATGCCGAAAACCGCTCGTGAGCCATGCTAGACGACATAGAAGTCGTCGGCGACAAGCGGGGTGCCGTGGTCCACGGTCGCAAAGATCACCGCTGCCGCGTCGCCGGAACCGTCCGCATCGAACATCAGACGGCCGGAGCAGTCATCGTAGATGATCCGATCATCTTCCTCCACGGCCGCCCTGCCCTGCGCAAAAGCGCCTGTATCCAGCGCGCCGGGCGCAAGGCCCGCGAAAGCCCAGCTATCGAGTTGGATGACATCATTCGTAGAAGAGAAGTCCGTTACTTTATCGTAATTCGCCCGACCGAGGAGGTCGAACAGGAAGGTGTCGCCGCCGTCCCCGCCTGCCAGGGTATCGCGGCCGGCTCCGCCGGACAGAATATCGTCGCCGGCGCCTCCATAGAGGCAGTCCCTTCCCGCACCGCCGATGATCTCGTCATCGCCCGCGCCGCCGCGCAGATGGTCATCACCCATTCCGCCATCGAGCAGATCGCCGAACCGGCTGCCGGTGATCCGGTCGTTGCCGCCCAATGCAGCGACAAGCATCGGATGATCCTCGGCACTGTAGCTGACGACGTCTCTCGCCTCGGTGAGCGTGATCTCTTCCGGCGGCGGTTCGACCGTGATGGTGATGGTCGCCAGATTGCTGTTGCCCTGGCCGTCGGTGGCGTAAACGGTAAACGTGTCGGTTCCGATGAAGCCGGGAGCGGGGGTATAGTCGAAGATATTGCCGCTCAGATAATCCTGGTGATGGTGCAGGCTGCCCCCGTAACTGCCTTGCGGAAAGGGGTAATAGCCGGCGTCATATTGCGTCTCCTGTCCCAGCATGCCGTGATCCGGGCCGTCAACCACAATGAAGCTCAAAAGGTCGTAATCGATATCCGAGGCACTGAACCGGACATCGATCAGGGATTCTCCCGGCAAAAGGGTGAAGTCGAGATCGCTGACGGTCGGCACATGGTTGACGAACGTATCGGGTTCAATCACCCCGTTTTCCAGGATGATCTGGTGCTGGCCGTACTGCGTGTTCTGCCCGCCGTAATATTCGTTGGCGCCGAGCCAGGTCACAGTGATGTCGTCTGGATCGACCGCCATGACCGAAATGATCTCGGTCGAAAGATAGGCGGCCTGGGCGGACAGGGCGCGAATAAAGTTGCCTTCGTTGTCAAAAACGAATGTTTCCAGCGTCGTGAAAAGCTCGGTCCTGCCGTCGTTGGTAAAGGTCGTGACGGTAAAGAAGCCGTCAAAGACATCGACCGAAGCCAGGTCAACCCAGCCAAAAGGATAATCCGTGCGCGCGCCTGTCGGCCCGAGCACGTCGCCATCGGTTTCCGTTATGTTGAAAAGGATCGCGTCCGGGCTCTGGTTCTCACTGTCTTCCCATATTTCAAGCTCGCTGCCATTGCTCAAGGTAGGCATCGTATTCCTCCATGATCAGGGAAAAGGGTCTGCAGACATCCCAGCCAGGAGGGGAAATAGGCCGGCGCGCAAGCCGATCAAGCCTCGGCTCGAGGGCTGGACGTCTCCGCCAGCCCCCACCGTTACCAGCTTACCTGCCGGCCACTTTCATCAGAGCCAGCCCTTCCGCTTGAAATAGACATAGGGCATGATCATGGAGACGATCATCAGACCGATCGCCGCCGGATAACCGTAGTGCCACTGCAGCTCCGGCTGGTAGGCGAAGTTCATGCCGTAGACCGAAGCGACCAGCGTCGGCGGCAGGAATACCACCGCCGCCACAGAGAAGATCTTGATGATCTGGTTCTGCTCCAGGTTGATCAGCCCCAGCGTCGCATCCAGCAGGAAATTGATCTTGCCCGACAGGAAGGCGGAATGGTCACCGAGCGAGGTCGCGTCCCGCTGAAGCAGCTTCAGGCGCTGGCGCAACTCCTTCGAGAGCTTGCGGTCGACGCCATCGAGTGCTGCGTAATAGGCCACCACTCGGCTGACGCTGACAAGGCTTTCCCGCACGACGGTGATGAACTCGCCCTTCTGACCGACTTCGCGGATCAGTTCCTGCAGGTCGCGCGTCTTCTTGTCGGCCTTCGCCGCCTTGGCGCTGAAGATGCTCTGCGAGATCTGGTCGATCTCGGTGCCGAGCCGTTCCAGCGTATCGGCCATGCGGTCGATGATCGCTTCGACCAGCCCCGTCATGATGAGCTCGCCGCTCGCAGAATGCAGCCCTGCCCCGTTCGGCTTGCGGGCACGGGCAAGGAAGGCATCGAACGGGCGCGGTTCGGCATGACGCACGGTGACGAGAACCTGACCCTTGACGATGAAGGTGACCGGCACCTTGCGCGGCGTGCCGGCATCCGGCCGGGTCAGCACCGTCATGGTCATGAACTCGGCGCCGTCCTCCTGGTAAAGACGGGCGGAAAGCTCGATATCCTCCATCTCGTCGATACTCGGCACAGCGATGCCGAGGGTCTCGCCGACCGTGCGTTCCTCTTCAGGGGTGGGATTGATCAGGTCGTACCAGACAACGGCCGGCGGAACTTCCGCAGGCAGGGCGGAAACGGCCAGCGCACCGTCCGCAACCGGCGCCGGCGCGACGACCGGCAGATCGGACGCGACCGGCACAAGACGATCGAGGTCATAGGCGTGGATACGCAGCATAGCGGCTCCTTTCGGACCATCGGTCCCTCAGGAGCGCGTATCCTTGAAAAGAAGGATCAGAGCCCCGAAGAGACAGGTCGGTATGTTGACGTCGAACTTCGACTGTCGGGGTTCATCTCTCTTGTCCTTTGAAAGAGCGACACCCGGACGGGTGCCGCTTCGCCGTTGAAATGTGCCTTAACAGGCCAAAAGTCAATGGCTTTTCTGTCGTGGCCGCGTCGCTGCCTCAGACGAACTGGGAGAGGCCCGGAACCGACGCGACGACCGTGTCGACCACCTCGTCGCCGGCATGTTCGCGGGCAACCGCGATCGTCTCCTTGGCAAGCGCGGTAATCTCGCCCATGCCGAGCCCCTGGCTCATCAACTGCTGGCCGAGCGCCATGACGCCGCCGCCGAAGCTTGCCATCAGCCCGCCGAGCAGGCCGCCGCTTCCCTCACCCTCGCCGTTGAACTGGGCCACCAGTTCCGGAGCGCCGGGAATCGCCTCGATCATCCGGGCGACGGCGCCGTCATCGGCTTCCCGCTGCAGGAAACCGAGCATCATGCCGATCGCCTTTTCAGCAACCTCCGGAGTAATTCCGACATTCTCGGCAACACGGGAGACCAGTTCGTTCATCGCTCTATCCTCTGTTTTTGACGTTAACGTCAACGTAAAGCAACCATCCAGCAAACTCAAGCCGGACCTGAGCCGGGCACAAGCCCCGGCGCTTTTCAGTTTTCACGGCAGAATCAACGCCGGAGACGTTGTTGCCGTTCGGCTCTATCCTTATAAGGGCATTACAAGAGTATTACGATGGACGGATGAAAGCGGCACAGCCGGACGGGACGGAATGCCGCACGACATGGCAGGAGACGCAACCGCATGGACGATACGGCAAAGCTCTTTATCGGCGGCAGCCGCAATCCGGACGATTCACTCAACAAGGCTGAATATCTGGAACTGAAGTTCGGCAACCGCCACGGCCTCGTCACCGGCGCCACCGGCACGGGCAAGACGGTGTCACTGCAAATCCTGGCGGAAGGCTTTTCAAAAGCCGGCGTGCCCGTCTTCGCCGCCGACATCAAGGGTGACCTTTCCGGCATCGCGATGAAGGGCGAGCCGAAGGATTTCCTGCTGAAGCGCGCCGAGGCGATCGGCCTTGCCGACTACGAATTCGAACAGTTCCCGGTGATCTTCTGGGACCTCTTCGGCGAAAAGGGCCACAGGGTGCGCACCACGATCGCCGAGATGGGACCGCTGCTCCTCTCAAGGCTGATGGACGCCTCCGAGCCGCAGGAAGGCGTCATCAACATCGCCTTCAAGATCGCCGACGAGGCCGGGATGCCGCTGCTCGACCTCAAGGATTTCACCGCGTTGCTCAACTACATGGCCGAAAACGCGAATGCGCTTTCCAGCCAGTTCGGGCTCATTTCGAAGACCTCGGTCGCCTCGATCCAGCGCGCGCTGCTGGTGCTGGAACAGCAGGGTGCCGAGCATTTCTTCGGCGAGCCGGCACTGAAGATTTCCGACATCATGCGCACGGCCAATAATGGTTATGGGCAGATTTCGGTACTCGCCGCCGACAAGCTGATGATGAACCCGCGGCTCTATGCGACCTTCCTGCTCTGGCTGTTGTCAGAGCTCTTCGAGGAACTGCCGGAAGTGGGCGACCCCGACAAGCCGAAGCTCGTCTTCTTCTTCGACGAGGCGCATCTGCTTTTCGACGACGCGCCGAAAGTGCTGATCGAGCGGGTCGAGCAGGTCGTCCGCCTCATCCGATCCAAGGGGGTCGGCGTCTATTTCGTTACCCAGAACCCGCTCGACGTGCCGGAAAGCGTGCTCGCCCAGCTCGGCAACCGCGTGCAGCATGCGCTGCGCGCCTATACGCCGCGCGAACAGAAGGCGGTGAAGACGGCTGCCGACACCTTCCGCCCCAACCCTGCCTTCGACTGCGCCGAGGCGATCACCAATCTCGGAACCGGCGAAGCGCTGGTCTCCACGCTCGAAGGCAAGGGTGCACCTTCGATTGTGGAACGCACGCTCGTCCGCCCGCCGGCCAGCCGTATCGGCGCAATCACCGACCAGGAACGGCAGGCCATCATCGACAAGAGCCCTGTGCTCGGCGTCTATGACGAGGATCTGGACCGCGAATCCGCATTCGAAATGCTTGCGGCACGTGCCAAGCAGGCGGCCGATGCAGCCGCCGCGAAAGAGAAGAAGGACGACGCGGAGGCATCCGCGGGTTCCGGCTGGACGCTGCCGGGCTTTGGCACCGACGACGACAATCGGGGCGCCGCGAAGCCGCGCCGTTCCGGATACCAGCGCGAAACGGTCGTCGAGGCGGCGATGAAGAGCGTCGCGCGCACGGTCGCGACCCAGGTCGGCCGGGCGCTGGTGCGCGGCATTCTCGGAAGCTTGAAGCGGTAGGTGCGCCGAGACGCACGCAAGGTGCAGGGCAACTTACCCCTCTGCCCGGCAGGGCAGAGGGGTAGAGGCGGATTGCGTCTCAGATCAGCCAGGGCTTCGACCAGCCCTCACCGTTTGCGGACGAATTCCGTGCGCAGCACGAGACCCTTGATCGTGTCGTGGCGGCAGTCGATCTCTTCGGGATTTTCGGTCAGCCGGATCGACCGGATGACCGTGCCCTGTTTCAGGGTCTGATTGGCGCCCTTGACCTTCAGGTCCTTGATGAGGGTGACGGAATCGCCGTCCTTCAGGACGTTTCCGGATGCGTCGCGGACCTCGGCGGCCGCCTGGGTGGCGGCAGCCATTTCCGAAGCCGGGCGCCATTCGCCCGTCACCTCATCATAGACGTATTCGTCGTCATCGCCTGCCATGGGCGTCTCTCCTGAAGCCAGAACCGGTTGAATGGCTGCCCGCTTACAGGAGCCGGGAGAGCCGCACAAGCCCTGCGGCATTTACCGCTTCGGCGCGACGAGCGAGAAATGGGCCCCCTGAGGATCGACGCAATTGACGATCCAGCTTCCGCCGGGAACCTCCATCGGGCCGTTGACGATCTTGCCGTCGCCGGCGGTGACGCGCCCGATCGCCGCATCGATCGCCTCGACATTGAAGTAATAGCTCCAGCAGGCCATCGGCATGTCGGCCGGCTTGGTCATCATGCCGCCGACCGGACGGCCGTTGTGGGAGAAGATCTTGTAGACGCCCATCGGCCCCATGTCGAAGTCGTGATCGAGCGTCCAGCCGAACATCTTCGAATAGAAGTCGAAAGCTTCCTGGCCGTTGCCGGCATAGAGTTCGCGCCAGCCGACATTGCCGACCGCTTCCGGCGCCAATTCCTGCGGAGGGCTTTCCATCGGCAACGGCGTCATGATGCAGATGACGGCGCCATGCGGATCGGCGACGACCGCGAAACGGCCAACGCCCGGGATATCCTCCGGCTCGCGCTGCACGCGACCGCCATTTTCTGCAAAATCCTTCGCCGTCCGGTCGACGTCGTCGATTGCGACGTAGCCGGTCCAGTTCGGGGGGATCTTACCTTCGAGCTCCGGCGGGAAATTCATCATGCCGCCGATGCCGGGGCAATTATCGCCCTCACCCATTTCGAACAGGAAATAGGACATGCCCGGCATGCTTGCGTCTTTCACCTTCCAGCCGACCACCGACGAGTAGAACTTGCCGGCGGCATCGGTGTCGGGCGTCATCAATTCACACCAGATGAATTTGCCATGGGTCTCGGAACGAGACCCTGAAGCGGTCTGCAACATGGTTGTTTCCTCCGTGAGATAGGTTCGGCGCAGGGCAAGCTCACCGCTTGCGGGTGTATTGCGCTTCCATGAACTGCTTCCAGGTGCCATCCGGCTGTTTGGCGCTGGAATTGAAGGTGCGGTGATCATCGTCCTTGAAGATGATCTGCTCGCGATATTCGCCGGTCTTGCCCGGTTCCGCGAAATCCGGACCGGTCGTGTAGAGGCTGAGCGTCGTGCCGTCCGCGGAAACCTCGCCCTCATAGACCCACAAATAAGCCATCATGGAGCCGATCCAGCTTCCGACATATTTGCCCCTGGCCGGATCGTAGCCGAGAGTGAGCATGGTGGTGGCGGCTCCTCCGCCTTGCGGCATGTTGCCGTTGCCCTCGGCGACGAACCAGATGCCGTGCAGCGAACGAACCACTTCCACCCACTTCTCGTCGCTACCCATGTCCGGCGAGCTGACTTCCCAGATGCCAACCATCCTTTCAAGAAAGCCATGTTCGGCCTGCGGCTTGGCCAATTCCATTTCCATTATTGCTCCTCCTTCATGACGGCCGATGATGAGCCAGCTTAATGGCAACAGGATGAACCCGCCTCCGGCTTCTGTTCATACTCGTCGTGTCGCTTGACGAAATTCATCGTCGAGCTCTCGTTGCGGCCGAGCGGCGCGCGATCGAGGATCATCAGCGTGCCGATCATCTCCTCGCCGCCCCGGGCATAGCTCGAATAGGTGTGGAACACCTCGCCTTTCTCATTCTTGTAGAAAGCCGAAAGGCCCGGCAGCTCGTCATGCGCCTGTTCCGGGGGGATGGCGGAGAAATTGTAGAAGACTTTGTCCTTCGCAAGATCCTCCTTCGTGAAGGAGACGTGGAAATCGAAATTGAAATCCGAACCGAAGGACGAAACCCAGGGAAATTTCCAACCCATCCGCTTCTTGTAGGCCTCGATCTTGTCGAGCGGCGCGCGGGCGACCGCGACAAAGGTAACATCGTGATTGTTCAAGTGCGGCAGCGTTCCGTCGATATGATCCGACAGGAAAGAACAGCCGGGGCAGCCGGCATCCCATTCCGGACCGAGCATGAAATGATAGATGATCAACTGGCTGCGGCCGTCGAAAAGCTCGGCCAGCGTCTTCCTGCCCGTCGGCGTATCAAAGACGTAGTCCTTGTCCATCTTCACCCAGGGTAGCGCCTGGCGTTCAGCGCGCACCTTGTCGCGCAGATGGGTCTCCTCTTTCTCCATCGCCAGGAGCTTGCGACGCGCCTCCAGCCATTCCTCGCGAGATACGATCGAATTTTCTGGCGGATTCTTCGGCGAAACGGTGACGTCCATCATGTCCTCCCTTGCTTGACACGGTACGTTGATATCAACATAATAATTCCATGCTGTCAAACCCGACTCATCCGGCCTCGTCCACCATCGAAGCCATCCCTTTTTCGACGACATTGCATGTTCGCGATACCTGCCTTTGCCTTCACGTGCAGCGGGCGGCGCGAGCACTGGCGCGCCGTTTCGACAATGCAATGAAGCCGATCGGGCTCACCAACGGGCAGTTTTCGATGATGATGGCGCTGAACCGGCCGCAGCCGGCAACCATGAGCCAGGTCGCAAGCGTGCTCGCGATGGACCGCACGACCTTGACGGCGGCCTTGAAGGTGCTCGAACGGCGCGGCCTCATCGAAACCGGAACCGATCCGAAGGACCGGCGCGGCAAGCTCCTGCGGCTGACGAATGACGGGATGACCATGCTTTCCGCCGCATTGCCGATCTGGACGCGCGTGCATGCCGAGATCGACGCCGAGCTTAACGAGAGCTTCGGCGACGACGAGCCGAACCGGCTGAGAAAGACGCTGAACGGGATCAGGTAGAAAGGCGATACGGCAGCCATCCGGACACTATCGCAAGGCGCATGGGTCCGTTTATTTTTCAATGAAATTTCACTGGACTTAAACAAAATCTCAGGCAGGCTGACGAGGTGTATTTGGAGATATAAATTTGAAGCAAGTAGTCATTCCTGGGATCAATTTACGTTGCTCGCGTTTTATTCTCGGAACCGCATCCCTTTTTAACGCCGGACGACCGGCTACTCGTTATCGGTTGCTGAAGGCTGCGGTTGACGCCGGCTTCACCCATTTCGATACCGCGCCATATTACGGCTTCGGCGCAGCCGAGCGGGATCTGAAGCAGGTGCTGTACGAGCATCCCGCTCTGACTGTCACGACAAAGGTCGGCATCTATTCGCCGGGCGGAGAAGCACAGCCAGATGCGCTGATCTTCCTACGCAAAGCGGCCGGCAGGGTTATAAAGCCCATATCCGCCCCCACCAAGACCTTCGACCTGGCAAGAGCCAAAGTCGCTCTGGAACGAAGCCTCAAACGGCTCGGAAGGGACCGCATCGACGTCTACACGCTTCACGAGCCGGACCCTGGCACAGTCCGTACCGACGAATGGCTCCGATGGCTCGAGGATTGCGTGAAAGCCGGGAAGGTCAAAAACTTCGGCCTTGCAAGCACGGCAGACAGGGTAGCACCGATTGCCGAGCACTGCGCAGCCCTTTGCCAATATGTACAGGTTCTGGATAGCCTGGAAAACCGCGAAGCCGATGCGTTGTCGCGATACGGCCTGCCCATGCAGGTGACCTACGGCTATGTGAGCGGTGCCCGCAGCAGCGGCAACCATGCAAGTGTGGAAAATATCCTCATGGATGCATTGCGGCGGAACCGGTCGGGAGCCGTGATCGTCAGCACGCTCCGCCCGGAACGCTTGCCGCAATATGCCCGCATCGCCGAGTCCGTTGCATGATCAAGGATTTGAGTGGCGCCGGTCAGCTGGAAGCCAAGGCGGATATCCTGGTTATCGGCGGGGGAACGACAGGACTGCTTGTCAGTGTATGGCTGGCTGAAGCCGGGCATAATGTGATCTGCCTGGAGTCCGGCGGTTTCCACCAGAATGCGGAAGAACATCCGCTCAACGAAGTCGTACATCTGAAATCCATTTATGATGGAGCCGCCCACGGCAGGTTCCGATGCATTGGCGGCACGTCCACCAGATGGGGCGGAGCCCTTATCCCCTTTCAGAACGAAGATCTTGAGATGGCCAAATGGCCTGTGACCATGGAATATCTTCGTCCGTTCATCCCTTTGGTGGAAAATGTCTTCGGTCTGGCCCAGGGCGATTACGAATTGGCGGACTTGTCGTCGACAACCCACACGGCCCGTCTGGCGAAATGGCCACCCTTCAAGAAGCGGAACATTTACAACCTTACGAGGGATCGGCTGGAAATCTTGCCAAACCTCGAAGTGTGGCTCAATGCGACCGTCACCGATTTCTCTCTCGATGGCTCCATGCTGCGGAAGATTACGGCAAAGACCCTGTCCGGCGACGAGCTGTCGGTTTCAGCCGATCGCTCCATCATATCCGCGGGCGCGATCGAAACGACGAGGCTCGCCCTGCTCATGGATGCGCAGCACAAGGGCATCATTTCCGTTCGCTCTCCCGAACTTGGCCGGAATTTCTGCGATCATCTGTCCACGCCCGTCGGCGAGATCGTCGCCTCCGCTTTCTCGGAACTCAATCAGCATGTCGGCTTCCGTTTCGAGAAGAACGGAACGATGCGCAACCTGCGCTTTGAACTGGGAGGCGATAGCGACCTGAGAGCAAAAATACGACCAAGCTTTGCGCATATCGCCTTCGAGACTGATGGAAAGGGCGGCTTCGACGTATTGCGCGGCGTCTTCCGTTCATTGCAAAAGAGGCGCCTGCCTGCCGCAAGTGACATCATGGGACTGGTTAGGACCGCACCATGGTTGGTCCGGGCGGTCTGGTCGCGCTATTACCGCAAACGCCTGCTTTTTCCGGACGGCGCCAAGCTCCCTGTGCATATGGTCATCGAGCAGGAACCCAGCATCGAAAATCGCATCTCGCTTTCATCGGATCGGCGGGATGCATTCGGCAATCCGCTTGCGGTCATTTCCTGGGAAGTTACCGAAAGAGACAAGCAGAACCTGACCCGTTCGGTAGACGCTTTCGAGGCCATGTGGGGCAAGCTTTCTTTGTCGGCGATCACCCGTTTCAGGCGGATGGGCGCCGGGCAGGCAGAAGCAGCCCTGGCGCGCGGAGGAGGAATCTATCACCCGACCGGCTCGACCCGCATGGCCGCTACTGAAAAAGAAGGCGTGGTTGACGCCAATCTTAAGGTTTTCGCGGTGCCGAATGTGCAACTCCTTTCCACATCCGTACTCCCGACCGGTGGCGGCGCGAACCCGACAATGATGTTGCTGCTGCTTGCCGCACGCTGCGTCTCGCAGATCGGTCGCAAAGAAGTGACTGCTAACGCCGAAGGTTGACATTCGCCCGAACAGCAGACTGCCCGCAGCATCGCTACGGGCAGTCTGTTTCCGGGTTGTGCCGGTTTCGGATCGCTGAACATCGGAGCCGCAAATCTCGGAAACTTCGCTGATATCAAGCCGATCAGGCGACCGAGACCGGAACCTCGGTCGACGTGCGCATGGCGTGGCTGTAGGGGCAGACAATATGCGCCTTGGCAACGAGGTCTTCAGCGATCGAGCGCTCGACGCCAGGAATATCGACCGAGAGCGAGACTTCGATGCCGAAGCCGCCGCCATCTTCGCGCGGACCGATGCCGACGGTTGCCGTCACCTTCGCATCGTCGGGGATCTTCACCTTTTCCTTGCCGGCGACGAATTTCAGCGCGCCCAGGAAGCAGGCGGAATAGCCGGCCGCAAAAAGCTGCTCCGGATTGGTGCCGGTAGCACCGTCTCCGCCAAGTTCCTTCGGAACAGTGAGGTTTACATCGAGAACACCGTCTGCGGAACGGGCATGGCCGGCACGGCCGCCGGTGGCGGAAGCCTTGGTCGTGTAGAGAATGGGCATCTTCAAACTCCCTTCGGTATATATTGCTCGCAATTCAATTGCGCACAATCTAATTACGCGCATTGCAATTGGACGTCAAGCCTGCGAAAATGCGAACTTGGAAAAAGATAGAGCACAGATGCGTGAAGACAGGACCGGCCATGCAGAAAACCGCACGCGATTCGCAGAATTTCGAAATCAAGCTCGATGCGCAGCTCTGCTTTGCGATCTATGGTGCTGCGCATGCCTTCAACCGGACCTATAAGCCGCTGCTCGAGCCGCTGGGGCTCACCTATCCGCAATATCTGGTGATGATCGCGCTCTGGGAAGAAGACGGCCAGCCCGTGAAAGCGATCGGCGACCGGCTGGGGCTTGATTCCGGCACGCTCTCCCCGCTTCTCAAGCGGCTGGAGCAGGCCGGGTTCGTCGCCCGCAAACGGGACCGCGACGACGAGCGCCAGGTCAGGATTTCGCTCACGGGAAAAGGCGCCGAGCTCAAGAACGAGGCCGCCAACGTAACGGAAGCGATCGGCAAGGCCCTCGGCTGCGGCCTCGATGAAGCCGCGGCACTCCGCGACGGACTGGTGGCGCTCAAGGAGAGGTTATTGAGTGCGTGCGGATGAAGACGGAACTGTCATCCGTTTGACAAGGCTCCGGGGTAGCTATCGATCTTCGACTGCAGCAACAAAAGCGGGCTTTCATGAGCAAACGTGCCGGAGCTTCCTTCGAGGAAGCCGATGTCGTCGAAAACTACCCATACCGGCCGCCATATCCCGATGCCGTCTTCGAAAAACTTCTCGATATCGCCCCCGAACGGTCTACCCTTCTCGATATCGGTTGCGGTCCAGGCAAGATTTCCCGACCTCTCGTCAGGTATTTCGAAAAGGTCACAGCAGTCGATCCGTCGCGGCAGATGCTCACACTCGGCCAATCGCTTGCCGGCGGCGATGCGCCGAACCTGCACTGGATCGAAGGGTTTGCGGAGGATTTTCCGATCGGCGATGAGCGATTCGACCTGACGGTCGCGGCCGCCAGCGTCCACTGGATGGATCATGCGAGACTCTTCCCGCGGCTTGCGGCCCATGCCAATCCTGGCCATAGGTTTGCCGTGGTCTCCGGCGATACGCCCTTTGAGCCACCTTGGGAAACCGATTGGCGCGCGTTTCTCACGAAATGGGTGCCGGCGCTCACCGGCCGGCCATTCGATCCCGACCGGCAGGCTGACGAATGGGCGCGCTACCAAGCCTACCTCGACCTTGAAGGCGACGCGTTCCTCCTCTCGGCGCCCTTTCAGCAGAGCGTAGCCGATTTCATTCGCTGCCAGCATTCGCGGGATACGTTCGCTCCCTCAAAACTGGGTTCGCGCAATGCCGTATTCGATGCGGAACTCAGGGAAATCCTCATCCCCTATGCCAGCGATGGGACGCTCACCTTTGCTGTCCATACGAGAGTTGTCTGGGGCATCATCAAGACCGGTTAAGATCATCACGCCGGATTATGTCTTGTGCGCTTCGGGCTCATCCGTATGGCGGCCGGAATAGCGTTCATCCAGTTCCCGGATGACGCCATCACCGTCCACCGGGTCCACCCTGCGCAGGATGACGTCGATCTTCGCCTCCAGCCGGTCGGAGCCCTCCTTGGATTGCGGCGAGCCCAGGAACAGGAAGAATGCCAAGCCGCCGACCTGCCACAGGAGTTGCAGGAATTCGGACTGCCAGTTCTCAAAAGTATCCCGCAGCATTTCCATCAGGTAACCCGAAAACTCGACCGCCTGCCCGTGTTCCACCTGTTCCTGAACGAAGGCGAACCAGCCGAACAGCCAGTGCCCGATCAGACTGAAAATGAAAAACGCCATCGTGATCCAGGCGTAGCTGTAAGCCCGCCATAGTGAATTCTGCTGCATGGGCTCCTCCGAATCGCTTCCGCTTCAACGAGGGAGTTCCGGAGGAGGTTCCCGCAAAGATCAGGCCATCATGAGATGATCCGCCACGATCCGTTCGATCCAGCGGCGGCGGATATCCGCACCGGCGCAATCCCTTTTCCCGCAGATCGGCGATCCCGGTGCGGAAATTGCGCGGAGACCAGGCGTTTGACGAGCGCAGCATCGATTTCGAGCATGGGCGGCACCTCCTCCGTCACCAGATGGGTTCCGTCCAGGCTGATCTCAGGTCTGCTTACTGCCAGACCACCACACGCGCCTTCTGGGGCACGCGCTCGTAGAGATCGATGATGTCCTGGTTCATCAGGCGAACGCAGCCGGAAGAAACAGCCTTGCCGATCGAGTTCCATTCCGGCGAGCCGTGCAGGCGATAGAGCGTGTCCTGGCCGTTCTGGAAAATATAGAGCGCGCGGGCGCCGAGGGGATTCGTAAGCCCCGGCGGCATGCCGCCATTGTCCGCCGAATATTTCGCAAGCTCCGGCTGGCGGGCGATCATGTCGTTCGGCGGCGTCCATTTCGGCCATTTCTGACGCCATTGGATGACGCCTTCGCCGGACCATGCGAAGCCTTCGCGCCCGATGCCGACACCATAGCGCATCGCCGAGCCGCCGGGCTCGACGAGGTAGAGGAAGCGGGACGGCGTGTCCACGACCACCGTGCCGGGACGCTCGCCGGTCGGATCAAGAACGCGCTGGCGATAGTAGCGGGGATTGATCTGCTGATAAGGAATGGCCGGGATGACGAAACCGCCATCGACCACCGTGCCGTACATCTGATCCAGTTCCGGGCTGCTGCCGGGCAGGATAGCCGGCCGGCGCACGCTGCCTCCCTCCCGATAGGTGATCATCGTGTCGCCTGGCCCAGGCGCCGTCGAAGCACAGCCGGCCAAGGTCGAGGCCGTGCCGACGCCCAGGAGAGACAGGAAGCCCCGGCGGGAATAGAGAGTTTTATGGATCATGTGTGGAGGACCGCTCGATGGAAACGCCTGAACTCAAAAAAGCATACTTCAACGGAAGGGCGGCTGAAAGGTTCCGAATCCGTGCCGTGGCGTTCGAGCATAGGTCTGCGATAATTAAGCAACTGTTCACAATATGGACACGATGTCTCAAACCGATGGGATGAAACGCGAAGAGAGCGGCTGAAACCGCTTCCTTCGACAATCCCACATCCGGTCGCACGGGTTCAGATGACGACGATCGGTGTGCCGGACGGGACCCGGTCGAAGAGATCGATAACATCCTGATTGAACATGCGCACGCAGCCGGATGACGTCGCCTTGCCGACCGATTGCCAATCCGGCGTACCATGGACGCGATAGAGCGTGTCCTTGCCATCCTTGTAGATATAGAGCGCCCGGGCGCCGAGCGGATTGTTGAGGCCCGGATTGTAACCGCCTTCGGAAGCGGCAAACTTGCGCAGTTCCGGCTGGCGGGCCACCATATCGTCGGGCGGCGTCCAGCGCGGCCACTTCGCCTTATGCTGGATGACGCCGCGGCCATGCCAGGAAAAGCCCGCCTTGCCGAGGCCTACGCCGTAACGGATCGCCTTGCCGCCCGGCTGGACGAAATAGAGGAAACGCTGCCGCGTATCGACGACGATCGTGCCGGGGGCCTCGCCGGTGCGATAATCGACCTCCTGGCGCAGGTATCGAGCATCGATTCGCGAATAGGGGACGGCCGGAAGCGTATGCCCCTCGTCGCGGACCACGCCATACAGGGTTCGATGCACGGGATTGGACACCGGCAGACCGTATGTCTGGTGGAAATCCGAAGGGTAGAGCTGGCGCCGCTGCGGGATCGCGCCCGGGGTCGGAGGCGGCTGGTTCGTCGGAGGATCGGCATAAGGGGGAACATAGAAGACCGGCGCCGTCTCCTGGACGAAGACGTCCGGGTTCATCCGGCTCGTATCGGTGACGAATGGCACCTGGCAGCCCGCCAATAGGACACCTGCCGCAAGAACGGAGGAAAGGCCAAGGATTCGGCGGAAAGGTCGAAGAGAAATCGGCATGAAACCCGCTTCCGGCAGATGATATCGGAAGGGGGATTGGGAAACGCGGTTGGCCAGGGGGGGGGGGGGGGGGGGG